>SMWR01000124.1 GCA_004356735.1 Deltaproteobacteria bacterium
CGCACCGCGACAGGAGACCTGCCGCTCTAGCTCGGCGCGACCACAATTCGCCGCTTCAGGAAGGCGGGGACCGGCTCGACAGCGCCTTCGAAGGATGGGTGGGCCGTCGCGCTCGAAGTCTCGCGGGTCCTCATTCGGGCGATCCGAGTCCCTGGCGATTCCCCCGCGGCCCCCACGGGACACCCCATGGCAATCGGTCGACCTGGGTCGATTTTTGGCCCGGCCTCCCGAATTCCCTGCGAACACGCTAATCTGATGCACCGTCAGATTTGAAAGGAAGTGCTCGTGCCGCTCGACCCCGCCCAGAAGCTGATCTCCGCCGACGACCACATGGACATCCATGTGCTTCCGCCGGACCTGTATCAGAAACGCCTGCCCCAGGCGTTGCGCGCGCGCGGACCGAAGGTGGTCGAGACGGACGACGGTCCGTTCTGGGTGATCGACGGGAAGCCGGTCAGTCCGAGCGGGCGCAAGTCGACGGGTTACATCCGTGCTGAGGAGCACGGCTTTCGTCCGGGCACGCCCGAGCAACGGCTCGAGGACATGGACCGGGACGGTGTACACGCCCAGGTGGTCTACAGCCCGATGACGACTCAGATGCGGATCGAAGACGCCGAGCTTCGCGCCGCCTGCATGCGGGCCTACAACGATTGGGGCGCCGAGTTCAATCAGTACGCCCCGGATCGTCTGCTGCTGCTCGCGGACATTCCGAGTCACGACGCCAAGGCGGCGGCCGACGAGCTCGAGCGCGCCGCCCGGCTCGGACATCGGGGCGCCATCGTCCACCAGTTTCAGGGCGCCGACGCGATCTTCGAGGATTCGTGGCAGCGCTTCTGGGATGTTGCGCAGGATCACGAGCTCCCGATCTCGGTGCATCTCGGCCCGGGCACCCACAGCCTGAAGCCGAAGCCGGGCTCGTGGCGCATGCCGGCCTTCGTGGCGGTGGTTCCCATGCAGCTCGACGAAGTGTTGTCCGGCATGGTCTTCTCGGGAATTCTCGAGCAGCGTCCGAAGGTCAAGCTCGTGCTGGGCGAGGCCGGTCTCGGCTGGATCCCCTACGTGGTGGAGCGCATGGATCACGAGCACCACAAGTACTATGAGCAGACGAAGGACCACCGCCTCGAGATGTTGCCCAGCGAGATCTTTTCGCGACAGGTCTACGTCACCTACGAGGACGAGAAGCTGGGCGTCGAGCTGATTCCCCGCATCGGCATCGGGAACGTCATGTGGGCCTCGGACTATCCCCACGGAGACAGCACCTGGCCGAATTCGCGGCCCACGATCGCCGCTTCAGCGCTGGCGAGCCTTGGCGAAGAGGCGATGCGTCGCATCATTTGTGACAACTGCGCCGAGGTCTACGGGTTCCCGCTCGAGGCATGAGCATTCGCGGTTTCGACCACTGGGCCATCACGGTCCAGGACATTGAAACGACCATTGCCTTCTATCGGGGGGTGCTCGGCTGCGAGATCCTCTACGAGCAGCTGTGGCGGGCGGGCAAGCTTCCCATCATCTCGATGCGTGTCGGTGCCAACGTCATCAACGTGCATCAGGCAGGAAGAGAAGTCTCGCCCCACGCGCGCCAGCCGATGCCCGGGTCGGGCGACGTCTGCTTCCGTTGGGATGCGCCGCTCGAGGACGCGGTCGCCTTGCTCGAATCCCACGGAATCGAGATTGAAGAGGGCCCGGTGCCGCGGCCGGCCGCCGATGGCCAGCTCGGGCGGTCGATCTACTGCCGCGATCCCGACGGCAATCTGCTCGAGTTCTTGTCGACCGTCGAGGATGCCTGAAGGCCTCGCCTCGCTTCGAGGCCTTCGAAGCGCCAGAGCGCAACGGCTGCGTAGGCGCGCCAGGGTCGCCACCCCTCGGCGCGGGCCTCGATCGCGGCCGCGTCGAGTGTCTGGCCCTGAAGCTCGAAGGCGCGGCGCAGGCCGAGATCGCCGGCCGGAAAAGAATCGGGATCGCGCAGTGCTCGCATGGCGACCACCTGCACCGTCCAGGGACCGATTCCCGGGATCGCCAGCAGGGCCTGACAGGTTTGGTCGACGTCCGCAGACGCATCGAGCCGGATGCGACCGGCTGCGACCTCGCGTGAGAGGGTCCGGATGGCCCGGGCCCGCGTGCGAACCACGCCCAGCCGGGTCAGGTCGACGCGGGCCAGTCGCTCGGGCCGCGGAAAGGTCCGCACCACCTCGCCGCGCGGATCATCCAGCTTCTCGCCCCACTGCCGGGCCAGGCGTCCAGCCAGCGTGGTGGCGCCCGCGACGCTGACCTGTTGACCAAGGATGGCGCGCACCGCGGTCTCGAAGCCGTCCCAAGCGCCCGGCACCCGCAAGCCCGTGTGCGCAGACATGATTTTTCTCAGCATCGGGTCGCGCCCCAGCTGGAGCTGAATTTCCGCCGGGTCGGCGGCGAGATCGAAGCTGCGCCGCACCCGTTCGACGATCCCCATCAGATGGCGGCTGAATCGGGCCGGCACCCGCAACATCACGGCGTGGTCCTGTTGGGCCGGTCCGACCTCGATCCGGCCCGACATGCCGCCGATCTCGATGCTCCGGACATAGACGTCAGCGTCGACCTGTTCGACACCGGGAAGCGCACGCGCCTGTAGATGGCTCATCATTGCCGGCCAATCGAAGGGCGGCCGGTAGTCCAAGCGAAGCTGGAGGCTGGAGTCTTCTGTCTCGGGTCGGCTCCCCCGGCCGCGACGGAGTTCGCGCGGCGCGCGCCCGTAGGTCTCGCGCATGGCGGTGTTGAATCGACGCAGGCTGGAGAACCCCGCGGCCGAGGCCACCTCGGTCATCGGAAGCCGCGTTTCGTCGAGCAGCTTTTTGGCGAAGTGGATGCGACGGGTCTGGGCCACCGAGACGGGGTTGGCGCCGACGTGAAGGTCGAAGAGCCGACGCAGATGGCGCTCGCCAATCCCGACCCTGTCGGCCAGCTCCGGGATGCCACTGCGATCGAGTGCGCCCTCGCCGATCAGTTGCAGGGCTCGGGAGACTGTGGCCGAGGTGCCGCGCCATGCTGGGGTTCCGGGCGCGGTTTCCGGTCGGCAGCGCAGACAGGGTCGGAAGCCGGCCTCGGCGGCCGCCGCCGCGCAGGGGTAGAAGGTGATGTTGCGACGGAGGGGTGTGCGCACCGGGCAGATCGGTCGGCAATAGACGCCGGTGCTTCGGACCCCGATGAAGAAGCGGCCATCGAATCGGGCGTCCCGGCTGGTGAGCGCGCGGTAACAAGCGTCGGGGGAGAGGTCCATGTCGGAAGTATGCCAGCCCGGACGGTCGAGACTCGCCGGAATCGGACACGACCTTCCTTCCCATGGCAACGTCCGATTCTGGCCAGTAACCGGCCGAATCGGCGTCAGGCTGTGGAGGTCGTCCAGGCCTGGGCGAATCGGAGGTCCCTTCATGCAGGATCGAGAAATCGTTTTCGACATCGTTGCTTGCCAACCGGGCCAGTTGCTGCTGGCGGCCACCGAGCGCGGAGTGTGCCACGTACGTTTTGGAGACAAAGAATCGGAGCTCGAGCGCGAAGTGCACCACGAGTTCGCATTCGCTGCGCTGCGTCGAGACCCCGTGGCACTCAAAGTCTGGTGCGAGATGCTGGTGTCCTACATCGATGGCCACAGCCCGCTTCTGGAGCTTCCGCTCGATGTAAGCGGCAGCCGCTTTCAGAAGCGTGTCTGGGATGCGCTGCGCCGAATTCCGCGCGGAGAGACGCGAAGCTATGGCCGCGTTGCGCGCGAGTTGGGTGTTGCTGCGGGCGCCCGCGCGGTGGCCCAGGCCTGTGCGGCCAACCCGGTTGCGGTGGCGATTCCGTGCCACCGGGTGATCCGAAGCGACGGCGGCTTGGGGGGCTATCGCTGGGGACTCGAACGGAAGCGAGTCCTGCTGGCTGGCGAAGCGGAGCCCTCTACCGGATCGAACGCGGCGGGCCCTCGATCGGGCTAGTGTGGTTGGATGATCTCGCTGCGCGAGGTGTCCAAGGTCTGGCCCAGCGGCGTTTGCGCAGTCGATCGCCTCTCCCTGGAGATTGACTCGGGCGAGATCGTCGTGCTGCTGGGCAGCTCGGGTTGCGGCAAGACGACCACGCTCAAGCTGATCAATCGATTGGTGGAGCCCAGCGCCGGACGGATCCTGATTGAAGGCCGCGACGTGGCCGACCAGGATCCGGTCGGTCTGCGTCGGCGGATTGGCTACGTCTTCCAGGGCATCGGGCTGTTTCCGCACCGCAGCGTGGCCGCCAACGTCGGCGCGATTCCGAGCCTGCTCGGTTGGCAAGCGACTCGTATCGAAGCTCGCGTCGACGAGCTGCTGGAACTGGTCGGGCTCGATCCTGCGTCCTATCGGAACCGGCGACCGCATGAACTGTCCGGCGGACAGCAGCAGCGTGTCGGCGTGGCGCGGGCGCTGGCGGCGGAAGCGTCGATCCTGCTGATGGACGAACCCTTCGGCGCACTCGACCCGCTGACCCGGGATGCGCTCCAACAAGAGTTGTTGGCCATGCGACGACGCCTGGGGCTGACGATCCTGCTGGTGACCCACGACGTCAGTGAAGCGCTGCTGCTGGCGGATCGCGTGGCCGTCCTCGCCGCCGGCCGGATCCTGCAACTCGGAACGCCCGCGGAATTGTTCGCGTCGCCCGCGACGCCCGAGGTGGCGCGACTCTTGGAGACATCGCGGCGCCACGCGGACCGCCTGCATGCCATGGCTCACCCCGGTGAGTCGACTTCGTGAGCTGGCTCGAGCTACAAGAGCCGTTGGCGCATTTGCCCGACTACTTGTCGAGCCATTTCCTGCTGACGGTGGCCGCGTTGACGGTGGGAGCCACCATCAGCCTGCCCTTGGCGGCCCTGGTGATCCAGGTTCGACGCCTGGCGGGACCCGTGCTGGCTGTCGCCAGTGTCATCCAGACGATTCCGGGGCTGGCGCTGCTGGCGTTGATGGTGCCGCTGCTGGGTCGCATCGGCGTCGTGCCTGCGCTGCTGGCCCTGATCCTGTACAGCGTATTGCCAATCCTGCGCAACACCGTCACCGGCGCCCTCGAGGTCGACCGGGACGTGATTGAGGCGGCCCGTGGAATCGGCATGACCGAGGGCCAGATTCTGCGCCAAGTCCGGTTTCCGCTGGCGTCGCCCGTGATCGTTGCGGGTCTGCGAACGGCCGCAGTGTGGACGGTCGGCACGGCGACGCTCTCGACTCCGGTGGGTGCGACCAGCCTCGGCAACTACATCTTCAGCGGACTTCAGACCCAGAACATGTCGGCGGTTCTGTTGGGTTGCGTTGCAGCGGCCGCGCTGGCCATCTCCCTCGACGGCTTGATCCGCCTGGCAGAGACGGCAGCGCGTCGGAGAGATCCGCGGCGTGCCCTGTTCGTGGGAGCCGTGTTGCTGACGGCGCTCGGGTTCGCAGTGCGGGTACAGATAGGGCCGGCCCGTGCTGGCGAGTCGTCGGTGGTTCTCGGCGCCAAGACCTTCACCGAGCAGTACATCTTGTCGCGCCTGATGTCGAACCGCCTCGAAGCCGCCGGTCAGCGGGTCGAGGTTCGCGACAGCCTCGGTTCGACGGTGGTGTTCAACGCGCTGGCCAGCGGGGAGATCGATGCG
>SMWR01000125.1 GCA_004356735.1 Deltaproteobacteria bacterium
GAGGCGGGCGCGGCGGTCCGCGGCGCGGAGGCCCTGTGCCATGGTCGTGGTGTAGCGGTCGATGGTGGCGAGGTGGTCGGCGAAGCTCCGGTAGGGGTGATGGAGCAGCTTTCCACTGAACCTGCCAACCGAGCCTTCGACCTCCACCCGGTCATGGGGGTCGCGTCCGGTCCAGTGGCCTCGGCGGCGATCGAAGAGCCGCAGCTTCCGGTCCGGGTGCCAACTGCCGTGCCGGATCCAGTGGCCCAGGTACGAGGACAGGCGCGGCATCTGCCAGCCGGCGTGCTCCGCGAGGTCCCGCTTGCGCAGCGCTTCGATCTCATCGCGCAGTTCGGCCGAGATCCGTTCGTCGGCGTCTATGCACAGCACCCAGTCGTGGCGCGCCTCGCGCACGGCGAACTCCTTCTGGGCCACGTGTCCCGGCCAATCGCGCTCGATCACGCGCGCGCCGTGTTCTTCGGAAAGCTTGCGAGTCGCGTCGGTCGAGTGGGAATCGACGACCAGGATGTCGTCGCACCAGGAGAGGGATTCGAGACAGTCTTCGATGCGATCCGCTTCGTTGAGCGTGATCACACAGGCGGAGATCGCCGTGGTGGCTTCGCCCACGACATCAGGACCGCTCGGCCAGCAGCGACTCGAGCACGGGCCAGTCGACGGAGTCCTGGGCCGCGAAGGCCGCGAGTAGCAGGGGGCGGTCGGCGTCGTCGACAGCGGAGAGGAAGGCGTTGGCCGCCTTCTTCAGGCTGGCGTCCTCGGGCTGCGGCGGTGCGTCGGCTTCGAGGATGCCGTCTTCGTGGGCGAGCCCGATCGAGTCGAGCCACTCCACCAGCAACTCCTTGCGGCATTCGAGGAAGTAGACGGCCAGGATCTCGCTGGCGGCCGCGTCGCTGGTGACGCGTGCCATGGCACGGCGAACGGCCTGGGCCTGTTTCTCGACCGGTTGTTTCTGGAGAAACCGGGGGCGTGCCTTCATGGCGGCACTGGCGGCAACCAGGGCCTGGACGTACATCCCCGGCGTCTTCTCCTTGAGGACGCCGAGCATTCGGGTCGCCTGCTCCGGCGACATGGACGAAAAGACCTGGAAGGAACGCATCAGCGAGAGGGTTGTAGCATCGCCGACTAGTCGGTGCCGGGCCGCCAGATGCCGATCCGGTCGTCGAAAATGGCCCCGATGTAGATCCAGTCCTGGGCGATCGCGACCGAGGCCGCGCCGCCCAGCTCGTCGCCCAAGTGGCTCAGCAGCTCGGTTTTGGCCGTCAGATCGGGCTGGATTTCGAACACCGACCAGCCGCTGCGGCACGGGAGCATCCGCAAGCGGCAGAGCAGGACCGCGAAGCCCGAATGGTGGGTCACCACCAGGATCCGGCCGTCTGCGCCGCGCGACAGGTTGTCTGGATAGCCCTCGATTTCGATGCGGCCTGGCTCCGGCCCGTCGCCATAGGGAACGCGGCGCACGGCGCCCGCTCCGGTTTCCGTGAAGAAGATGCTCTTGCCGTCTCTGGACCAGATCACGCCGTTCGGGTTGACGCCCGCGCTGCCCTCGAGCTCGACCCAGCCGGTGTCGATTCCGGGCCGGCGCGTAAAGATCGAGCCGGTTTCGAACCCGAGCCCCCCCTTGATTGCATACCAGCTGTTCGCCAGACCCTTCTGGGTCGGCTGGTAGTCGGATACCGCCAGCTCGCCGTTCGGGCCGACGGCGACGTCGTTGCCCGAGGCGTTGTCCGGCATGTGGTAGCAGCCGCGCCAGGTGAGGATGCCTTCCTGGAGCGCGAAGATCTGGACGGATTCCCGTCTGCCATGGTTCACGACGAAGACCGGCACGGCGCCGTCCGCTTCGGGTTTGCCGACGTCGATGCCGTGGGGCTTGAAGTTCTTTGCCGAGGGTAGTTTGCAGTCCTCGTCACCGCTTCCGTCGGGTGCGGTGACACCGCCTGGCCAGACCCGCGATGGCACGAATTCGAGAGGCTCACCCGCTGGACCCAGTGAAAGCAGGCTGAGAGCCCCGCCTTGTTCGTGCAGATCGATCTCGCTCACGAGCAGAGCCGATTCGCTGGGTACGTAGGCCACGTCCTCGGGATTCTCGAAACGTCCGATGCAGCCGAGGGTTCCGGCGGGCGGCAGCTGCTCGCTGCACGGGCCGCGGGCTTTGGCATGGGCGGCTGCGGTCAGCACCAGACTCAACAGGATCAATACGGTGTGGGTCGCGATCTTTCGACTCATGCGAGGGACGACGATCGCCAGCAGTCACGGACCGCGACCGACAGCGTGAGAACCAGTCCCGTGGCGAGCGCGGAGTGAAGACCCGTGACCTCCACCGGAAGACCGGTCAGGACGTTGGTGATGCCGATCAGGATCTGGCCCCCTCCCAGCGCCAGTGTGCCCCACAAGAGTCCTCGGAGCCCGGGACGAGCGTTGCGTGCGACGATGGCGGCAGCCAACAGGGCCGACAGCAGCAGCATGGCGTTCCAACGGTGGAGCAGGTGGAGGCCCACCGAGCCACTCCAGGAGGGGAACCAGACGCCTCCATTGCAGGCGGGCCAGTCGGGACAGGCCAGCCCTGCGTAGCGCGAAGAGACGAGTCCACCCAGGATCATCTGAAGCACCAGCAGCGCGAAAGCCAGCCAAACGATCCCGCGCACGTCGGCGCCCGGAGGCGCATGGGAAGTAGGCGCCCGCGCATCGTGAAGCGACAGAGTGATCCACAACAGCGAGACCGCGAACGCGTTGCCGGTCAGCAGGTGGGAGGTGACGGTCCAGGGGGCCAGCAGCTTCCAGACCGTGAGTGCGCCCAGCAGCACCTGCACGCCGAGCAGGAGGCCGGCCAGCACGAGCAAGCGGCGCGTGCTCTGAGGTGTGGCCGGGGCACGCCAGGCCCACACCGCAAAGAGCACGAACAGCAGTGAGATCGAGCCCGCCACCAGTCGGTGCGTCCACTCGAAGCCGATTCGTAGGTCCATCTTCGGAACGAATTCGCCGAAGCACAGGGGCCAGTCTGGGCAGGCCAGTCCGGCTTGGTTGGCGCGTACCAGCGCACCGAGCACGATGAGGCCCAGCGTCAACGCCAGCAGGAGGCCGAATGCTCTCTCGAGTCTCTCCGGTTGCACCGGCCCACCTTAGCAGGGGGCTGATGGAGACGGCCGCTCTCTCGGCCTGCCGGTCTGTTGCGGGTCGAGTTCTTCTGGGTTGCAGGTCCGGGGCCCGAGTTGCCGGTTCGCTTCGGCAGAGTGATGCTGTTGTTACTCGTGTTTGCGGCGAACTCCTGTCGGCGTGGCCCGTGTCGTCGCGCGAGTCTCAGGCTTCCGTTCGAGCGAGATCTCGGCATGGCGCGTCAAGATTTCGCGCGGTCTCGTCGATACAGAAAACATAATGGGTGCAATGGCCATCAGCGGTTCCCAAAACGACGACCCCCGCAAGCTTCGCGAGATGCTCGGACGAGCCGCGAATCTCGCCCAGAACCATTCCTTGTCGTCGGTGGTCGTCGGCTTCGCCGGCGTCGAGGGGGATCTGCTGTTTCCCGAGCTGGTCGACTTCGTCGAAAGCGCATTGCGCGTCGACGACACCATATTCCGCATGACGCGGGATCGCGCCGTGATGCTGCTCTCCGACGTAGATGAGTGCCGCGCGCGGGGGATCATCGACCGCCTCCTGAACGATTTCCGCGAGCGCTTCACGCCCGCGCAAGATCTCGGACTTCGCCTCGGCTTCTATGAGATTCCGTCGGGCACGACGGAGCTCACGGTCAAGCAGGTGTTGCCGACCCTGTTCGCCCGCTCGGCTCACTGAGGGCCTCGGCGAGTGCTCCCTCCAGGGTGGGGTGTGCGAAGCGGAAGCCCGCATCCAGGGCGCGGCCCGGATGTACGCGTCGGCTTCCCAACAGCTCATCGGCCAGTTCGCCCAGCGCGAGACGGATCACCAGGGCCGGAGCGGGAAGAATTGCGGGGCGATCCAATTGTTGCGCCAACACCCGGGTGAGTTCGGCGTTACGCACCGGGTTCGGCGCCACGGCGTTGACCGGGCCGTTGTAAGACGGATCCTCCAGGGCGGCCTCGATCAGTCCGACGACGTCGTCCGCATGGATCCACGGGAACCACTGACGACCGTTTCCCAGCCGGCCTCCCAGCCGCAAGCGGAAGGGCACCGCCATCTTCGCCAGGGCGCCACCCTCGCGCGCCATCACGATTCCGATTCGCAGCAATACGACACGAACCTCCAGGACCTCGGCCGCTCGGGCGGCTTGTTCCCATTGGACGCAGACGTTGGCCAGGAAGCCCTGGCCCGGCTGCGCGCTCTCGTCCAGCACCTCCTCGCCGCGGCAGCCGTAGAAGCCCACCGCGGACGCGGAGACAAGGACCGCGGGGCGCCCAGCGGGCTGCCGCGCCGCCATGGCGTCGACGAGCGAGCGTGCGGAGTCGACCCGGCTGGAAAGGATCTGCTGCTTTCGTGCGCGCGTCAGCCGACCGCCGAAGACGGGCTCGCCCGACAGGTGGACCACGGCTTCGACGTCTTCGAGGGCCTCGGGGGGGACGTGGATGCCGTCCCAGACGAGGCCTTCGACCGCTGCTCCAAGCCTCTGCTGAACGCTGCCTTCGGATCGGGAGAGGGCTCGGACCGTCCAACCGCCGCGTTGCAAGGCAAAGGTCAGGCGACGTCCCAGCAGTCCCGTGGCCCCGGTCAGCAGCGCCCGACGGGCAGCGGCCACTGGGATCAGCAACCTCGGCGAGGCGCGAAGGTTTCGAAGACGGCTTCCACGGCTTCGCGGCTGGTCGCAATGGGCGAGATCACGGAGGTGGTTACCCCGCCAGCCGTGAACTCGGCGAGCTTCTCGCGGCACTCATCGGCGTTGCCCAGGATCGCGATGCGATCGATCATTGCGTCGGTCATGGCGGCGGCGCTGGCTGTGCGGTCGCCCCGACCGAAGGCGTCGGCCACGGCGATGGCTTCTGCTTCGAAGCCGCACCAACGGAAGTAGGCGTTGTAGACGGGCTGGGCCACGTAGCCGGTGAAGGCCATCCGTACCAGCTGGCGCGCGGCCGGGACGTCGTCGGTCACGGCCACCTGGAAGCGGCACACGACCTCGTCCTGGTTGGCGTCGCGCCCGGCCTTCGAGGCGCCGCGCCGATACGCGTTGAGGATCTTCGGGAGCGCGGTGACCGGGAAGAGGTTCACGATCAGGCCCTCGCCCAGCTCCCCGGCGAGCTCGAGCATCTTCTCTCGAAGGGCGGCCAGGTAGATGGGCACCGGAGGCTTGGGAACCAGGCCCAAGCGAAATCCCTCGGAACGCAGCAGGGAGCCTTGGAAGTGGGTCTTGGCTCCGCGGAGGGCCTGACGAATGATTTCGACCGATTCGCGCACGTGGCCGAGGGGCTTCTCGAACCGGATTCCGTTCCAGTTCTCGATGATGGCGTGGCTCGACGAGCCGAGGCCCAGGATGAAGCGGCCTTTGGAGAGGTCGCCCAGGGTCGCCGCCGACATGGCCAGCACGGCGGGCGAGCGGTTGTAGACCGGGACAATGGCGGTGCCGATGGTGATGCGCGATGTGGCCACGGCGATGGCGCCGGCGAGGCTGAAAGAATCGGCGCCGTTGGTCTCGGCCAGCCAGATGGCGTCATAGCCCCAGTCTTGATCGGCGCGCCGCGCCAGCTCGACGCAGCCCCGGCTGGAGATGAAGGGAGCGGGAAGCGTGATGGCGAGCTTTCCGAGGTCGCGCGCGGTCATGCTTCAGCGGGGCTGCATGCGGATGGCGCCGTCGAGCCGGATCACCTCACCGTTGAGCATGGTGTTCTCCAGGATATGGCAGGCCAGCAGCGCGTACTCGGGCGGGCGACCGAGCCGTGGCGGGAACGGGATGCTGCGTCCCAGGGCCTCGCGGGCGTCTTCCGGAAGTCCCTTGAGCAGGGGTGTGTCGAACAGGCCGGGCGCGATGCTGCAAACGCGGATGCCGTTGCGGGACAGGTCGCGAGCGATTGGCAGGGTCATGCTGACGATGCCGCCCTTGGAAGCCGAGTAGGCCGCCTGTCCCATCTGACCCTCGAAGGCCGCGACCGACGACGTGTTGACGATCACGCCCCGCTCGCCGCCTTCATCCGGCTCGTTGCCCACCATCTTCGCGGCCGCCAGTCGGATGCAATTGAAGGTGCCAACCAGGTTCACCTCGAGGGTGCGGCGGAAGACGTCGAGCGAGAAGGGCTTGCCGTCCTTGCCCACGGTCTTGAGCGCCGAGCCGATGCCGGCACAGTTGATCAGCGCGCGAATCTCGCCGAAGGCGCCGACGGCGGCGTCGACGGCGGCCGTGACCTGTTCTTCGCTGGTGACGTCGGCCTCGATGAATTGGGCGTTGCTGCCGATGTCAGCGGCGATCTCGGCACCCCGCGAGCCGCCCAGGTCGAGCAGGGTCACGCGCGCTCCCCGTTTGACGATCGCGCGCGCGGTGGCTTCACCGAGACCGGAGCCGGCTCCGGTGACGAGGGCCGAGCTGCCTTCGATCTGCATGACGGTCTCCCTGCGAAACAGTGGGTTCAGCAGCGTACACCACTCGGCGGCGCCCACGCACTTTGGGTCCAGAGTCCCGCGAGCCGAATCCCATCGAGGTCCCGGGGTTCGGGTCAGTCCGCTTCCAGGACCTCGCTCAGCCGTTTCGACCACGCGCCTGCCGCACCGTCTCCGATGGGCTTGCCGTCGAGCTTCGTGATCGGACGCGCACCCCGTAGCGCGTTCACGGCGATGATCTCCTTCGCGCTGCGAAGCTCCTCGGCGGAGACCGCGCGTTCGACGATGCTCGGAACGCGTTCGAGGACCAGGGTTCGCGCGAGTCCCGCCACGGCACCCAGGCTCAGCGGCGGTGTCACCAGGGTGTCGGCGTCCGCCACGACCAGGATGTTGCTGCGCGACCCCTCGACGAGCCAGCCGTTGCCGTCCAGGAGTAGCGCCTCCTCGACGCCGGCCTCGCGGGCGGCGTCCCCGGCCAGGGCCATGGTCAGCCGGCTCGAGACCTTGAGTCCCCGGGCGAGTCCACCCCCGGTGTGGGGGAGATCGACGAGGATGGCGCTCCACTGGTCGGGCTCGTCGCCAAGCCGTCGCGGCACACCCACCAGATGCACGATGCCGTCTCCGTCGCGACTCGCCTGCATGCGAACGATGCCGTCCCCGTCACCGAAGGCCTTCGACGCCAACTCCCGGATCGCCGTCCGAACCCGGTCTTCTTCCAGGTCGCCCAGGCCGAGCTGCGAAGCCGAACGTGAGAGACGCGCGGCGTGCCGATCGATCCAACGCGCTCGGCCGGCGACGATGCGCGCCGTCGTGTAGCAGCCACGCCCCTCGGAGTAGGCGGAGTCGTCGGCGCGCACTACGGCCTGCTCGATAGGCGCGATCCGTCCGTCGATCCAGCAGATGCGAAGCTCGTTCTTGGCGGCGCTCAGCGCTCGTCGACCGCCAAGTAATGGGTCAGCGTCGGGCCCGTGTAGATCTGGCGCGGACGGCCGATCTTGAAGTCCGGATCCTGGTGGAGTTCCATCCACTGGGCGATCCAGCCCGGCAGCCGCCCGATGGCGAAGAACGCCGTGAACATGTTCGACGGCGTACCCATCGCGTTGTAGATCACGCCTGAGTAGAAGTCGACGTTGGGATAGAGGCTGCGCTCGATGAAGTAGTCGTCCTTGAGGGCGATTTCTTCGAGCTCGACGGCGATCTCGAGCAGCCTGCTGTGGACGCCCAGTTTCTCGAGCACTTCGAAGCAGACCTTCTTGATGATCTTCATGCGCGGGTCGAAGTTCTTGTAGACCCGGTGTCCGAAACCCATCAGCCGTGCGCCCGGCTCGCCGCGCTTGGCGCGCTCCACGAACTCACGGGTCGTCATGCCTTGGTCGCGGATCGCGGCCAGCATTTCGATGACTTCCTGGTTGGCGCCGCCGTGACTCGGGCCCCAGAGGGCGTTGATGCCGGCCGAGATCGCCGAAAACAGGTTCACCATGGAGGACCCGACCAGCCGGACGGTGCTGGTCGAGCAGTTCTGCTCGTGGTCCGAATGCAGGATCAGCAGCAGGTCCAAGGCTTTCTTGACCACGGGGTCGGGCTCGTACGGCTCACACGGTGTGGCGAACATCATGTACAGGAGGTTGCCGACGTACGTGAGGTCGTTGCGCGGATACAGGAAGGGCTGGCCGATCGAGTGCTTGTAAGCATACGCGGCCAACGTGATCGTCTTGGCGATCAGCCGATGCACCGAGATCTCGACTTGGCGCGGGTCGCGCGGATCGAGGGAATCGGGATAGAACGTCGACAGGGCCCCGATCGCGGCCGAGCAGGCCGCCATGGGATGGGCGTCCTTGGGCAGCGCTCCGAAGAAGCGTTTGAAGTCCTCGTGAATCATCGTGTGCTTCGTGATGGATTCCACGAAGTTCTGCAAATTATCGGGCGTGGGAAGCTGCCCGTAGATCAGCAGATAGGCCACTTCCAGGAACGTGCTGTTCTCGGCCAGCTCCTCGATCGGGATGCCGCGGTAGCGAAGGATTCCCTCGTCGCCATCGATGAAGGTGATCGAACTCCTGCAGGACCCGGTGTTCGCGTACCCGGGGTCCAGCGTAATCAGGCCGGTCTCGCTTCGGAGGTTGCTGATGTCGATGGCGCGTTCGCCCTCAGTTCCTTCGATGATCGGGAGAGTGATGATCTGATCGCCCACGCGAAGTTCTGCCGAGTCGCCCATGCCTGGCTCCTTTTCACTCCACGGGGTTGGCTGATGGATCTCTCTTTCGAGAGGATTCGGAGTCTAGCGGACGACTGCATCGAGAGACAGGCTCTCGGGATGCGCGGCTACGCCTCAAACCGTCCGATTTCACGAGAGAATTCCGCTGCTGGACGATCGGGCCAACACGCTGGGGAGTCCTGTGGGTCAACCCCGGCAGGTTCGAGTGCGTTTGGTGTGCCGATTGTGCAGCGGTACCTTGGGGGCGAGGAGACCAGTGATGTCGATAGAAATTTCCGGCGCGATCCGCGAGTTCAAGTCACTGCTCGGGTCGAGCCCGATCGAGCCGCAGAAAGTCGCCGATCTGCTGAACGGCATGGGCCATGAAGCGCGGATAGCCGCGACGCGCTCGCTCGGACGGGCGGAGCAGCGCCGACTCTATGCAGGTGTCGACGGATTCCGACCGATCCGGCTGGTCGACATCGTTCCTCCAAGCGCCCGGGACTTCCGGCCCGTGCGTCACTTCGGAAAGAACACACTCCCGGCCTTCACCCACTTCGAAAAGCACTTCTGCCGTCCGAAGGGCGTCGCTTCCGACGCGCCCGGCAAGCTCTACGGTTACAACTTCCAGCCCACCTCATGGCTCGCTTCCATCACCGGGCCCGGCTACTTCATCGCCCACGAGGATCCCGGCCGCACCGAGGTCTGGGTCGACTACAACCAGGTTCCCACTGAGCATCCCGACGAATGGCCCGAGATCCAGTCCAATGAGAAGGGGCTCGGGCGCTTCGTCTACGGCTTCATGATCGACACGCTTCGTGGTGTCTCCGAACACGTGAGCATCGGCTCGGCGGCGCGTCGCGGCCGCGATCTCGGCAGTTGGTTCGTGCTCTGCCGGGAGCCGTAAGCGCGCGTGCACGTTCGAGAACTCTTCGATCTGTCGGGCCGCACGGCCCTGGTCACGGGTGGCGGCCGCGGTATCGGACGCTATATCGCGCTGGGTCTTGCCGAAGCCGGTGCCCACGTCCTGATCGCATCGCGTAAGCTCGCGAAGTGCGAAGAGGTCGTCAGCGAGATCCGTGAGCGGGGCGGCAGCGCGGCCGCGAAGGAGGCCGATCTGGCAGGCGAGGACGACATCGCCGCCCTCGCGGACTGGGCCTGCGCCGAGCGCGGTCGGCTCCACGTCCTCGTCAACAACGCGGCCGCCATCTGGGGAGCACCCACCCTGGAGTTTCCCGTCGATGCCTGGGACAAGGTCTTCAACGTCAACGTGCGCGGCCTCTGGCTGCTGACCCAACGCGTGGCCCGGCACATGAAGGCGGAGGGCGGCGGTTCCATCGTGAACATCACGTCCATCTCCGCGTTCCGCGGCGCGTCCGAGCAGGAGGAGCCCGATATCGCCTACTCGCCGAGCAAGGCGGCGGTAACGGCCCTCACGCGCGAGCTTGCCGTGAAGCTGGCGCCCTACGGAATCCGCGTGAATTCGCTGGCACCCGGTCCATTCTATTCGGACATGATGAATCACGTTCGCCACGACGCCGCCAAGCTCGAGCGGTTCGAACGGCAGATCCCCATGCGTCGGTCGGGCGAAGAGGACGATGTCAAGGGCGCGGCGGTCTTCCTAGCGAGTGATGCATCACGCTTCGTGACCGGCACGACGCTGGTGGTCGACGGCGGCACCCTCTGTCACAGCGCCTCGGTCTTCTGACCCGTCTCTTGGCCGCGGCTCAGAGCCGCGACCAAGAGCCGCCGGCTGCTAGCCGCCGGCGCGTTTCACTGTGAATCCGCGCTTCTCGAGCTCGCTCACCAGGGTGTCGCGGTGATCTCCCTGGATCTCGATGACGCCGTCCTTGGATGAACCGCCGGTGCCACAGCGCCGCCTGAGCTCGGCGGCCAGGTCCCGAAGCTCCGAATCCGGCAGCGGCACGCCGGACACGCTGGTGACGGTCTTACCGCGCCTTCCCTTCACCTCCCGGCGCACGCGAACGACGCCGTCGCCCCGGGACCCGCGGGGGTTCTTGCGGCACACGCACTGGTTGGCCTGCATGCCGCAGTGGGGGCAGATGCGCCCCTGGCCGGTCGAGTAGACGGTCCGATCCCGACCGCTCACGAAGTCCCTGCGAGCAGCCGTCGGTGCTCGACCCCCAGGCAACGCTGCTGCGCGATGGCGATTCCGGCGGCTTCGAAATGGGATGACACTATATGGTTTTTAATGCCTTCC
>SMWR01000126.1 GCA_004356735.1 Deltaproteobacteria bacterium
GGTTGAGATCGTCACAGGGGCCGGAGAGCTCGGCACAGCGGTGGATGCATTCCTGGTCCACGCTTCCGTCGACCGGGGGCTGGCGCCGAAGACGATCGAAGCCTACTCGCGAGACCTGGTCCGCTTCGTTTCCTGTCTCGAAGGCGAAGGGGTGCGGCGTCTGAAGGACATGCGGCGTGAACATCTGACTACCTATCTCGTGCAGCTGGAGTCGGAGGGTCTGGGCGCCCGCAGTCGCACGCGGGCCTTGGTCGCAGTGCGGCGCTTTCTGCGGCATCTGGGTGAATCCGGAATGTTGGACCAGGATCCTTCGGACGGGATGTCTGCGCCGCGCTTCGACCGGAAGCTCCCCAGGCTGCTCCGCACCGATGAGGTGCTGGCACTGATCGAGGCCATCGTCTTGGATACGCCACTGGGATTGCGTGACCGGGCCATGCTCGAAGTCCTCTATGGCGGAGGCCTGCGGGTGAGCGAGTTGGTGGGACTGCCACTGGGATCGTTGGATCTGCGCGCCGGTTGGGTGCTGGTGATGGGGAAGGGCAATCGCGAACGGATCGTGCCGCTCGGCGTACCCGCCCTCGAAGCGATCGCGGTCTATCTCGAGCAGGCTCGCCCGGTGCTGGCGCGTTCCGGTGGAAGGGACTCGGACGCCGTCTTCCTCTCACGTCTTGGCGGGCCGATGACGCGACAGAATTTTTTCAACCGGCTGCGTCGCATTGCACGTCTCGCTGGAATTCCCCAAGACCGAGTGGCTCCTCATGTCCTGCGTCACGCCTTCGCAACCGATCTCCTGGAGGGGGGTGCGGACCTGCGCGCGGTCCAGAGCATGCTGGGGCACGCGGACCTTTCCACGACGCAGATCTATACGCACGTAAGTCGCCGACGCCTGAGGGAGACCGTCGAGGAGCACCATCCGCGCGGTCGTCGTAGAGGACCCGTGTGAGGCGACCGTCTCTCGCCGAGGTCCTGAAGCACCTGCCCGACGCTGCAAGGGCGCTCGTGTCCGACATCCTGTCGGCCGCCGACGAGCGCAAGCTGCGCGTCTACCTGGTTGGCGGCCCGGTTCGCGACCTGCTCATGAATCGGGTGGTGCGCGACGTCGACTTGATCGTCGAACGCCTCGGGGACATCGACGCTGCTGTGCTCGCCGGTGTGCTGGACCGCGCTGAGCTCAAGGTCACCACCCATGATCGGTTCGGGACGGTGACCCTTCGCGCTGGGGACGCCGAAGTCGACCTGGCCACGGTGCGCAGCGAGGCCTATGCACACGACGGCGCGCTGCCCAGCGTAGCCCCGGGAACTTTGGAGGAGGATCTGCGCCGTCGCGACTTCACGGTGAACGCGATGGCGCTGCCGCTATCGGCGGTGGCTCGTTCGTCTCACGCGGGAATCGTTGACGTCGAAAACGGCCTGGTCGATCTGGAAGAGAAGCGGCTTCGGATCCTGCATCGTCGCAGCTTCCACGATGATCCCACCCGTGCCCTGCGTGCCGCCCGGCTGGCGCCGCGGCTCGGCTTCAGTCTGACCCGCGACTCGCGAAGTGCGCTGCGCAACGCGCTACGAGACGGTGCCTTCGGTCGCGTGAGCGGGGACCGCTTGCGGCGCGAAATCGTCAAGCTCTTCGATGACGCTTCGCTGGGTCCCGATCCGTCCCGCGCCCTGCGATTGCTCGACGACTGGCACGTCTTGGGAGTCTTGGAACCGGGTCTTTCGCTGGACCGGGCCCAGGTCGCTCCTTTGCGCCGGTTGGGCAAGTGCGTCGTCGACGCGCCCTGGCCGGCCCCGCGCTGGAAGCCCTGGGTCAGTGGCCTGATGATCTGGATGGCGCCGCTGCCACCCGCACAGCGGCGTCGAGTCCTGCAGCGTTTCGCGGTGCGGGGCGATCAGGCACGACTCATCATCGATCATCCGAAGCGAAGAGACGCGTGGTTGCGCGTGTTGAAGCGTGCCCGGGGGCGAGGTGCCATCGATGCGACCCTGGTCGGCAGCGACGAGGAGAGCCTGCACGCGCTCTACGCCCAGGTCGAGGGCCCGCTTCGGCGGCGCATCGCCCGATACGCCTCCGAAGACCGCGCGCGGCGGCTACCGGTGAGCGGAACGGACCTGCTCGAACTGGGGCTATCGGGACCCACCGTTGGCAAGGCGCTGTTGCGAATCCGGACGGCCTACCTGGATGGGACGCTGAGAACGCACGCAGAGGCGCTGGCCCTGGCCCGTGAGATCGGATCGCGTTCCGGCGGAACTCCCCGCCGTGGTTCGCATTCGAGGCCCTCCAAGGCAGGCAAGGCGCGAAACAGGCCGGTGCGTTGATGGCCCGCCGGCGATGCTCCATACTCGGGTCCGTCCCCCCGCATCGACAAGATCCCGTCCTCCGGGAGTCCTGATGAGTTCGCCCGTATCCCCCGAGGGTTCGCCGAATTCCGCCGGCGTGAGTCCGGCTGTGGCGGCGAACCCCCTTGAACTCGGATCACCGTACGCGGTCAAGCTGCCTGGGTTCGAAGGTCCGCTCGACCTGCTGCTCCACCTGATCCGACTCAACGAGGTCGAGGTCACCGAGATCCCGATCGCCCTCGTCGCCGAGCAGTACCTGTCGTACATCGAGCTGATGAGCGAGCTTGACCTCGATGTGGCGGGCGAATACCTGGTCATGGCGGCGACGCTGGCTTGGATCAAGTCCCGGATGCTGTTGCCGCCGGACGGCAGCGCGGACGCCGACGACGAAATTGATCCGCGCGCCGAACTCGTGGCCCGCCTGATGGAGTATCAACGCTTCAAGGAGGTTGCGGGACAGTTGGGTGAGCGTCGGCTGCTCGGGCGCGACGTCTTCTCGGCCCGGGGCCCGGGGCCTGAGCCCGTTCCCGATGAACAGCGAGAGGTCGAGGTCGGATTGTTCGAGCTTCTCGATGCGTTCCGGCAGGCGCTGAAGGCGGAGGGCCCCAGCGGGGCCGCTCATGAAGTCGAGATCGAAACCATTACCGTGCGCGACAGGATGGTCGTGGTCATGAAGGCCCTGGAGCTGCGCGACACGCTCGAGTTTGGCGACGTGATCCGGGGCGAAGACGGCGGGACCGGCAGCCGCAGCCTCCTCGTGACGACCTTCCTTGCGATCCTCGAGCTCACCCGGCTGCAGTTGCTTCGCCTCTCTCAGAGCCTCGACGAATCGAGAGTGCCGCGCGGACCGATCCATCTGCGCCGGCCCGAAGACGTCGCAGCGGACCAATGGACGGAACGCATCGCGGGCGTGATGTAGGAGAGGTGAGAAGCAGATGGACCAATCGGACAAGCGACGCATCGTAGAGGCCCTGATCCTCGGCTCTTCCGAGCCGATTTCCGCGGCACGGCTGGCCGAGATCATCCCCTATCTGAAGCCTGCCAAGGCCAAGGAACTGGTGGCCGAGCTCAACGCGGATTACATTGCCCAGCACCGATCGTTCGAGATCTGCGAGGTCGCCGGCGGCTATCGCGTGCGAACGCTCGCCGAGTTTGCGCCCTATCTGCAGCAGACCCAGAAGACCCGGCCTCTGCGTCTATCACAGGCCGCGCTGGAGACACTGGCCATCGTCGCCTACCGGCAGCCGGTGACCCGGTACGAAGTCGAGACCATCCGGGGTGTGGATGCCGGCGCCGTCGTGCGAGGCCTGATCGAGCGGAAGCTGGTTCGAATTGCGGGACATCGCGAGGTTCCCGGGCGTCCCATGCTCTACGCAACGACCCGGCGTTTTCTCGAGGTCTTCGAGCTCAACAAGCTCGAAGAGCTTCCGACCCTTCGCGATCTCCAGGAACTGTTTCCGGAAGGCGGGCTGTCGGAGTCGGACTCCGACGATGAGGAAACGTCCGCCTCGGCGGCCGCCACCGAGGCGGGTGCCGATTTCGGGTCTGATTCCGATGCAGCGTCGAAGGGTGTTGCGTCGGCGCCGACAGAACCCGCCTCCGATGTCTCGCCCGCCGTCTCGTTCGCCGAATAGCGCGCCCGAACGGAAGCCCGCGCTGCAACGCCTCCAAAAGATCATTGCGGCCGCTGGCGTGTGCTCGCGTCGCCACGCCGAGGATCTGCTGCGCGCCGGCCGGGTCACCGTGAACGGCGAGGTGGCAACGCTCGGCGCCTCCGCCGATCCGGTTCACGACGTGGTGGCGGTAGATGGTGAGCCGCTCGAGCGACAGCCGCTCCGCTACTGGATGCTGAACAAGCCACGCGGCGTGATCACGACCAGCCACGATCCGGAGGAGCGCCAGACGGTTCTCGATTTCATTCCGGATCAGCGCCTCCGTCTGTTTCCGGTAGGTCGACTGGACCGCGAGACCGAGGGGCTGGTGCTACTCACCAACGACGGTGCGCTTGCCCAGAAGATTCTGCACCCCTCCCACGAGACCGAACGCGAATACCGCGTGACCGCGCGAGGTCGCGTGACGCCCGAGGATCTGCAGCGGCTCTCCGAAGGGATCGAGCTCGAGGACGGCCGGACGGCGCTCGCAAGCACTGGATCTGCCCGATACGACGCCAGGGTCGACGCGACGCGCTTCACGCTGACGTTGGTGGAGGGGCGCAAACGCCAGATCCGCCGGGCGCTCGAAGTGTTGGGGCATCCCGTGATGCGTTTGTTGCGCGTGCGCCTGGGCTCGCTGGAGCTGGGCCGGCTTCGAAAGGGCGAAGCGCGTGAGCTCAATTCCCGAGAGCGGCGTGCTCTGCTGCGGATTCGCGACGAGAAGGGAGGGAAGGGAGCGAAGGACGCCTGAACCCGATCCGCGTTTCAGGGACGCAGCGTCGCGGCCAGCCGATGGTCGTTCCAGTAGACATCGATCGGCTGCGCCAGGTCGATGCTGGGGGGAAGGACCACGTATCCCAGGAGGGTCGTCCCGGCTTCCAGGGCCCCCGGTCGACCGACGAGCATTCCGAATTGCTTCGGGTCTTCGCTGTTGGCGTGAAAGGCGGTGTGGCCCTGGGCAAACGTGAAGTTCGGGTGGAATACGACGGGGGCCAGGGCCTCGGCGGTGAACAGCAACACGGGGCCGGACGTGGGCGGTCCGTGGCTCGCCCAGCTGCGTTTCGCTTGGGCTTCGAAGCCCCGCGAGTGGGCCAGCTGTAGCCGCAGGCTCGGGGATCCGTTGCTCTCGATCTCCAGGTTTGCGGGGGCTCGCTGCTGCGTCAGCTGCACGATCTGGATGAGATCGGCGATCTCCTGATCGGACAGCTGGATGCCGCCGTCCCGGACTCGGGGCGGCGCGGGCTCCGAGACGCTGGGAAGCGGCGGCTCGCTGAGCGCGGCCCGGGACGAGGTTGGTGCTCGCGGCGGCGGCCGCTGTGCGTCCCGGGTTTCAAGATCCTCCAGCAGGTTGTACGGGTTGTTCGGGTCCTGCTCGCGCTGGAACCGTTGCCAACCATAGGGGCGCGGCAGATATTCCGGCTTGATCGGCGGCATGTCATCGGGGGCCACCCGCTTTGCGGCGGCACATGGAATGTCCGCCAGGTTCCTGACGATGAACATGCTGCCGTCCGGGCAGACGCCGGTGATGACCGAGGCGTGGGCGTTGCCCCAGCCGAACAGGGAAGTGGCCCATGCGACCAGTACGACGCTTCCGCTACGGAGGATCGAAGTCTTCATCGAAGCGCCTCTGCCAGTTCGCGTGGAACCGTGACGTAGAGCTGCGTGTAGTAGTAGGTGCCGTCAGCGGCCCGGGCGATTCCGACGCCCGTCCGGTTGAAGGGCGGGGCGTGGAGGTTCTTGCGATGGACGGGCGATTCGAGCCAGCCCTGGAGGATTTCCTGGTTGGGATCGGTTTTGTCCGTGAGTCCGGCGTTCTCGGCGGCCAAGGAGAATCCACCGATACCGGCGGATTGGATCCGTTGCAGCGGATTCTGACCCTCGGGATTGACGTGGCTCAGGTAGCGGCGCACGGCCATGTCGCGTGCGTGGGCACGGGCCACCACATCGAGGGAGGCATCCCGGATCAGAGGGATCAGATGCCGTCCGTTCCGGATCCGGTTCACGTTCTGGTGGAAGCGGGCTTCGAGGCCGGCGTAGGGCGCGATCGCCTCCGGGCTCTCGGCGGTCCGGGCCGCGAACGGCGACAGCAACAGGGCGATCCAGAATCCCAGCACGAAAGCCAATCCCTGTACGAATGTTCGCGGCATTGTTTCAGCGTCTGATCGATTCCGTGTCGCCGAGCAGTTCCTTGCGCGCGAGACGACCGCCTTCGTAGTGGCTGATCACGTCGATTTTGCCATCGAGATCCGTGTCTTCTTCGCGTCGGGTGAGCTGCTCGCGGCCGTCGTAGTGGTTGGTGATGTCGATGAGACCGTCGGCGTTGTTGTCGAGTTCCTCGTGCGACAGTCGACCATCGCGATAAAAGCCGGCCCTGTCCCGAAAACCGTCGCCGGTTGTGTCCTGTTCGTGACGGGCGATCTTGCCGTTCCGGTAGTAGGTCCACGTGTCGACGCTGCCGTCTCCGTTGCTGTCGACTCGGCGCCGGACGACACTGCCGTCCCGGTAGTCGGTCCAGGAATCGATGGCGCCGTCGTGGTTCGAGTCTTCTGTGACCTGGGAGAGCTGGTGGGTGACGGGATCGTAGTGGTGGGTCGTGTCGGGACGTCCGTCGAAATTCTGATCGAGCTGCTTGCGGGTGATGTGGCCGTTGGTGCGGTAGATCCACATGTCGATGCGGCCGTCATCGTTGCGGTCGACGATGCCGTCCGCCACGTCCTGCTCCCGGGTGGTGAGCGGCGGCGGACGGGTGCTGGGCAAGGTCGGCGTGTCGTGGATCTCGACCGGTTGTCGGATGACGACCCGCGGCGGCACGGGATTGCTGGGCGAGCGCTGCAGGGCAGCCAGCTCGTCCGCGATGGAGATCCCCGACGCTCCGGCCGTGGAAGCGGCGGTCTGCGGCTGCGGCGCGCCCGGACGGGCGGCCGACGACAGAGCGCGCTGGCTGAGTTCCTGCTCCATGGCTTCGAGCTGAGCGGTCTCGTAGTCCAGGGGCGCAGGCTTCGGTTCGATCGTGGGGCGGGCGATGCTCGGTTCGGGAACGGGTGGACCCGTTTCCGGGGGCGTCGACTCGCCCAGCAACTTCTTGAAGGGCGCGGCGATCAGGGCCAGGGGCGCCATCAGGTACTTGTGGAACTGGGGCTCTTCCTTCCACTCCAGGTGGGTCTGCTCGTCGATCCTGCTGCCACCAATCGCCGTCATCGGGGGCGAGGTCGTCGCGGCAACGCCCGCTGTGACGGCTTCGGATCCAGCTGCCCCCGGCTGCCCGTGGCTGCCGGCCGGCTGCCCGTGGCCGCGGGCCGGCAGCTGGGGTCGCAGGGTGGGCGCCGCCTGGCCGGGCATGAGGATGCTGGCTCCCACTCCCGTGTCGACCGTCGGATGACGGTCGATGTCGCGCACACCTTGGTTGTAGGCGAAGCAGCCCGACAGGCCCAGAGCCAGGCCGGCCGTGGCGATGCCCGTCGTCCAGTCTGATCGAAGCATGGGAGGTTCCTCAAGTGAAGACTCTTCCGAGGCGGTACTTTGCAAGAAGCGTGCGCAAGCTGCTGCCTCGGGGTGGATTCTCTGAGAGACCGGAGAGTTGGGCTTGCGGTCTGCCGACCCGTTGCCGCTTGCCGAAGTCTGCTGAGAGGGAAGTCTCGTACCCTGAATGGACAAGGGGCGTGTTCCGCCAGCCCCAGGCTGGAGTGATGGCCCAGGCTGGAGTGATGGGAATGGCAGGGCGCTCGCCTTCCTCGCCCGGGGCGGCCGGCCACGGCCTACGAGCATGCCGAGAAGAAGATCGAAGCCCTCTTCGCTTCGGAGGAGGCCGCGGAGGGAATGGCCGCCTTCCGGGAGAAGCGTTCGCCGCGATGGGTCCCGGACGGGGGCTGAACTCAGTTCTCGCCGCTCTCGTCGTCACCGAAGCGTCCGATCAGAAGGGTCGCGGCGAGACCCACACCGATCAGACCCAGCGCGCTCGCAACTTCTCTCCCGGTCGGATCGAAGCGGCGCACGGGCCAGTCGTCGACGTCGAAGCCGCTCGCGTTCTCGATCGTCACCGACTGTCCCTTGATGATGTCACCCGGCGTCGGAGGGTTTCCGGCCTGGAAGGGCCAGAGGCCGATGACAGCGCCGAAGAGCAGGCCGAGCAGGGCGCCCAGAGTGGCGTGTGGGTAGCGCTTCAAGAGCCAGCGCAAGAGGTTGCTCATCCCCACGATGCCGACCACGATGCCGAGACCGAGCGGGATCACCACCCCCGTGGCGTCCAGAATCAGGTCGAAGTTCGGTGAGAAACCGCCGCCGTCTCCGAACAATCCGCGCTTCAGCTGGTCGACGGTTCCCAGGATGTTCTCGTACTGCCCGAGCAGGATCAGCAGATAGCTGCCACTGACGCCGGGCAGGATCATGGCCGACGAAGCGGCCAGTCCGGCCAGGAAGATCAGCGCGACGTTTCGTTCGTCCTCGATACCGGCGCCTCCAGCGAGGGCCATTCCCGCCATCAAGACGAAGGTCGCAGCCGCAGCGATGAAGACGGCGGGAGAGGCCGGTCGCGCCATGCGCCAGATGAGGGGCACGCCGCCCAGGGTGAGACCGATGAAGAGGCTGTACATCACCCAGCGGTAGTCCTGGACCAAGCCTTTGACCGTGCCGGCGAGCAACAGGATCGCGAGGCCCGCGGTGGCGGCCACGGTGCCGAGCAGCACGATCGAGCGAGTGCGGAAGCGTAGCGTCGTCAGCTCGGCGATCGAGGCGATGAAGCCCGGGTACACGCCGGCGGCCAGCAGCATGGTGCCGCCGCTGATGCCGGGCACGAGGTTCGCGAGTCCCATCAGGGTTCCACCGATTGCGCTGCGGGTCACGAGCCGCGGAATGTCGATGTGATGGTGGGTGTCTGCTTCGGGAGCCGATGTGTGCGACATGCTCTGGTCCTTCTCGCCGGGTTCCGGCTCGGCTCCATCGCGAGGGCGGACGCGGTACTGTAGCCACGGGAGGAAGCAAGCACCCGTGTGTGGCCGCTTCACCTTGACCGCGTCTCCGGAAGAAATCGAGTGCGCGTTCGAGCTGGACGAGACGCCCGACCTCCGGCCGCGTTTCAACGTTGCGCCCGGTCAGTTCATCGCGACGATCACGGCGGATGCTGAAGGCCGCCGCTGCCTGGAGATGCGCCGTTGGGGACTGGTTCCAAGCTGGGCCAAGGACGAGAAGATCGGTTCTCGCATGATCAACGCCCGCTCGGAGACGGCGGCCGAGAAGCCATCGTTTCGGGAGGCGATGAGGAAGCGACGCTGTCTGGTTCCGGTGGATGGCTTCTACGAATGGACGTCTGCCGGCGCCGGTGCGAAGCAGCCGAACTGGATCGCACGACCCGACCGCGGCTGTTTCGCGATCGCGGGCCTGTGGGAGCGCTGGAAGACAAAGGATGAGGCCTGGCTCGAGACCTGTACGCTGCTCACCACCCGGGCCAGCGATCGTCTCAAGGTCATCCACCACCGGATGCCCATCCTGATTGAAGTCGCCGGCCGGGATCGCTGGCTCGATCCTTCCATGACCGACGCCAGTGCCCTGATGGATCTGTTCGAGCCGTCCGCAGACGACGCCCTCGAGTACTGGGCCGTGAGCCGACGCGTCAACCGCCCAGAGCACGACGACCCGGATTGCATCGAGCCCGCCTCGGAATCGGGTCCGGGTTCAGAGTCGGAATCGGAATCGGAAGCGGACTCTGGTCCGGACGGAAGCCTGTTTTGAAGCGACGGGTGCGGATCGCTCTGCTCGTCGCCGTGGCGCTGCTCTTCGGGGCATCGATCCCCTGGTATCGCGAGCCCGGCGCGGTCCCGATCGAGTTCCTGGGCCTGCCGGACTGGGTCGCCGTTGCGCTTCTCTGCTACGTGGCGGCCGCGGTGCTGAACTCGCTGGCCTGGCTGATCACCGACATTCCCGATCAGAGCAGCGCGCCCGGTGAGGACGAACCTTGAGCTTCGGCCAGACCGGCCTGGTGGCGCTCGTCGTCTATCTGCTGCTGCTGCTGGCGATCGCCGAGGGCGCGCGCCGCGCCCGGCGCAGCGCGTCGCCGGCCGACCACTTCCTCGCCGGCCGTGAACTCGGTGTCTTCGTGCTGTTCCTGACGCTCTACGCCACCGCCTACAGTGGCAATTCGCTGCTGGGCTATCCGGGCGAAGCCTACCGCCGTGGCTTCTCCTGGATCATGGCGACGGGCTTCATGTTGTCGATCATCGTCGTCTTCCATCTGCTGGTCCCGCGTCTGCGCCCGATCGCGGTCTCCCACGGCTTCGTGACTCCAGGGGATTGGATCCGCCATCGCTTCGGCAACGAGCGCGCCGGACGCGCACTGCTGCTGGCCATCGCCAGCCTGATGGTGATCGCCATGGCGAACTTTCTCTTTGCCCAGCTGAAGGCGATGGGTGTGATGGCCGAACTCGTGACGGAAGGCATCGTGTCCTACGAGCTCGGTGTGGTGGTGCTGGCGGCGATGGTTCTGTTGTACGAGACGGTGGGCGGGATGCGGGCGGTGGCGTGGACGGACGCGGCCCAGAGCCTCTTGATGTTGGCCGGACTCGCGGCACTGCTCGGCTGGCTGCTCGGCGATGTCGGGGGAATGCACGCTCTGACCGCGGGGGTCGCCGAGGTTCGGCCCGAAGCCGTTCTCGTTCCCGACGTGCGCGAGCAAATCAACTGGGCCAGCACCATCGTGTTGCTGGGGCTCGCAAGCGTCGTCTATCCCCAGGCGATCCAGCGCATCTACGCCGCCCGCAGCGGTCGGGCGCTGCGCCGATCCATGGCGATCATGACCTTCATGCCTCTCACCACGACACTGGTCGTCACCTTGATCGGACTTGCGGCGATTCCGCGGCTGCAGGGTCTGGGACAGGTCGAAGCGGACGGCGTGATGCCGCTCTTGCTGGGTCAGTGGGCCGAGGCTGGACCGATGGCGATGTGGGCGTCCGTGGTCGTCTTCCTGGGCGCGCTGGCCGCCATCATGTCGACGGCCGACTCGGTGCTGCTCTCGCTGGGGTCGATGCTTGCCGAGGATCTGCTCGGTCGCCCCCGCGGCGCGTCCGACACGACGGCGCTGGGCAAGCGGATCGCAGCGGGGGTGATGGTCAGCATGGCGGGCGTCGCGCTGATCGCGCGCGACGTCTCCTTGTGGGGTCTGATCGAGCTCAAGATGGAGCTGCTGATCCAGTGTGTGCCCGCCTTTCTGCTCGCCCTCCACTGGCGCGGGCTGCGGGCCGCACCGACGCTGGCGGGCGTCGTTCTCGGCAGCCTGATTGCGATCTCGGGTGTGCTGCTGGGGAGCAAGCGCATCGAAGGCGTACACGTGGGCGTGATCGGCCTGCTGCTGAACTTTGCCGTCGCCGTGATCGGTTCCCACTGGCAGGCTCAGCGA
>SMWR01000127.1 GCA_004356735.1 Deltaproteobacteria bacterium
GTCCAGCATGAAGACGTTGTCGACGCCGGTGCGGACGTTCGTCGTGATCTCCCCTTCGATCACGAAGTGGTCGCCCTTCTCAGCCAGCTGCTGGACCTGGCTGATGGTCACCACGGACTTCTCGAGGCGACCCTGCCAGGCGGTCGCCGCTGCGACGAAGCCGAAGAACATCAATGCGGCCAACGCCGCGACGGTTGCACGAGTCATCAAAGCCTCCTGGTTCAGTGGCGGTCCTGGAAGGCTGGATCGGTTGGTCCGACCGGCGGCTTGAGGACCGAAACCCGCGTGATTCCGAGTCATTCCGGGTCTATGCTTCGGGCCGCCCGGGTCCCGGCCCGGTCCTGACCAGCGGAGCCGCCATGAACGTCTTGAGCCTCGAGAATCCCGCCGATCGACTGCTGGGGCGCTGCCTTCGCCGTCAGGCGGAGAAGATCCCGGACGATGACTTCATCGTCTGGAACGCGGAGCATTACTCCTATGGCCGGGTCAACGAACTGGCCAATGCCAGTGCGCGTGGCTTCCAGAAGGCCGGCATCGGAGCCGGCGACAATGTCTGCTTCCTGATGGATACCTGCCCCGAATGGGTCTGGACCACGCTGGGACTCAACAAGCTCGGAGCCATCTGGATTCCGACCAATGTCGACTACAAGGGCCCATGGCTGCGCGAATCCCTCGAAGGCAGTGCCGCCCGCATCCTGCTGGCGGACGCCCATCTGCTGCCCCGGTTGGCGGAGCTGGGTTCCCTTCCCTTTGACCGTATCATCGTTCGCGGCGACGCAACGAACCTCGATCTCGCCACACCGCTGATGGAGATCGGCGAGCTCACCGGCGTCGCAGGCGAAGAACCGGATGACGACGCGCTGCGATACGGTGACGACGCGGCCATCCTTTGGACTTCGGGAACCACCGGACGTGCCAAGGGCGTTCGCCAAAGCCACAATGCCTGGATCCGGGGCGCCATCGACGGAATGCTGTCTTCGGGGCTGCGCGACGGCGAAATCATCTACAACTGCCTGCCCATGTACCAGTCGGCCGCGTGGGTGGCCAACGTGTACCGCGCACTGGTGGCCGGGGTGCCCTGCGCCATGGACCCACGTTTCTCGGCCAGCGAGTTCTGGAACCGCACGCGCCACTACGGCGCCACCATGGTCTTCACCCTGGGTGCCATGCACATGTTCCTCTGGAACGCGCCCGAACGCGACGACGACGCCGACAACCCGGTTCGGACGGCCAGCATGATCCCCATGCCCGACGACCTCGTTCCCCGCTTCAAGGAGCGGTTCGCAATCGACGAGATCGCCCAGGGCTACGGCCAGAGCGAAGTCATGGGTTTGCTGAGCCGGAGACCCGGCAAGAGCTACGCTCCGAACGCGTTGGGCGAGCCCAACGCGGGCATCGAAGTAAAGCTCCTGGACGAAGACGACTTCGAGGTGCCCGTCAGCGAGGTCGGAGAGTTCTGCGTCCGACCCACCGAACCCTACGCGATCTTCAACGGCTACTTCAACGATCCTGAGGCGACCCTGCAGGCCTGGCGCAACCTCTGGTATCACACCGGCGACCTGGGTCGGCGTGACGAAGACGACCAATGGTATTTCGTGGATCGCAAGGCGGACTTCATTCGCTTTGGCGGCCGCAACATCTCGTCGTTCGCCGTTGAGGCCGCCGTCAGCGCCCACCCGGCCGTCCTCCAGTGCGCGGCCCACGGGATCACATCCAAAGAGCTGGCAAGCGAGGCCGAACTCAAGGTCTGTGTGATTCTCAAGCCGGGAGCCACGGCCAAGCCCGAGGAGATCGCTCGCTTCGTGAACGACAACGCGCCGCATTTCTTCGTGCCGCGTTACATCGAATTCGTGGACGAGCTACCCCAGACCCCGACGGGCCGGGTCCAGAAGTTCAAGCTGCGGGAACGGGGAGTTACCGCCGAAACCTGGGACGCGCGGGCCGCCGGCTTCCAGGTCGAGCGCTGAGCCCGGCGACGGTGGATCTGGGCGTAGCCGCCGGATTGGCGCTCTGGGCAGGCCCGCCCAGCGTTGCCGGACGGATCGATCGAGACTCACGCGCGAACGAAGCTGTCCTGTGGCTCGTCACCCTCGCCGCATGCCTGGGCGCAATCACTGTCGTTCTCGCGCAGCCTCACCTGACCGGCTTCTGGTACAGCGGCGATGACCTCAGCTATCACGGCGCCGCCGCCGCCAGCTGGCTCCAAGGGGGACCGTTCTACCTCCCGACCGAGAACTTCCACGCCTACTACCCGTTCAATGCAGAGCTGTTGGCGCTGTGGTTCATGCTTCCGACCGGAACCGATAGCCTGGCCGGACTGGCGGGCGCCCTCTGGCTCGTCGTCATCGCGGTCGCCCTCGCGACCGCGAGTCTGCGTCTGGGCGCCACGCGACAGCCAGAGAGAGCGGCATCGTGAGCCGGCGGCTCGAGGACCCAAAGCCGAGTAAAATCAGGACTCTCCGTCGGTTCGAGTCCGCAGGAAGCTTCGCGGCACGCTGCGCCGAATGCCGCGCTCAGCGATTCGTGCGAGGATGGCGCGCGTGGACACGCTGGAAGCCAGGCTCTGCGATTACATCGCCGGAAAGCTGAGGCATGGGTCAGGGGTTCGCGTCGAGAACCTCGATCGGATCTTCGGGGGCGCGTCGCGCGAGACCTACCGTTTCGTGCTCCATTGGAAGGAAGACGAGGCGGACCACTCCCGTCGCCTGATCTTGCGACGCGATCCGCCCAGCAGCCTGATCGAAACCGAGCGCGCCATCGAGTTTGCGGCGTACCGAGCCTTTCACGGTAGTGCCGTCCCGGTGCCCGAAGCACTCTGGCTCGAGGAAGACCCCCAGTACCTGGAGCATCCCTTCTTCGTGATGGAAGAGCTGTCGGGGTTCGAAGCCAGTCCGCAGGCCATCACCCAGCCGCCCTACTCCGACCACGCAGCGAAGCTCGCCCAGCAGAAGTGGAGGATCCTGGGCGAGATCGCCAAGGCCGACCCCTCGAAGCTGGGCCTCGAAGGCATAATGAAGTCGGTCGCTCCAGGCGAGTGCTGGCAACGGGAGCTCGCCCGCTGGGAAGGCGTACTCGACGAGGATGAACTCTGTCCCCAGCCAGTGATTCGCGCTGCGATCCGCTGGCTGCGGCGCAATCCTCCTCCGCCCGCACAGAAGATCTCGGTGGTCCACGCCGACTACCGGACCGGAAACTTCCTCTACGACGCCGAAGGTACCATCCACGGAATTCTCGACTGGGAGATGGCCCACCTGGGCGACCCCCTGGAAGACCTGGCCTGGAGCATCAACCCGGTCTGGCGCTGGGCGCGGGACGAGCGCTGTGGCGGACTCGCCCCCCGCGAAGACGCGATCCGGATCTGGGAGCAATCGTGCGGCCTGCGCGCGGACCCCGATGCGTTGCGCTGGTGGGAGGTCTTCTCGAGCGTCAAGGGCCAAGGCATCTGGGTCTCGGGCGCCCAGGAATTTTCCGAAGGCACGAACCAGGACGTGATCCTGGGCCTGTCGTCGTGGATCATGGGCAACGCCCAGGACCGGGCGGCCCTGCTCGCACTCGGGAGGCTGCCCTCATGAAGCCCGATTCCGCTCGTCTGCTCGACGTCTTCGCCGTGCACCTGATGACGAAGGTCGCGCCCGCTCTGCCCCAAGCCTATCAGCAGGGCGACGTCAGCGTGCTCGGCATCATGCTGCTGGCGGTCAAGGAAGAGACCGAACGCGCTGCCAGCCGGCGCATCGAGGAGAACGCCGCCCTGCGCCGCCTGTTCGAAACGGCGACCCCGAGAGTCCAGGACGCAAGACTGCGAGAACGCCTGGCCGAAGCCGCCAGCAGTGCGGACCCCGGCCTGACGATCTCGGAACTCGAATGCGCGAACATCGCTCTGCGCGATCTTCTGATCGACCTTCACGCGCACGTCGAGGAACTCGATTCGCCCGAGGCGCGCCGCCTCGACCAGGACATCTGGCACGAACTCGCCCAATCGACCGAGCGGAGACGCCTGTCGATGGGTGCGTTCTGATCGGGAGGACCCATGCTCAGCAAGTTCGACGACTACGCGATCCACCAGACGCCGGAGCCGATCGCACAGCCGGCCTCCACCGACCGCAACGTCTACGACCGTTATTGGTTCAACGGCTACGACCGCGACGGCGAGTTCTATTTCGGCATCGGGATGGGCTTGTACCCGAACCTCGGCATCATCGACTGCGGCTTCAGCATCGTGCAAGACGGTGAACAGCACGCATTCCACGCTTCGCAGCGAGCGTCCGGCGAGCCCGCCGACACCACAGTGGGCCCGTTCCGCATCGAGATCATCGAGCCCATGAAGACGCTGCGCGTGGTGCTCGATCCCAACGACACCGGTATCGAGTGCGATCTGCTCTTCACGCCCCGAACCGCGTGCATCGAAGAGGGTCGGCAGACGATGCGGGGGCCGCGCCAAGTCATCATGGACGCGACACGTTTCGCGCAGATGGGGACATGGACGGGACGGATCCGATATGCCGGGCGCGCAGTCAACGTCGACCCGGCTCGGGTCTTCGCGACCAAGGACCGGTCGTGGGGCCTGCGCCCTGTGGGCGAGCCCGAGCTGGGCGGCGCGCCGGCGGCAAAGCTTCCCCAGATCTGGTTCCTGTGGGCGCCTCTCCAATGGGACGACCACTGTACCCACTTTGGTGTGTTCGAAGACGAGACCGGCTTCAAGTGGCACCAGGATGCCATTGTGATCCCAGCCTACGCGTCACCGGATCAGATCCCGGGCGTGACGGATCCGAACACGCGGACCTTCGGTGGCTGCGAGCACAACATCAGCTACGAGCCCGGCACCCGGCGCGCCCGCTCAGCCGAGATCTCGTTGATCTCGAAGACGGGAGAGCGGCTCGACATCGAGCTCGAACCCCTGATCTGCTTCCGCATGAAGGGCATCGGGTACACCCACCCCGAGTGGGGACACGGACGCTGGAAGGGAGAGCTCGCCATCGAGGCCGAATCCTGGAAGTGCGACCTGCTCGACCCGCTCGCCCTCGAGAACCTCCACATCCAGCAGGTCATGCGCGCCCGCTGCGACGGGCGCACGGGCGTCGGCGTACTCGAGCAGCTCGCGCTCGGTCCCCACGCTCCTTCAGGGTTCAAGCAGTTCCTGGATGGGGCCGGATAAGCACTGGATTTTATAAAGATTCTCGTTACCGGTGTGCCGGGCTTCAACGGCTGAAACACGACCGCCCGCCGACGGGCACCGGTTGCGCGTCCGCTGCGTGCTGAAGGCCCGCCGCTTACGGCCCAGGCGGTTCCGGGCTTGCTGAAGGTCGCCTGAATGACAGAGGATCGGGATTGACGATGTTCGACCTCGATGGAAAGACCGCACTGGTGACGGGCGCCGGCCAGAACGTGGGCGCCGGCATCCCGAGCAGCATGCGGATCGAGCGCTTTCGCGACATGGACCCGGAGAGCTGGCGCGCCAGCATCGATCTCAACCTGTACGGCGTCCTCCACTGCACCAAGGCCGTGATCGACGGCATGTGCGAGCGGCATTGGGGACGCGTCGTCACGATTTCCTCCGGCGCGGGTGTGGTGGGCGCCCAGTTCGGCATCTCGCTCTACGGCGCCGGCAAGGGCGCAGCGATCAGTTTCATGCGCCACCTGGCCATGGAGGTTGCGCGCACGGGTGTCACCGCAAACACCCTGACCCTGGGCCTGATGGCAAGCGCGGAAGGCGGCGACAGCCTCGAGGCGACTGCTGCCACCGTCCCGGTGGGTCGGCTGGGAACGCCCCAGGACGTCGGAGCGGCCGTGGTCTGGCTCACCTCGAACGAGGCCAGCTGGGTTACGGGCCAGACCATCGGCGTCAACGGAGGTTCGTTCGGAAATTGAGGTTCCGGGTCTACGCCACCATGGACCAGCGCATGCGCCTTGGCGAAATCGCCGCCCATGCGAAGCGTGCAGAGCGGCTGGGGTACGACGGTCTTTGTGTTCCCGAGGCCGTTCACGATGGCCTCCTCAGCGCGTCGATCGCCCTCAGCGCGACCTCGCGACTGCGGGTCCTGACCAGCGTGCTGGTGGCCTTCCCGCGAAGCCCCATGACCACGGCCATGGCTGCCTGGGATCTCCAGGAACTTTCCGGCGGCCGCTTCGAGCTGGGTCTGGGCTCCCAGGTGCGAGGCAACATCATGGGCCGCTACAGCACGAGCTGGAGCGCGCCTGCACCCCGCATGCGGGAATACGTCGGGTCGCTGCGGGCCATCTTCGACAGTTGGCAGAATGGCGCGCCGCTCGCTTTCGAAGGCGAGCACTACAGCTTCAAGAAGATGCAGCCGTTCTTCAATCCCGGCCGCCTGGCATCCGGGCCGCCCCCGATCCTGCTGGGCGGCGTAGGCCCCGCCATGACGGCGCTGGCCGGAGAGCTGGCCGACGGTCTCGTCACCCATCCGACGAACACGGCACCCCGCTACCTGCGCGAGGTCGTGTTGCCGCGGCTGTCGAAGGGCGCCAGACGCTCCGCCCGGGCGAATCCGGTCGAGCTTCTGGTAGGCCCGCTGGTTGCGACCGGTGTCGGCGACTCCGACGTCGCGGCCGAGCGGGAGCGCACCCGACAGCTGCTCGGCTTTCTCTACTCGACCCCTTCTTATTGGCCCTCGCTCGAGTTGTTCGGTTGGAAGGCCTTGGGAGAACAACTCCACAGCCTGAGCCGAGAAGGACGCTGGGACGACATGCCCGCCCGAATCAGCGACGAGGTGCTCGACACCTTCTCTCCGACGGGTCGTTACGATCAGATCGCCCAGGTGCTGGCGAGCGCCTACGGGAAGCTCACCAACTGGATCACATTCCCGATGCCCCAGGCGGCCGGCCAGGACGCCGAAGCCGCCGAGGCGATCGCACGCCTACGCGGCGGCGCCTAGAGACTGACGAGGGACCGTGACCTATCCTACCGTCATGAGCACGCCCCTCTCGGAAGCCGAAGTCGTCCAGGCCCTCCAGCGACTCACCCAGTGGCAGCGAAGCGGTGACAGGCTCGCAAGGACCTACCGATTCAAGGACTTCATCGATGCCTTTGGCTGGATGTCGAGCGTCGCGCTGGTGGCGGAATCGATGAACCACCACCCGGAGTGGCGCAACGTCTACGCCACGGTCGAAGTCGAACTCACGACCCACGACGCCGGCGGGATCACCGATCGCGACTTGGAGCTGGCGAAGGCGATGGATCGTCTGGCGGCCGATCGGGCCAGCTGAACTCCAGTCACCCTCGCCAGTGATTCCGCTTCACGGCGAGATCCAACCCGCTGGCATGCCCCGTAAAAGCTGCGTGGACCCGACTGATCGAAGAACCCGGGCCCACCTGCTCGCAGTAATCGCGGCCGCGGGCCACGTTCTCGCGATGTCGCTCAATGGCGATCAGCAACAGATCCGGATCGACCTCGGGCGAATGCAACAGCCAGAGCGCGCCCCGACGCGTCTCGGACCAACCTCCCGCGGTAGCAGCCATCGGAACGACGGTAGCGTGCCCTGCCCCGCTGCTTGTGCCTACTGCTTGACGGCGATGAAACAGGAACTTCCTGTGCGCCTCTCGAACTCCAGCAAATCCACCAGTGGTTGACCCGCGCCCGGGAGCGTTGCAGGATCGCCACATGGCTGCCGCTCCCGGAACCTCCCCCGCCGCTGCCCCGGGCCGAAGCAGCTGGGTTCAATCGCCGGGCTGGGACGCCTTCTGGATGTTCTCGGGCATCTGGGGCTGCGGGCTGTTGCTGCTGGGAAGCATCATCGGCCCGGTGATCTGGATTCCGTTCGCCCTGCTCGCCTCCGCCCGGGGGGTGTCCATCGCCCATGCCTGGTCGACCACCTACCTGGTCCTGTTCTCGCCGCTGCTGGCGGAGCCGCGCGGCGAGGATCGCACCCGCTTCGTGTGGATTCCGCTGGGTCTCGCCATCGGTTGCCTCGCGCTGGGCTGGGTCGTCGCCAGCACCCAGCGCTACGGACCCGACGGTCGCTTCACGTCCGATCTCTGGGCGTTGGGCCTCTATCTCGGCATCTTCTGGATCGGGCATTTCTGGCACTTCGGCAGTCAGGACTTCGGCGTACTGACGATCTACCGGGCCAAGGCCGGCCAGACCCAGCCGATCGATCGCAAGCTGGACAGGGCCTACACGGCCACGATGATGTTCCTGATCCAGCCGGTGATCTACTTCAGCGTGATCACGACGACGGCCATCTCCGAAATGGCTTACACGCTGTTGCCGATTTCGAAGCCGTTCATGCAGGGAGCCGCCAACATCGCGGTCGGCGTTTCGCTGATCGTTTCGGTGGCAATCGTCACTTGGGAGTTGCGGAAGAAGAACCGCTCGATTCCGAAGCTGCTCTACATCCTGGTCATTGCCTTCCACCCGATCATCCTGTGGGGTTCGGTTCGCGCCGGCAGCATACTCCTGGGCCAGATGTACATCTTTTCCTACCTCTTCAGTCATTGGCTGATCGCCGTGGGTCTGGTGGAACGCATCAACACAGGTTTCTACCGGAGCGCGGGAGACACGTCGCGCTTCGCAATCCTGCGCCACGTGGCCGTGATCGGAGCCCTCACCGGACTCGTCATGTGGTTCACCCGCCCCTACGGCGACTACCTGCTCTTCAACACCGACGGGTTCCAGTACAAGCAGATTCTGGCGTCCATCACGCCAGAGCAGGTCCCCGTCATCGGCCTGGTGCTGGGATTCTTCCTCGGTGAGCAGGTCCTCCACTACTACAGCGACCGCCGGTTGTTCCGATTCCGACACGCCTCGGTGCGCCGCAAGGTTGCACCGTTCCTGCTGGGTACCCCTTGAGCCGGACCGCCCACGCGACGCTCGCGCTGCTGACGCTGGTGGCCCTGGCCGGCTGCGCCACGAATCGCGTCACCCGCGAGCCCCGGCAGATCGAACGCCCCGTGGTCGAGCGCCTGGGCCAGGGGAAGGTGCGTCTGCGCTGGCCCGACTCGTTCACCCACGGTCCCGTGAACATCTACGTGGGCGAGACGTCGGACAGCATCGACCGGACCCGGCTCGTGGCACGGGCTACTGGAATGTCGATCGAGCTGACCGAAATCCGCCACCATTCCCTGATCGGGGACGGTCACCGCCTGTACTACGAGCTGGCCCGCGAGAACGGTGACAGCGTGATTGTCGCCGAGCGGCGTCTTCCGTTGGTGGGTGCGGACAACTTTCGCGACCTCGGCGGCTACCGCACGGCCGATGGTCGGACCGTCCGCTGGGGGCGGGTGTATCGATCCAGCGAGCTAGCCGGTCTCACCGCCGCCGACATGGCCTATCTGTCGGAAATCGGGATCGAGGTGATCGTCGACTTGCGCAGCGAACGCGAACGCGCTCAGAACCCCAACCCGGTGATCGAACCGCTCAACCCTCACGAACTCGTACTGCCGGTCCAGCAGCGCGGTATGGAACCCAACCGTGTGCAGCAGATGATCCAGACCGGGACCATCTCGGCCTTCTACAGCAGCGACGTCATGCTGACCGCTTACCGATCCTTCGTGACGGATTTTGCTCCCCAATGGGCCCTTCTCCTGCAACAACTCCAGGACCCCGGGAGCACGCCGCTGGTATTCCACTGCACAGCGGGCAAGGACCGCACCGGCTTCGCGGCGGCCGTCTTCCTGCTCGCCCTGGGTGTCCCCGAAGAAACGGTCCTCCAGGATTATCTCGCAACCAACTGGTATCGCCGCAACTTCACGAATATGGTGCTTCGCTTCGCCCCGATCTATTCGCTGTTCCGGACCGAGCCAGAGGACGTGCTGCCGCTGCTGGCCGCTCGTCGCGACTACCTGGAAGCGTCCATCGACCTCATGAAGGAACGCTATGGATCGATCGACGCGTATCTCGAAGAATCGCTAGGCCTGACCGCCGAGAAGCGCGCGGCGCTACAACGCGAATTCCTCGTCGGGGAGGTCCTGACGAGCGAGGCCGATCCGGAACGATGACCTGACCCTTCTGTGACGCCGCCGGCGGCGACGCCACTACTGTGAGTTCGCACCGTTCGCGTCTTTGGAGCCCGGGACCGGCGGCGGCCCTAGCAGATCGACGAGACCGCCGACCTCATCTGCAGGCTTCCAGTCCTTCATCCCGGCACACCACACGAGCGTATCGCGACGCACGCGACCCTCCTGCACGGCCGCCAGGAACGCACTTCCCGACAGAGGACCCGCTGAGCGGCCGTTTTCGACGAAGTGCCACTCGGCCCGTTCGGGGGCGGGGTCGGCGACGCGCTCGGCTTCCGCCACCTCCGCCGTCGCGGCCGTCCAGGCCTCGTCTTCGTTCCCGTCGGATCGCCGGTTGGCGCGCCGCCACGACCGACTGCGGGCACGCACGATTCGCTCGCGTGCACCTTTGGCTTCGTCGAGCAGTTCTTCGAAGAGGTCTCCGACGTCGTCACTCACCGATTCCACCACGTCGAAGACTTCTTCGAGCACGTTGCGAACCAAGTTCGACGCGGGAACGCGCAGATCTTCAGCGATGCGGCGGATGTCTTCGACGAGATTCTCGGAAACCCGGGTATGGAGTACGCGCTGCTTGCGGCACCCGCGGTGTCCAGGGCGCCGCTGCGAACGCTGTCCGGAGCGGCTCGACTTTCGGTTGGATTCGGAGGCCGGGGTGTGTTTTTCACTCATGGACAAAATGTAACCTTTTGTATCACAGTGTCCATAAAGGTATCACAACTACGTCCGATAATAAATCCCCGGGGGGAATCCCCAGCCTGAAGAGCCTGCGCTATCTCCTGATCCATTCCCATGAACGAGTCCGCCACGCTGCTTCCCGACTCGGTCGCCCGGGCATTCGGCGGCAGCCGCAAACCGGTCGAGTCCCGTCCCCTCGGCAACGGACTGATCCACCGGACCGTCCTGGCGCGATACGAAACCGCCACCGGGCCCCTGCCGCTGGTCCATCAGCGGATCAACACCGACGTCTTTCGCGAGCCCGCGAGGCTGATGGAAAATCTCGAGCGGATCACCCGACATCTTCGGGAGGCGACGCCTGCCACAGCCCACTCCCGCTTTCTCCAGCTGCGGCCGACGATCCGGGGCGAGCTGATTCACCGGGATCAAGCCGGTGACCTGTGGCGCAGCTTCGTCTACCTCGAAGAAACCCGGAGCCTGGATTCGGTCAGCCGCATCGACCAGGCCCGCGAGGCCGCTCATGCCTTCGGGCGCTTTGCGGCCATTCTGGCCGACCTGCCCGCCCCACCCCTCCACGAAACGATCCCGCGTTTTCACGACATGCGGGGACGTATCGAAGCTCTCGATTCGGCCATCGCATCGGACCCGCTGCGCCGCGTCCCGGCAGCCACGCGTGAGCTCGCCGAGCTCCGCAAGCTCTTGGATCGGCAGGAGGCCGTGTTCGGATCCGCCGATTGGGCGAACCTGCCACGCCGGATCGCCCACCACGACTGCAAGCTCAACAACGTCCTATTCGACGCCAGCGCAACGCACGCGGTCTGCATCGTCGACCTCGACACCGTGATGCCGGGCACGCTCCTCTCCGACTTCGGTGAGCTGGTACGGTCGGCGGCGGCCACCCGAACCGATCCGTCACGAGATCCGGAGCATGTGAAGCTGGATCTGGATGCCTATGCCGCCATCGCCGTGGGCTACATGGCCGGGGCCGGCGAGCTGCTGTCGGGGCTCGAGAAGCGTGCGATGCACTTCGCACCGCCCCTGCTCACCCTCATGAACGCCGTCCGGTTCATGACCGATCACCTGCGGGGTGACACCTACTTCCGGATCGATAGCCCCGGACAGAACCTGGAACGTGTGCACGACCAGGCACTGCTGGCCGGGAGGCTGCTGGATCAACTCGATGAAGCGCGCGAGATCATCGCCAGCGCTGAAAACGAAAGCGTCCGCTGACTCAGGCGAGTTCGATACCCGCCGGTCGCAACACCGCTTCGTGGTACGCGTCCAGACTGTCGAATACGGGGATCTCTGACGACCCCTCTTCGTCGCTGCGCGGCAGGACGATCGCACCCGACGCACGCTGAATGGCTCCTACCATCCGCCGCAGCGCGTCCATGGGATTCACTTCCTGGCCGATGAGGCGGCGCGGATCGAACTGATCACTTCGAAGCCGGATCACGCCCAACGGTCGCTCTAGGCCACCTCCATCGACGAAGACGTCCACGAGAACGATGGGCTTGGGCCCCATTCCTCGCACACCCACGACCGAGACCGCCCGAATGCGTGCAATCGCAATCGTGGTTTCCTGGTCGCCACCAACGGTCACTCGCAACCCGTCCGCGTTGATCGCGCTGGGCACGCCCTCGGTAATCGAATCCTCGGGAAACCGCTCGTTCAGTGCGCTCAGATCACCGATCTCGCCGAACTCGCTGCGATCCGACTCATCGTAGAAGGCGTTGGGCCTGGGATCGGGCTTTTCTTCTGCCGAAGCCACTTCGATCCCCCCTGGTTCCTCGGGCGCGAAGCGACCGCGCAGCGCTTCGAGTTCGGCGCGCTGGGCTTCGTCGAATCCCTTCCCGGCCAGCGCACGTTGTACCACTTCGAACGCACTTGATGGATCGAGATCGGCGGCCAGTCGCGCAAGCTGGAGCACGACGTCGGCGGTCGCCGAGCCCTGCTTCCAGTCAGCGGCCTGCCGGACCGCGACCACGGCGGTTTCGTCGTCCTCGATCCGCCGAATCGCTGGTATCAGTCGGATCAGGATCGCCGGATCATCGAACGCCCCGGGTCGCTTTGCGGTGACCTCGCGCCAATGGGCCACGGCGACTGCGTCTGCGCCCCGGCGCAGCTCTTCACGGACCAATCGGAGCATGGCCGGCACAGCAGCATCGACCGAGTCGCGTTCAACCGACAACCGCCAGAACATCGTAACCACATCCCGGTTTCTCGCATTCTGCTGCACACCATCGGCGAGCATCGCGTAGGCAGCGTCGTCATCGCCCATCTCTTGCAGCGCGATCACCCTTTCGAGCGAAAACCGTTCGGGTCTCCGCGCATTGGCCTCAGGACCGGCGCGCCCATATCGGGCTTCCCAGCCCATCTTGTGAATGGCCCCGGCGAAACCGGCTCCCAGCAGGAAACCGCCCGCATGCGCCGTATATCCCACTGCGTTGTCGATACCAGCCGGAAGCGCTCCCGGCACGATCCAGTACAGCAGGCCTTCGTACAGAACCCAGACCACGCCGAGCGTCCAGGCCGGAGCGGTCAACTCGGCATCGGCGACGCGTCCGAGCCAGCCGAGAAAGTCGATTTCCTCGTTTCCGAAGCGGATGAGAATTGCCCCCACCAGGGCAGCGACGATGCCGGCGCCGCCCAGTAGAGCCTGATCGACGGCACCGTGCACTGCGAGAAAGGCCGACGAGGAGGCCACGACCACAAAGACCATCACGCTGATCAGGACCCGACGCCCCCACAGCTGCTCGAGTAACGGTGCCGCCAGCATGAAGATCGCGACCGTGAGAAGCAGGTGTGCCCAGCCCGCGTGTACGAAGGCGTGACTCAAGAATGCGTGGATCGTCGGCTCCGCGGGAACCAGACCCAGGCGCCGCATGGGATGACCGTCGAGCGCGGCGAAGGCGCGCGTGGTGCGCTCGTCGAGCTCCTGTTGAGGAGTCGGCCCATCGTGCCCCTCGGGTTTCGCATTGCGGAGGAACGAGAACATCTCGTTGCTCTCGAAACCGGGCATCGCACCGCGAACGGCCAGCAGCAGACGGGAATCGATGGCGACTACGGGATTCTGGATGGCGTAGCTGACGGCGGCACGGAAGGAGCGATCGGTTCGTTCGAGGCGGCCGCTGAAACCCAACAAGACAACCATCGCCGCCACGAACCAGACGACGACCGCGCCGACGCTTACGAGGGGTAACTGCGCCACCCAGCTGGGCAGCAACGGTGTCGAGTCCTTCTGCCGCATCTCCTCCCCTTGCACTGGCCCATCGGACTTGCGTCCCCCTAGGGCGACCCCCTATATCGGCGCTTCTGGCCCGAAGACGAAGACTGGGAGCGAGGTTGTCGAGAATTCAGTGAGATCGCAGCTTTCAGCTCGTATTGGAATGAAACGCGCGCGGTCAGACGCACCCGCTGGGACCCGGAACGATGGCCAGCGTCAGCAGGGTGGCGACAGCCGGCGCCCCGGCCAACAGACTGCCAGATTCGCCTCCGCCAGCGACCCGTGCTCCGCAGCCCAGACCCGCGATGCCAACGCGGACCAGCGCGTGGATCTCGAAGGTCTGGAGCTTGAACGACAGCAGACGCCCAGCCCGACTTTCTGCAGGACAGCGACGAGGCCGAAGGCGAGGATCGTCCACTCAGGCCGCAGCAAACGATCCTGCACAGCTTCGTTCCGGGAAGACAGGTCCGTTTCCCGGACGTCCGAAGTCATTCCAATCGAGTGACCTTGAGAATCTGCTGCTCGAATACCTCGCGGTCCGATGTCGGCAGCAGACACACCCGATTCTCACACACGTATGCCGTTGGAAGGCCTCGTCGCGATCTCTTTCCTGCCAGCAACGGAACCAGCGGAATTTGCGCGGCGAGCGCGTCGCCCTCGGTCACGATGCTAACGGTGCGGTTCGGCACGAATCGGA
>SMWR01000128.1 GCA_004356735.1 Deltaproteobacteria bacterium
AGAAGCGCATCGGAAAGCTGCGAACGCACCTGGATCGGGAAGATCTGTTCCTGGTTCGCACCTACGGCAATGCCGTTCTCGCGGTCGAATGGGGCGACATGCCGCTCGATCAATTCATGCGGGAACGTCTGGCAGTCAGCCCCGACGCAGATGGTTGCTTCAATACGCTGGAGAGCCGCGTCGTCGGCGATGACGACGTTCACGCTCCGGTGCCCCATCGCATCCTCTACTGCCCCCATGCGTCGATGGCGCTCTTCGACGCGCCAGACGGCTACGAGATTGGGCTTACGGCGCTTCAGGACGAGATCGACCTGGAGTACACCGAGGCGAGCACTTCGATTCTCGACAACGTCCGCCTCTACGCTCAACAGGTGTACAAGCGGAGCCCGCGAAAGCGCGCGACCGGCAGCGTCGCTGGGAATCTTCGCGCGAGCTTCAGGGACACCGGCCTCGATGTGATCGACATCAACCGTCACCTGCTGACGGGCACGACGCGACGCAACATCCACACCGGACAAGTCGAGCGGCGGACGTCGCTGGTGGCCGCCGTGCCGATGTTGATCTGGGGACTCGCGACGCTCGACCCGGTCCAGGGAGGCAAGGACTTCATCGAAGGCATCAGCAGCGGTGTGCAGGTGGCGGCCGATGTCGTGAGCGCCGTCCACAATGGCGTCATCAACCCGCTGATCCAGACGACAGTGGGATTGGCATCTCCCCAGGCCGCCGACACCGCCGGTCATTGGACGGGAGCGCTCACCCAGGCCTGGTCCAAGAATCTGCCGGGTTCCGAACGCAGCATGGATGCGTTGAGTCCCCTCTCGCTCGGGTACCACGACCGTGCATTCGCCCCAACCGATTACACGCGCACCGACACCCAGCTCAACATCGACCGGATCTTCACGATCACCAACATCTTCGGCATCTGGGGTCTGGTCTCGGGTGGCGGTGGTTAGGGTGGAGGCGGCACAGCCGAAGGGCCCGCATCGGCGGTGCTGGAGCCTGCGCCGGCGGCCTCGGGCTGCTGGTACTGGTTCTAGCCACCGCTGGCCAGAGGTTTTTTCGGCTCGATGACGCCAAGCTGCGCAAGCACCGGCAGGCGATTGCGTTGGAACTGATCGAGTCCGTCTTCGATCTGGGCATCGGTGATCCAGTCCGGCGACCGCCCCAACGCCCCGGCAAGAGTCAGAAGCGGTCAAGTTGTGTCCGGGCCGATCTCGAGGGGAATCCCGTCCGGGTCGGCCCCTCCCCCGGATTCTCCAGCCCATCGACGCGGTCTGACCGCCGCTCGCGGAGCGCAGCTGGACCCAGAGCCCGTGGACGCTGACGCGGCGAGCTGCGGTAGCTTCTGCCTCTGGGCCGGGGTGCGGCTCAGCCGCGCGCCGATGGAGGCGATCATGCAGGACATCACCGTTCGTCAGATGGACTTCCAGTTCCCTGACGGCATGGATCCCGTCGTCATTCCCGGCGAGCCCGAGCAGTCGTACGGGATCGTCGGGCTCTCGTTGTTGCTTCCCTATCTGGAGCCCTATCTGATTCGCACCATGAAGGAAGCGAAGAAGGTCGTCACGGATCCGGAGCTTCGCGCGGATCTCGAAAAATTCAGCGCCCAGGAAGGTCAGCATTACCAGCAGCACATCCGCTTCAACAATGTGATTCGCGAGTGGGGCTTTCCCAGGCTCGAGGAGTTCGAGAACGAGCTCGACGCCGACTATCGACGCTTCAGCGAAACGAAGTCCCTGCGCTGGAATCTCGCCTATGCCGAGGGCTTCGAGGCCTTTACCACCGCCGGCGCCCGCTTCTCATTCGAGACGGGAGGCAACGACGGTATGCACCCGGCGGCAGCCGATCTCTTTGCGTGGCACCTGATCGAAGAGTTCGAACACCGTACCGTCGCGTTCGACGTCTACGCCCACGTGTGCGGAAGCTATCCCTACCGACTGCTCGTCGGGACCTACGGCCAGTGGCACATGGGACGCTGGATCGGTCGCGTTGCGCGCTATATGACCCAGCAGGACGAGCGCATGGAGACCGAGTACGGTGGCGTCGAAGCCAGCAAGGCACGCCGGCGCGCACAATTGGCGCCCATGCGCAAGCATCTGCTTCCGAAGCTCCTGAGGACCTACCTGCCTTCGTATACGCCGCACGACATCGAGATGACGCGCGAGTTGAAGTTGATGGCAAAGCACTATTCGCGGATGGCGGTGCGGACGAGCTGAGCCCGTGGATGCGAATCCGATCTCGAGGAAGACGATGCCTGACGAAGTTGTTGACGTGCTGATCGTGGGCTCCGGCGCGGCCGGCGCCGCCCTGGCGTGGAGTCTCGCGGACACGCGGATGAAGATCGTGTGCCTCGAGCAGGGCGACTGGATGGATCCGGCAAAGTATCCAACGACGGCGATGGATTGGCAGCTGCGCGGCTTCGGAGACATGGGACTCAGCCCGAACGGCCGCGGTCGTCCCGAGGACTATCCGATCAACGACTCGGAATCCCCGATCCACGTCTCGAACTTCAATGCCGTCGGCGGCAGCACCATTCTGTACGCCGCCCATTTTCCCCGCTTTCATCCGGCCGATTTCAAGGTCAGGACTCTCGACGGCATCGCCGACGACTGGCCCATCGACTATCGGCTTCTCGAGCCGTACTACGACGAGAACGCTCGCATGATGGGTGTGGCGGGCCTGGAAGGTGACCCGGCCTATCCGCCCAAGAAGCCGACGCTTCCGCCGGTGCCGCTCGGCAAGCTGGGCGAGACCCTGGGTCGGGGCTTCAACAAGCTCGGCTGGCATTGGTGGCCTTCGGACAGTGCGATCGCGACCCGTGAGTACGAGGGTCGCGCGCCGTGCATCAATCTGGGGCCCTGCATCACGGGCTGTGCCCAGGGCGCCAAGGCCAGCACCGACGTCACCTACTGGCCCGTGGCCGTGCGCCGCGGCGTCGAATTGTGGACACGCTGTCGGGTTCGAGAGATCACAGTCGACGAGAACGGCATGGCCGACGGTGTCCTCTATTACGATGCGGAAGGCGTCGAGCGCAAGCAGAAGGCCGAGGTGGTCGTGGTCGCATGCAACGGCGTGGGCACGCCGCGGCTGCTGCTGAACTCGGTGTCCAGCCACTTTCCAGACGGAATCGCCAACCGCAGCGGCCTGGTCGGCAAGAACCTGATGTTCCACCCGTATGCCATGGTGATGGGCCTCTTCGACGAGCCCCTCGAAGGTTACAAGGGCCCCACCGGCTGCTGCATCATGAGCCAGGAATTCTACGAGACCGATCCCTCGCGCGGCTTCCTACGCGGCTACACCATGGAGACGCTGCGCGGCATGGCTCCGCTCTCGACCGCGCTCTGGGGGATGTCGTCGGGCCAGCTCAGCTCGGGCGAGGGTCACCACGAATCCTACCAGCAGCTTTGGGACCGGACTGCCGGGATGGTCGTGATCTGTGAAGATCTGCCGGAAGAGTGCAACCAGGTCACGTTGGATCCAGAGCTCGAGGATGGAAACGGCATCCCCTCGCCCAGGATCGACTATCGCCTGAGCGAGAACAGCAAGAAGATGCTCGAACACTGTGTCGCGCGGGGGAAGGAAGTTCTGGAGGCGGCTGGTGCCCGGAAGACGTACGCCGAAGCGCCTCTCGGCGTCGCCGGCTGGCACCTGATGGGAACGGCGCGGATGGGGACCGACCCGCAGAAATCGGTCGTCAATGAATGGGGACGCTGCCACGACGTGAAGAACCTCTTCATCATCGACGGCAGCATCTTTGTCACGGCCGCGGGCGTGAACCCCACCAACACGATCCAGGCCCTCTCCCTCTACATCGCCGACAAGATCAAGCAGAATCTGGCGAATCTCTTCGACTGAGGACGACTCCGATGGCATCCGGATTTTCCGACGCAGAATCCAGCACGCTCACGAGCGTGCTGGACGAGATCATTCCGCCCAGCCGCGATGGGAAGCTTCCTGGCGCCGGGGAGCTGGGACTGGTGGACTATATCGCCGACGCCGTCGAGAAGTCGCCCGACCTGAAGCCGGCCATCCTGGAGGGATTGTCGACGCTCCAGGACCTCTCGGGTGGGCGGAGTTCGGACGGCTTTTCCGCACTCTCCAAGAACGAGAAGGCCGAGCTGCTGAAGGAGCTCGCAACAACGTCACCGGCCTTCCTGCCGGGCCTCACCTACCAGACCTACCTTGGTTACTACCAGCACCCTCGTGTGCTCGAAGGGCTGGGTATTCCGGGCCGGCCGCCCCACCCCAAGGGCTACGAGCTGGAGGTGGGCGATCTCGGTCTGCTGGATCCGGTGCGTGCGCGACCCAAACGCTATCGGGAGTGTTGACAGGATGCGCTTGGAAGATCGGACGGTTTTCGTGACCGGGGCCGGCTCGGGCATCGGACGGGCTACGGCGTTGCTGGCCGCCAGCGAAGGCGCCGCCGTCGCCTGCGCCGACGTCGACGAGAAGACCCTGGACGAGACGGTGTCCCTGCTCAAGCAAGCCGGCGGCCGTGCCGCGGGCGCCGTCTGCAACGTGACGGACATGGCGTCGGTGCGCGACGCCGTGGAGGGCTGCGTCAAGACCTTTGGCGGCCTTCAGGCGCTATTCAACGTTGCAGGCACGGGTGCACTGCAACATACGGAGACGGTGACCGAGGACGACTGGAACCGCGTCATCGCTGTGAATCTGACCGGTACCTTCTTCGTGAGCCAGGCGGCGCTGCCCCATCTTCTTGCCAACCGGCGCAGCTCGATCGTGAACGTCGCATCGGTGGCCGGCCTCAACGGCCAGGCGTATTGCGCCGCCTACTGCGCGTCGAAGTTCGGTGTCGTCGGACTGACCAAGGCGCTTGCGGTCGAGTACGTGAAGAAGGGACTGCGCGTCAACTGCGTGTGCCCGGCGGGTGTGAAGACGCCGCTGATGGGCCAGATGGCTCCTCCGCCCGATGCGGACCCCGACCTGCTGGCGCGATTCGGCCTGGTGATGAAGTTCACCCATCCCGAGGAGGTGGCCGAGGCGTTGGTCTATCTGACCTCCAACGCCGCACGGTCCATCAACGGAGTGGCCCTGCCGATGGACTTCGGCAACAGCGCCACGTAGGCGTGCGTCGATTGTCTCCTCTCAGGTCGATCCCGATCTTCTCGGCG
>SMWR01000129.1 GCA_004356735.1 Deltaproteobacteria bacterium
CCCCGGGGCGCCGGTTGCCCCGCGTGCAGCTTGCGTCGAAAAAATGAGCCGCCGGGCGGGAACCCGACATGGAGTCTCACCCCGTTGTAATCTCCAGGTCGGAACCTTGTTCCCGCCCGGCGGCCCGGCTCCCGTCATCCCCCGGTCCCGTTAGAGGGGCGTGACGGGTGTGCCCGCAGGCACGGGATGTCATGAGAGCAAGTGCCGTGCCGGCGGGATGGGATCGCGGAGATTCCAGACAAGTTGCGACGCAGCCTCGGCTTTTCGGCGTTCCGTCGCAGCCGGCGGTTGTCGTGGGTGAACCCGAGTCCTCGGAGGACCCGTGACCACTGGACACCTGATCGTCTTCGAAGGCCTCGACGGCAGCGGAAAGAGCACCCAGGTCGAGCTGCTGGCCACGGCTCTGCGGGTCGTGGGCTTTGAAGTCGTCGAGACCGCCGAGCCCACCCGCGGCGAGTGGGGCCACCGCATCCGCACGATGGCGCGCGGCGGCGAGCCGGTTCCGCCGCAGAAGGAGCTGCGCTGGTTCATGGCCGACCGGCGCGAACACATCGATCATCTGATCGTGCCCGCCATGGAGACCGGCTGTGTCGTGCTGTCCGACCGCTACTACCTGTCGACGGTGGCGTACCAGGGCGCGCGGGGCCTCGACTGGCGCGAAATCCTCGAAACGAGCGAGCGCGAGTTTCTGGTTCCCGATCTGGTGCTGTTGCTGGACATCGACCCGAGCGATGGCCTCCTGCGCGTGAAGCAGCGCGGTGGGATCGCCGAGCCTGCCTTCGAAGACGCGAGCTTTCTCGACGGCGTGGCCGCGATCTACGCCTCCATCGATCGGCCCTACATCGAGCATATCGACGCCCGCGACGACAGCGACACCGTTGCCGCCCGAGTGCGCGACGCCGTGTCACGCCGTATCGGCGGACCGCTCTAATCCAACTCCGTCTCCGCTCGGCACGGGGTCCTGATCGAAGAGCAGCGGTGCCAGTACCTTGCCCGTATGGCTCATGGGGTGTTGCGCGACTTCTTCGGGTGTGCCTTCGACCACGATCTCGCCGCCCTTCTCGCCTCCTTCGGGTCCGAGGTCGATCACGTGGTCGGCCGTCTTGATGACGTCGGGGTGGTGCTCGATCACGACGACGGTGTTGCCGAGATCGACGAGCCGGTTCAGCACCTCCAGCAGCTTCTCGACGTCGGCGAAGTGGAGACCGGTCGTGGGCTCGTCGAGCAGGAAGAGTGTGCGACCCGTGCTCTTCTTCGAGAGCTCCTTGGCGAGCTTGATGCGCTGGGCCTCGCCGCCCGACAAGGTGGTGGCGGCCTGACCCAGGTGGATGTAGTCGAGGCCCACGTCGTGAAGAGTCTGCAGCGGGCGGCGCACCGACGGGACGTTCTCCATCAGGACAAGGGCCTCTTCGACGGTCATTTCGAGCACGTCGGCGATGCTGCAGCTCTTGTAGAGGATCTCGAGGGTCTCGCGGTTGTAGCGCCGGCCACGGCAGATTTCGCAAGTCACGAAGAGGTCGGGCAGGAAGTGCATCTCGATACGGATCAATCCGTCGCCCCGGCAAGACTCACAGCGGCCCCCCTTCACGTTGAACGAGAAGCGCCCGGGCCCGTAGCCGCGTACACGTGCCTCGGGTACCTGGCTGAACAGCTTGCGGATGGTGTCGAAGATCCCGACATAGGTGGCAGGATTGCTGCGTGGCGTGCGGCCGATCGGCGCCTGATTGACGTCGATCACCTTGTCGATCGCATCGAGACCGGCAAGCCGGTCGAACCGACCCGGAGGCACGAGCGCGCCGTGGAGCCGCGCGGCCAGGCAGCGCCACAGGGTATCGTTGATCAACGTCGATTTGCCCGAGCCCGAAACACCGGTCACCACCGTGAACACGCCGAGGGGCAGCCGCAGCGTCAGGTCGCGCAGGTTGTGCTGGCGGCAGCCTGTGAGCACGAGTGCCTCACGACCCGGCGGACGGCGACGCTTGGGCACCGGAATGGCGCGGCGGCCCGATAGATAGGCGCCGGTCAGTGACTCCTCGTCGCGCGCCACCGCTTCCGGCGATCCCTCCGCCACGATGCGACCGCCGTGGATTCCCGCGCCGGGCCCCATGTCGATTACCCAGTCGGCGGCCCGAATCGTGGCTTCGTCGTGTTCGACCACCAGCACGCTGTTGCCCGCGTCGCGCAAGTGCTTGAGGCTGCGCAGCAGCCGCCCGTTGTCGCGGGGATGCAGGCCGATCGAGGGTTCGTCCAGGATGTAGAGCACGCCCATCAGGCTCGAGCCCACCTGGGTGGCGAGCCGGATACGCTGGCCTTCGCCGCCCGAGAGAGTGGCACTGGGCCGGTCCAGGGTCAGGTAGCCGAGTCCCACGTCTGCCAAGAAGCCGATCCGCTCGCGAATCTCGCGAAGCAGTCGATCGGCGATCGTTCGCTGACCCTTGCTGAGATCGAGTCCGTCGATCCATTCGCGCACGTGGGTGACCGACAATGCATTCACGTCGGCGATCGAGCTGCCACCGATCTTCACGCCCCGGGCCTCGGCCCGCAGCCGTGAGCCGTCGCATTCGACACAAGGGCGTGGACTTCGGTATCGGGCCAGCGCCTTGCGGTCGCTCTCACGGCCGGCTTCGAAGCGACGGCTGAGCTCGCCGAGCACACCGTCCCAGCGGCGCCGGAACGATTCCTTCTTGCCGCCGCGCGCCACCTCGAGCTTGAGGGTGTCGCCACCCTGGAGAATGCCGCGGCGCGCCTTCGCCGGAAGCGCACGCCACGGGGTGTCCAGTTCGATTCCATAGTGTGTGCAAAGCGCATCGAGGAGCTGGCGGTAGTAGCGGGGGGAGCGCCGCGCGCTCCACGGGGCGATGGCACCTTCGGCCAGGGAGAGGTTCGAGTCGGGCACGATCAGCGCCGGGTCGAATTGGTCGCGGGTCCCCAGTCCTTCGCAGGCGGGACACGCACCGTGGGGACTGTTGAAAGAGAACATGCGCGGCGCGATCTCGGGGTACGACACGCCGCAGTCGACGCAGGCGCTGCGTTCGGACAGGAGCTGTTCTTCGCGTCCTGGGCCGATGTCCAGGGTCACGAAACCGCGCGAGAGCCGCAGCGTCGTTTCGATCGATTCTGTGATCCGGCCACGGATCGATTCCTTTACCGTCAGCCGGTCCACCACCACATCGATGTTGTGACGCGCCGTCTTCGAGAGCTTGATATCCTCGGCCAGGTCCCGGATCTCGCCATCGATGCGCACCCGTACGAACCCCTGACGGCGGAAGTCCTCGAGTTCCCTCTGATAGATGCCCTTACGGTCACGCACGACCGGGGCCAGCAGCTGAAGCTTTGCGCCTTCGCCCAGTGCCAGCACCCGGTCTGCCATCTGCTGCACCGTCTGGTGCCGGATGGGCTTTCCGCAGCTCGTGCAGTGGGGCTGGCCCACCCGGGCGAAGAACAGGCGGAGGTAGTCTGCGATCTCGGTCGCGGTCCCCACGGTCGAGCGCGGGTTCTTGTTGACACTCTTCTGCTCGATGGCGATGGCGGGCGAGAGCCCGTCGATCGAATCCACGTCTGGCTTCGACATCTGATCGAGGAACTGGCGAGCGTAGGCGGAGAGCGACTCGACATAGCGTCGCTGGCCCTCGGCATAGATCGTGTCGAAGACGAGGGACGATTTCCCCGAGCCCGAGAGCCCCGTCACGACCACGAGCTTGTCGCGCGGGATCCGGACCTCGAGGTCATCGAGGTTGTGCTCGCGCGCTCCGCGGACGACGATCTCGCTGGGCGCGGGCGCTCTCGGGGTCACGGGGAGGCTTCGTCCTCCGCGCCGTCGCCCGACTTTCCGTCGAGATCTCGGCCGGTAAAGTGATAGTCCTCGAAGCCCGGCGGCACTTCCTCTTGTTTCGGCCTGCCATTGCCGAAGATCCCGCCGCCGAACTGGGCTGCATCGGCGAAGTAGCCGCGTCGTTCGATGAAGGTGGCTTCGCGCAGCTCCTCCATCCAGACCCGATACTCCTGAGCCATCGCGTCCTCAAAGACCTCCTGGCTGAGCGCCGGCTTGGCCACTTCGAAGGTGACGATCTGATAGCTCTGTCGCTCGACCAGCTTGAGAAGCGTGCAGCCAAACGGCAGGAAGAGAACGGGGGTCACGCCGCCGTCGTCGAGCTTGCTGATCTCACCGTTCATCCAGTCTGCGAGCGAGTCCTCGTGGAGCCAACCGATGTCACCGCCGTGCTGGGGCGCGGCCGCCGAGTGTTCCTTGGCCAGCGCTTCGAAACTCTCGCCCTTGATGATCTTGCCGCGGATCTCCTCGACCAGATCGCACGATTGCGCGAGAGTGCGGTCGAGTTCCTTGGTGGCCGGGACCAGGATCTGGCGTAGGTGAACCTGGTTGCCGCCGTCGGGCTGGTTGCCGAAGCGCTGCTCGAAAAGTTCCTCGACCTGGCCGTCGTCAACGGTGACTCGGCTGCTCACCATCACGTTGATGACCTTGCGGCGCTCGAGTTCGCGCTTGATCTGTTGGCGATAGTCTTCGTAGTTCATGTCCTGGGTCACGACGCTGCGCCTGAGCTGGTCCATCGACAGGCCGTTCTCATCGGCGATGGCCTCGATGGTTCCGTCGATCTCGATGTCGCTCGCGTAGAGATCGGCGTCGCGCACCATCTTTTCGATCAGGCGCCATTCGATCATCGTCTCGAGCCCTTCGGCCCGGAGCTTGGCGATCTCGTTTTCCGGCAGACCCTGCTTGCGCATCTGGCGCTCGCTGGGCTCGACGATGCGCAGCACCTCGGACACGAGCACGATATCGGTGCCGACCTGGGCGGCGATGCCGTCCACCAGGACTTCGTCGGCCAGGGCCGGGCACGCCAGTAGACCGCAGGCGAGGGACCGGAGGAGCACGAGGCGCATGGAGACTCCCAAATGAGTGGGGGGTGGGGGAATGGGCGGCGGTACAGGATGTGGGTGGGGGGTGGGTTTCTGACAGCAGAGGGTAGCGGGCAGTTCGCCAGGCGACCGCCGGACAAGACCCGGGGCCTTCTCAGCTAACTTCCCGTAGGTGTCGAGCGGCGGGGCGGACAGCGGAGCCAGCGGGCGGGGGCTCGAACGCGGGGTGGCAGCGGCCATTCTGGTGTTGCCGCTCGCGCTGGTGCTGCTGCGCTGCAGCCTGTCCTCATCGGTCCCCTTCATCTCGCCCAGCGACAAGGCTCCGTGGGTGATGGCGCCGATCCCGGTCACGGCCGTTCTCCAGCAATGGGGGCAGACGGAAGTGGCGCGCACGCGGTACCTGAACACCTTCCAGGTCGCCGAGGGTGGGGCTTCCTCGGACGTGACTTTCAAGGTTCGCTCGCTCGGGTCGCTGGCGATCCGCCTCAACGGCCACGAGCTGATCCTGCCCCCCGAAAGCGTCGGTCCGGACTCCCGTGAACGGACGGTCCACACCGGGTCGGCGCTCCAACTCGGCGAGAACCAGCTCGTCGTCGAAGTCGCCAACCGACGCGGTCCGGGGCTCCTGGCGCTGCGCAGCCTCGGGCTTGCCGACCCGGTGACAAGCGGAGGGGACTGGAGTGTCGAGCACGACGGAACCCTCTACGCGGCTGCGATCCCGGCCGACGATACTCGCGTGAATCCCTTGTCGATGGCGGTCGAGACCCCGGCTGATGCCGTCGCCAACAACTGGCAAGTGCTGCTGGGCTTGTTCGCCGCGAGCGTCTGGGCGTTCTATCTGCTGCCGCATTGGATCGAGCGTCGGATGCCGAGGCTGCTGACCGTTGGCTTCTTCGTCGGCACGCCCGCCGTCTGGCTCTGGATCTACCTGGCGCGCTCGTCTCGCATCCCGCTTTCGGTTGGCTTCGACGCGCGTCATCACCTGCAGTATCTGCGAATCCTGGTCGACGAGGGGCGGCTGCCCCAGGCCGCCGAGGGCTGGTCGACCTATCATCCCCCCCTCGCTTACGCCCTGGCCGCGCTGTTCGAAACGGTGGGCGGCGAGAACGCGGTCAAGCTCGTGCCGTTCCTCTCTGGACTCGGCGTCGTCGCCGCCGCCTGGTGTCTGGTACGGCGCCTGTTTCCCAAGGAGCCCGTCTACGCCCTGCTGGCCGGACTCTTCGCGGCGGTGCTGCCGGTGAACATCTATAGCGCCGCGTATTTTTCGAACGAGGCGTTGCACGCGGCACTCGCCGGCGCGGCCTTGCTGGCAGCCGTCGACCTGCTGCTGGCCGACGGACTCGCGTGGCGCAAGCTCGTGATCGCAGCCGTCGTGTTCGGGCTTGCCGCGCTCTCGAAGTTCACGGTGTTGGTGACCGTGCCGGTAGCCCTTTTCTTTCTGGCATGGAAGCTCGTCTTCGTCGAGCGGATCGCGATCGGGCGAACGGCTGGCGCCCTCGGCGCCTTCACAGGAATCTTCCTCGCGGTCGCCGGCTGGTTCTACCTGCGCAGCTGGCTCGAGTACGGCGTCCCGGTGATCGGCAACTGGGGCGAGCTGCCCGGCGAGGGCCAGGTCTGGTGGCAACAGCCGGGTTTCCACACGCCCGCCTACTTCCTGGGCTTCGGCGAGGCACTGGTCCATCCCTACCTCTCCGGCTTCCATTCCTTTTGGGACAGTGTCTACTCCACCTTCTGGGGTGATGGCTTCATCGCCGGCCGCGTCGACCCGACCCAGCGCCACGAACTGTGGAGCTACGGCTTCATGTCCGTCGGCTATTGGCTCGCGGTTCCGGCGACCGTGTTGCTGTTGTTCGGTGCGGTACGACTCGGGGCGCAGATCCTGGGCGACGGCCCGCCCCGGCAGCGGCTCGCGCTCGGCTTCCTGGCGACGTCGTGCTGGGCCGTGATGCTGGCGTTCGCGACGCTGACCCTCGACCTGCCTTTTTTTACCCAGGCCAAGGCGACCTACCTGTTGATGCTGGCCGGCCCGCTGTCGCTGATCTTCGCACTGGGTCTCGGGCAAGCCGATGCCTGGCTCGACGTTCGGGGCTGGACCCCGGCCCGGGCGCTGCTCTACGGTTGGCTTGGCAGCTTCGCGATCACGCTGCTGCTCTCCTACGCAGCCTGATGCGTCCAACCCATTGATTTCTTAGGGCGATATTGCCACGAAGAGGAGACGCAGATGATGACTGACGCCGCCGGCAAGCTCGACCGCTGGGGCTGGCTATTCCTCGTGATGGGCGCGGGCTCCGTGGCCAACGCCCTCTGGATGCTGGGGGGTCCCATGCACTGGTACACGGATCTCCCTGCCGCCGTGCCGGACACGGGGCCGTTCAATCCCCATTTCGTGCGCGACATCGGCTGCGCGTTCTTTACCGCCGGCGCCGCCCTTGGCTGGGCCGCTTTTGCACCGCGTTGGCGCCTGCCGCTCGTCGGCACCGCAACCATCTTTTTTACGGCCCATGCCTTGCTCCACAGCTACGACACGGCGATCGGCAACCTGCCGCAGAATCACTGGTGGCTGGACGTGCCCGGCGTCTACGCCCCCGCCGTGTTGCTCATCGTTTCCACCGCGATCCTCAAGCGACGAGAAGGAGAAGAGCATGCGACTCGAGCCGATTGAAAAGCCCCGGGGATTGATGTCCCGCATTGCCTACTACCTGGGAAAGCGGCAGTTCGGCAAGGTGCCGGCCGCCTTCAAGGTGATCTATGCCCGGTCTCCCAAGCTCGGAATGGCCAGCTACCAGATCGCCCGCACAATGGAGAAGGGTCTGTCTCTCGATCCCGAGCTGGTGCTGCTGGTGGCGACCCTGACTTCGATGCGCAACGGCGGCAGCTTCTGTGCAGACCTGCAGCTGGCGCAGGCGTCCTAGCGGGTCAGCTTGGATGGGCGGCCGTGCCCGCCAATCCGATAGGCTGCGACGATGACCGAGGCCGCCGCAGCCCTTCCGGAGATCCATCACCGCTTCGTCCAGGCAAACGGGCTGCAGTTCCATGTGGCCGAGTGTGGCGAGGGCGAGAAGTTCGCGCTGTGCCTGCATGGATTCCCCGAGAGCGGCTACTCCTGGCGCCACCAGTTGCCGCTGCTGGCCGAACGGGGCTACCGGGTCTGGGCGCCGGACCTGCGGGGCTATGGCCAGACCGACAAGCCGAAGGGCGTGGCGGCCTACGACCTCGAGATCCTGATGCAGGACGTGGTGTCCCTGATCGACGCGTCCGGTGCGAAGCAGACCCTGCTCCTCTTCCACGACTGGGGCGGCGTCATCGGCTGGCACGTGGTGGTGCGTCAATTGCGTCCGTTGGAAGGCGCCATCTGCATGAACATCCCGCATCCGGGCGCGATGCGGGCCAACATGAGCTTCCGGCAGCTGCGCCTATTCTGGTACTGCTTTTTCTTCCAGCTTCCGTGGTTGCCCGAATTCCTGCTGACCGCGAAGCACGGGGCCATGGTCGCCCGCGCCTTTCGGGACACGAGCTGCCACCCGGAGCGCTGGACCGAGGAGGACCTCGCCGTCTACCGCGAGGACGTCTGCCGGCCCGGTGCGGCGACCGCCATGCTCGACTACTACCGGGCGCTGTTCCGGACGCCCGGCGCGCGCCGCCAGCGCAAGCAGGGCTATCCAGCCGTCGACACAAGGACCCTCATGCTCTGGGGAGAGCGGGACATCGCGCTGACCAAGCAGCTCAGCTACGGGACCGAGAAGTTCGTCCCGAACCTGACGCTCCACTATCTGCCCGATGTGTCGCACTGGACACAGCAGGACGACCCGGAGACGGTGAACCGTCACATCGAGGACTGGCTGGCAGCGGGGGGCTGAGGCCCCAGCTCCGCGTAGCCTTGTCGAAACCCGCCAGGATCTCGCGCCCAAGCCTGAAGGCCGTCCGCGATCGAGTTCGTCCGCGATGAAAATCGCGCACGCAACCGCCCAGGCGACCGGCAGGCGCCGGCCAAGGTTCTGCAGTCCGGCTAGCTTGGAAGGGGGCCTGTGTCGTCCCCCTACTCATGGATAGGAGAGACCGAAGTGATCCTCAGCAATATCGAGACCGTGCCCGGCAAGACGATCGTTCAGTTCTACGGCATCGTCACCGGCAGCACCGTGCGTGCCAAGCACATCGGTCGCGACATCATGGCGAGTCTGAAGAACCTCGTGGGCGGCGAGCTCAAGGGCTACACCGAACTCCTGGGCGAGGCCCGCGAAGACGCGCTCGAGCGCATGCGCCAGCAGGCCGAGTCGCTGGGCGCCAACGCCGTGGTGAATGTGCGCTTCTCGACCAGCTCGATTGCCCAGGGGGCTGCCGAGCTCTTCGCTTACGGAACGGCAGTGAAAGTCGAGTAGCGGTGGAGAACTTCAGCCTCATCTTCGCGCTGTTGCTCCTGCTGTTCGCCTTCTCGACCGGCGAGATGATCGAGCGACGCCACTACAAGGACATCCGCAGCCGTGAGCAGCGCTGGAAGCGGTTCCCCGCCATCACCTTGAAGCGGATCCCAAGCGCTTGGGAAGTCGAAGACAGTGAAATGGTCTACGGCAACGTGGTGATCTCGGTCGACCACTTCAAGCGCTTCCTGGCGGGTCTGCGCGGCATCTTCGGCGGACGCATCAAGAGCTACGAGTCACTGATGGACCGCGCGCGGCGCGAGGCCCTGCTGCGCCTCAAGAAGGACGCGATGGACAAGGGCTTCGACGCGATCGTGAACGTCCGGCTCGAGACGACGCGCATGGCCAATGCCCGCCGGAACGGCGAGGGCACCGCGGGCCTCGAGGTGCTCGCCTACGGCACCGGCCTCAAGCTCCGGAACAAGCCGGCGTGAGCTTCGACCCGGGCCTTCCCGACGACTCGATCAACGTCTCGAGAACTCACCCGCTGAAGGAAGCCGGCCTGCTGCTCGCTGGCATGATCGGCGCCGTGATCCTCTTCGTCATCGCCGTGGGCGCGAGCATCGATTGGCTCGCGCCGCTGCTGCCGCCCGGGCTCGAGATGAAGTTGCTCGGCAGCTTCGGCGAGCCCGACGAAGACGAGATCGAGCCGAGCGATTCCGATGAGCAGAGGCTGCAGGCGCTGGTCGACCGGCTGGCCTCCCACTGGGCGGACAATCCGTACTCGTTTCGCGCCGCCATCTTGGGCGACGACGCCCCCAACGCGTTCGCGTTCCCGGGCGGCTGGATCGTCGTCAGTCGGGGACTTCTGGAACAGACCGACAGCGAGAATGAGCTCGCCTTCGTCGTCAGTCACGAGATCGGCCACTTCAAGAACCGCGACCACCTGCGCGGCCTCGGCCGCGGCGTTGCGCTGGCACTCGCCATGTCGGTCGTTGCCAGCAGCGGCGCCGGCCTTGCAGGCGATCTCGCCGGTCTGGCCGGATCACTGGCGAGCCGCAGCTTCGACCGCGATCAGGAAGTGGATGCCGACGCCTTCGGCCTGGGCCTCGTCTATGCCGAGTATGGCCACGTCGGCGGCGCAACCGAATTCATCCGCAAGGCGCCCGAGTTCTCCAACGTCATCGGCAACACGGCGGCCAGCTATCTCTCGACCCACCCGCTGCACGACGACCGCATCGAGGCACTCCTGATGCTGGCGCTGCAGAAGGGCTGGACGAAGCAGGGGCAGCTGATGCCGTTCGAGTCGGAAAGTGGAGACGAGCAAGATACGCTCGACACCACGAAAGCGCACGGCGACTTCGAGTGACAGGTGGTCCTCGAACGTCGATCGGTTCGAAGCTCGAAGCGTTCGGTCGGATCTCAATTTTCTCCCCGAACGCGCTACTTTCCTCCTGTCCGCCCGGGTGCGCCCCAAGGAGTTCGCGATGGCCACAATGGCAGAAGTCGATCTCGAGAAGCTCGTCTACACGCGGGCTGAGCTGCTCACCAGCGGAGACTATGCGGAGCCGCTGATCGCCAACGGCATCCGTTGTCACGGCGGTTTCGACGCTGATGGCGTCTACGGCTCGCCGCGCGTGATCCATCGCACCCCGGCGGTGTTGGCCTGGCAGGCCCAGCTCGAGCAGGGTGGTCACGAACTCATCGGCATCGCGCGCGCGCTGATGCCGCCCCAATACCCGAACGTCGAGCAGGCCAAGCTCTTGCTCGAGCATGGCGTGCGCGATCCGATCGTTCGGGCCCTCACCATCGTCTCCATCGTCGAGGGCTTCGGGGCCATCATCCGTGACGTGAAGGTGCCGAAGCTCGACGAGTTGATCGTCGAGCCGATCGACGGCAGCGCCCTCGCCCACCTGAACCAGGGCCTCTTCGAGGCCCACGCCCGCGACGAATCCGGTTATCGCGAAGAAGGCGGCCACAAGCAGATGTGGGAGGCCGCCCGCGACCTGGCCCTCGAGACGCCCAAGATTCCGGGCGACGTGTTGATGCGCCTGATGGGGCGCCGCCGGCGGGCTGCCAAGGCCAAGCGGCCTTTCCCCCAGCTCGACGAAAAGCTCGAACGCATGCTCCAGATGATGGCCCAGGTGATGGTGGTCGAGGTCTTCGCCATGGGGACCTTCGATTGGGGCGAGCGCCTGCTCTCGGATCCCGAGGTCTCGGCCGAGCCTCAGGCCGCGGGCGACATGGTCCGTTACATCCGTGCCGACGAGAGTCCCCACATCGAGTACCTGCGCACCGGCCTCTCGGAGATCCGTGCACGTACGCTTCGCACCGTTGACGGCAACACGATCAGTGGGCGCGAAGTCGTCGATCGGCTCATCCACCGTATTCTCAAAGCCATGACCACCCACCGCCGCGAGGAGCAGCGCGAAGACGTTCGCGCCGGCATGAAGGACGCGATGCAGGTGGCCGCAGAGCCGACGCAGCTCCTCGAGGAGTTCGACTCTCTCGACTCGAGCTGGACGCCGCCGGAGAAAACGGGCTTTGAGGCGCCGGCGGCAGCGTAGGCCGACGTCGTGACCCTTTTCACCCGGCTCTATCGGACGATCGTCATCACTCGCCTGGCGGTGACCTTGTGGCTTCTTTACCAGATCCCGGGCTACTGGCGCCGCCTGCGCGGCATGCCCAAGCGCACCGACGAGGAGCTGCGTCAAACCCACGACAAGGCGGCTGACCTCATCCTCGCCGCGGCCTTCCGCATGCGGGGCGTCATCATCAAGATGTGCCAGGCAATTGCGACACGCTCCGACGTCTTTCCGCCCGAGTTCGTGAACCGCCTCAAGGAGTGTCACGATCGCGTCCCGCACAAAAGCTTTGACGTGATCCGCCCCGTCGTCGAGAGTGAGCTCGGGAAGCCGCTCGACGCTGTCTTTTCCGAGTTCTCGGAGACGCCCATTGCGGCCGCCTCATTGGCCCAGGTTCATGCCGCGCGCCTCCACGACGGGCGTGAAGTTGCGGTCAAGATCCAGTACCCGGACATCGAGGAGATCGTCAAGACCGATCTGCGAAACATGGAACGCGCTTGTCGAATCTACGAGTACTTCGAACCGCAGCCGCTGGCCCTGCTGCCGCTGCTCAAGGAGCTCACCCTCCATCTGGGCCTCGAACTCGACTTTCGGCGCGAGGGAGAGAGCGCCGACCGCATCCGCGAACTCTTCGCCGACGACGAGCACGTGATCGTGCCGGAGATCTACCACGAATTCTCGACCGGGCGCGTGCTGGTGATGCAGAAGGTCGGCGGCACCAAGATCGACGAGGCCGAGGCCCTCGAGGCCATGGGCTTCGATCTCTATGAAATCGTCCAGGATCTGATGCACATCTACGTGCGCATGATCCTGGCGGCCGGTTTCTTTCAGGCCGACCCCCATCCCGGCAATCTCTTCGTGACGGAAAAGCGCGAGATCGTCGTGCTCGACTTCGGGCTCTCGAAGCAGCTGCCCGAAGGCTACGGCCTGGGCCTCTTCGAGCTGATGTTCTCACTCATGACCTTCAACGAGGCGGCGATGATCCGGGCTTTCCAGGAGTTGGGCTTCGAGACCAAGACCGGCGACACCGACACCTTCGTGACGCTCGCCCGCCGCATGATCTCGCGCAGCGATACCGGTGCCTTCGAGGGCGAGTTCACTGAGGAGATGACCAACGAACTCTTCAACGCGATCCGCGAGAATCCGGTCGTAACGGTCCCGACCGACTTCGTGCTGGTAGGTCGCGTCTTTGCGTTCCTCTCCGGGATTGCCCACACGCTCGGCCACCGAGCGAACATTCTCGCCGCCATGGGCGCCGCGCCGCCGTAGCCAAGGGCGCCCTGTGATCGGCCGGGAACGCCGCGGTCAAGGGGGTTTCCGATGCTTGGAACGATCCAGTGGATGACGCGCCAGCAGTGGCTGCTGCGGGCGCTCGGTCCCGTTTTCGGCGACTTTCATCCCTTGCTTCCCCGGCACCGCGACGATCCGCACGCAACCTGGCGGCGCCTGCGCGAATCCAACCCGGTCTATCGCAGCAAGATCTTCGGCGCCTGGATCTGCACGCGCTACGACGACGTGCTCCACGTCCTGCGCGACAAGAACTTCACGACCGACCGCTCGGAAGTGCCCGCCATGCGGCTCTTCCAGCGCTATGCGCGCAGGGACCCGACCTTCGCGGCCCTGATCGAGCGCAACCTGCTGATGATCGACGGCGCCGAGCACCGCCGGCTGCGCAGCCTCGTGAGCAAGGCCTTCACGCCCCGCCGGGTTGAAGAGCTTCGGCCCCAGCTCGAGTCGATCGTCGACGAGCTGTTCGACCGCGTCGCCGAAACCGACGAGATCGAGATCGTGCGCGATCTGGCACACCCCCTGCCCGTAATCGCCATTTGCGAGCTGCTGGGGATTCCGTCCGAAGACCGCGACCTCTTCGGAAGCTGGTCGAAGCAGCTGAGCCAGCTGCTCGATCCGCTCCAGGGTCGGGGCGGCGTGGCCCCGCTGCGGCGCGCGGCCCACGGCATTTTCGACTACTTCCGCCCGCTGTTGGCCGACCGACGCGAGCATCCCGGCGACGATCTCCTGTCGGCGATGTTGGCAGCAGAGGAAAACGGCGAACGTCTCACCGAGTACGACCTGCTCTCGCTCTCGTCCCTGCTGCTGGTCGCGGGTCACGAGACCACGTCGAACCTGATCGGGAGTGCAGTGATTTCACTGCTGCGCCATCCGGCCGAGCGCAAGCGGCTGCAGGACGATATGGGTCTGCTCGGGACTGCCATCGACGAATTCCTGAGATTCGAATCTCCCATCCAGCTGACGGATCGCTGCGCGATCGAGGACTGTGAAATCGGGGGCAAGACGATTCTCAAGGGACAGATGGTCGTGGCGGTGCTGCAGGCGGCGAACCGGGACCCGGAGCAGTTTCCCGACCCGGATCACTTCGACATCGGTCGGACCGAGAACCAGCAGTTGGCCTTCGGACAAGGCAACCACTTCTGCCTCGGGTCGCAGCTCGCCAAGCTCGAGACCGAGATCGCCATCGGTGCCCTGCTGCGGCGCTTCCCCGATTTCAGTGGTGCGACCGACCCGCCGGCCTGGCGGCGGTCCATGATCATTCGCGGTCCGGAGGCCGTGCCGCTGCGATTGATCTAGAGCCGGGAACGCGGCCCCCGGCAAAACGGCCGCCGCCTGTTTCGCCACGGGCCGTAACGCTTCAAGGATCAGGAAGCGGGCGGAAAGTTCGAGAGCAGCAGGGGCACGGCCTCGCTGATCTCTTCTCTGGCGTCGAGCCGGTCGGTGACGGTTTCGGTGGCCCACGCGTGCCAGAGCCATTTCCCACTGGTCGGGTCTGCGGCGCGGATGTCGAGCTCGCCCAGGCGCTCGTTTTCGAAGTAGGTGTTCATGCCCTTGGGGCCGCTGCCGACACGGAAGTGCATCACGATCTCGGGATTGGTTTCGGTGACGTGGTAGCCCTTCGAGATCAGGTCGTTTCGGATCAGTCCGGTTACCAGATCGCGTCGCTCGATCCACAAGCGCCGATCGTTCGCCTCGAGCTCGTTCGGGGGTCCCTGGGGTCGCGCGACGCTGAACGCCTTGCGGTTCGGGAGATCGAGGTCCCAATCGGTGACCCAGCTCGGGTTGACCCGGCTGGCGCAGCCCGTCAGTGCGATTGCGATCACGACACAAGAGACGCGCACCGCCCGCAACCGTTCTCCTACAGCCACCCGATCGATGCTGGCTAGGCGCTCTTCTCGATGAAGTGGCGCACGAGTTCAAAGCGGTCGTTGCCCCAGAACATGCGGTCGCCTACGAAGAGGGTCGGCACGCCGAAGACGCCGCGGCGGACGGCAGCTTCGGTGTCGGTCGCAAGTCGCTTTGCCAGCGCGTCGCTCTGGGCATCCTCGAGCTCGGCGTCGCCCAGGCCGGCGCTTTCGAGCAGCGACTTCACGGTCGCGGGCTCGTCCACCGCTTTGCCTTCGGCCCAGCGCGCGCGGTAGGCGGGGTAGTGGTACTCGCGGAACTTGCCGCAGTCCTGGGCGACCAGGGCCGCCTGCAGCAGCAGCTTTGTATCGGGCCGCGTCTTGTCGGGGTTGAGCGGCGCCAGCTCGCCACCGACCATCTCGGCCCAGGCACGCAGGTCGTCCACGTACCACTTCTTCTTGCGCTCTGCGGCTGGCAATCCCTTGGGGCCCTTCACCTCCACCAGGTCGGCCAGGCGAACCGGTTTGAAGTCGATCTCGACGGCCAGGTCCTGGAAGTAGGACTCCACCCGGCAGCTGCCGAGATAGGCCCAGGGGCATGCGTAGTCGAAGTAGAAGGGAATCTTCATTCGAGCCACCTCCAGTCCTCCCGGGGACCTGGTCTCAAGTGTGCTGTTTCTGGACGATCCGGTCATCTGCGGCGACAGGCTCAACATCGAACTTGAAACAACCTCCCCCTCTTCTACGTGGATTCTCCCAGCTTGTCGAGGAGCTGCTGGACGGCTTGGAAGAGTTTCTCGGATCCGCCGTGGGGGACGGGTGCGTGGATCTTGTGGCCCGGGGTGACGCGCAGACCGCCGCGGGCCTGGGTCAGCAGTCGCAGCAGCCGCTGGGGGTCGACCTTGGTGGTCTGGGCCGCGGTCAGCACGAGTTCTCCCTGCTGGTAGTCGATGGCCACGATGCCGAGCCGGCGCGCACGGATCTTGAGGCGGATCACATTCTCGAGGTTGCGGGCGGCCTCGGGCATGGCGCCGAAGCGATCGAGCAGCTCGTCGCGGATCCGGTCGACCTCGACGTCCTCGCGACAGCTCGCCAGACGCTTGTAGAGCACCAGCCGCTGGCTCACGTCGGCCACGTACTCGTCGGGCAAACGAGCCTCGACCGGAAGGCGGATCTCGGGATCGATCTCGTGCTCGGTCGGCTTTCCCCGGAGCTCGTCCATCGTCTCCTCGAGCATCTCCATGTAGGTCTCGTAGCCGACGGCGGCCAGGTTCCCCGACTGCTCGGCACCGAGCAGGTTGCCCGCGCCGCGAATCTCGAGATCCATGTTGGCGAGCCGAAACCCGCTCCCGAGCTCGGTCAGGTCTTGAATCGATTCGAGTCGGCGCTCGGCATCGCCGCTGAGCGCGTCCCCGCCCGGAATCAAGAGGTACGCATAGGCCCGCTGGCTGCTGCGGCCGACGCGCCCGCGCAGCTGGTAGAGTTGGGCGAGGCCCAGTGCGTCGGCGCGATCGATCAGGATCGTGTTCGCGCGAGGGATGTCGAGACCGCTTTCGATGATCGTGGTGCACAGCAGCACGTCCGCTTCGCCGTGCATGAACTGCAGCATACGATCTTCGAGATCGCGCTCCCGCATTTGTCCGTGGGCCACGATCACGTTCGCCTCGGGAACGGTGCGCTCCAGCATCTTTCGGACGTTGTCGATCGTGTGCACCCGGTTGTGCACGTAGAAACACTGGCCACCGCGGCGCAGCTCGCGCAGAATTGCTTCGCGCACCAGCTCTTCCGAGAATTTGCAGATCTGGGTGCGAATCGCGAGTCGGTCCGCCGGGGGCGTATCGATCACGGAGAGATCGCGCACGCCCGTGAAGGCCATCTGGAGCGTTCGCGGGATGGGTGTCGCCGTGAGCGTCAGTACGTCTATGGTCTTCTTGAGTTGCTTGATGCGCTCCTTGTGAGCCACGCCGAAGCGGTGCTCCTCGTCGACGACGAGGAGTCCCAAGTCGCG
>SMWR01000130.1 GCA_004356735.1 Deltaproteobacteria bacterium
CTCTACGTTCCGAACCTGATCGGTTCTCCCGAGCGCGTCCTGCGCGCGTTGCGTTTCGCCGAAGCATGTGGCGCTCGCGCCGTGATGGTTTCGCCGATGCTGCTGGGCCTGCCCTTCTTCTGGGAGCTGTGCCAGCGCCACGCGTCGGTTCCCGTGCTGGCTCATCCTGCGTTCGCGGGCGTGCTGCGCTTGGGCCCAGAGCTCCTGTTTGGCAAGCTGTTGCGCCTGTTCGGTGCCGATGCCGTGATCTACGTCAACTTCGGCAGTCGCTTCCACCGCAGCCGGGAAGAATGCGCCCGCTTGGCGGGATACCTGCGCGATCCCTGGGGTCCTATGCGGCCGTCGATGCCCGTCCCCGCCGGCGGGATCCAGCTCGGCAACGCGGCCGACGTCGTCTCGTTCTACGGCACCGACAGCATGCTGCTCATCGGTGGCGATCTCCAGAAGCAGCCGGGTGCGGTAGCCGATCGAACCGAACGTTTCGTCGCAACCGTTCGTTCGGCCGCGCAACGATCGTCCCGCTAGTCAGGCTGGATCAGAGCAGCGAGATCTGGCGTGGCTCGCCCAGGGCTTCGGCGAATTCGAAGCCCAGCGGTTGAAGAATCGCGTCTGCGATCGGTCGCAACACCCGTTCGACGTAGTGCCGGTGATCGATCTGGGGCGGCAAGGGACGGCCGGCCAGGACTGGCTCGGGTCCGGTCGCGGTGATGACGTAGCGAACGATCGGGCCGATTCGCCCGACCTGCCCGACCGCCTTGCGGGCCGCCTGGACGTGGGGCGGCGTGGTGGCCGTGTAACGGTCCAGGGAACCCTTCCGGATGCGCTTCACGTAGACGAGTTCCTCGTCGAGTTCACCCGCCAGGACCGAGTCGGTGACCCGCTTGGCGAAGCAGACGACCTCGCGATCGGTGAACAGCCGCTCGAGCAGTCCGCGCTGCAGCCGGCCGGCCACGGCGGGCCAGTCGCGTCGCACGGCTTCGAGCCCGACGATCTCGAGCTCGCCTTGGGACCAGCCGGCGTAGCGCTTCTTGCTGCCGCTCTTGCCGCCGCGGACGTGGGGTAGGAAGAAACGGTCGTAGACGCGCTCGAGCTCCAGCTCGAGTCGCGGCTCCAGCTGGTAGGTCTTGCGGATGCGTTGCTGGATGCGTTGTTGGATCTGGTCGCGCAGCACTTCGGCCTGGGCCCGCTTGTCGCCGACTTCGTCCGAGAGCTTTACGAAGACCGAGTCTGTGTCTCCATAGAGGACGCGCATTCCCGCGTCCTCGAAAGCGTCTCGTGTCCAGTGCAGGATCTGCTGACCGAACCCTGTGATCGCATTGGCCACTTCGGCATCGAAAAAGCGGCAGGAGGGGGCGCCGAGCACGCCGAACATGGCGTTCATCATGATCTTGATCGCCTGGTCGGCGTGGCGGTCTCCCCGTGCCTTGGCATCGTCGCGCCGCTCCATGAAGCGCTCGATCACTTCGGGCAGGATGGCGTCTCGGCGCGAGAAACGGGCGCCGTTGGGGGCCACAACGTCCTGGTCGTCGTCGGCGGTCGCATGCGCCAGGGGGTCCAGCTGGAAGGTGCGAATCAGGCTCGGGTAGAGGCTCTTGAAGTCGAAGACAGCCACGTTTCGGAAGACGCCGGGCTGCGGATCCAGCAGCGCGCCGCCCTTGACCCTCTCGGACTTGCGATCGCGCTCGACACTGGCGGCCACGAATCCGCGGCGCCGCAGCTCGGGCAGATACAGCAGGTCGAAGGAGGCGATGCTGGCGCCCACCCGATCGAGCTGCATTCCCGAGAGCAGGCTGCGTTCCAGCGCCAGCTCGAGCAGTCCTTCCTGCTCGAGGATGTCGAGGACGAGCCGCGCGTCCTCCCGGTTGTAGGCGACCAGAGCCGCGGGATCTTCCCGGTAGCGCCGCTGGATCTCTTCCGCGGCATCCACGGACTCGCCATCGATCAATTTTCCGCGACCCAGCAGTTTCCGGGCGACGGTTTCGAGTCGGTAGTCTTCGAGCCGCACGGCGTCGCGAACCAGCGGGATCCCGTCGACCACCATGCGACCGGGAATGGTCGCGCGCGACTGACGCGTGAAGCTCCGATCCCGCTGAAAGAGGATGTCGCCCTGGACTCTTCCCAATGGAGCCATCACTCTTTGGGCCTTGCAGCGCTCGGACCAGACTCGCAGGTCGAAGTCGACCACGTTCCAGCCGGTAATGATGTCCGGGTCGATCTCGCGAATGCGTCGGGCCACCCCGTCGAGCAACGACGGTTCATCGTCTACGACGATGGCAGCTTCGACCGGTTTCTTGGACACCAGGTGGACTTCGTCGGCCCCGGCGCCGACGAGGGCGACCGAGAAGATCCGACTCGCATCCAGCGACGTCTCGAGGTCGATGGACAGGGTCCGGAGCTTGGGACGGCAAATGGTGGGTCGCAGTGTCGGGTTCTCGAAGCGAACCAGACCGCTCGTCCCGGTCACGGCGTCGCCGTCGATTTCGACAGCCACGCGAACACCGTGGTCGATCAGGTAGCGATACGGAAATCGGATGTCGGCTTCGAGAGTCTGCCCTCCGTCCCGTTCGATTCGTTCGCGAAGCGCTGGAACCGACGCCGGAACGTCGGTGGTGACTCGGACGACGCGTCTACCGGTGAGATCCCGAAGCCCGGTTTCCGTGACGTCCGCATTGTGTGCGGCCTTCGCCAGCCCCGCGTGGGCCGCCGGCACGAAGAAGTAGGGTCGGAAGCGGTCGTCCTCGACGAGAAAGGCTTCTCCGGTTTCGAGACGTCCGAAGAGCCGCACGACCGGGATGCCATTCCGGATGCGATAGGTCGGCTGGACGATCAGGCCGCGGTGGACGGACACAGGGACCCCGGCGCAGCTTCGCGCACCCCACAGCCTACGGGATTCTGGCCGGGCCGGATCCGATGCAGTCGTATCCGATGCAGCCGCATCAGATGCAGCCGCATCAGATGCGGGCGTGCTTCAGCAGCCCCTGGGCTTCGAAAGCCTCGAGGACCAGCGACTTCACCTCGGGCTCCCACAGGAACGAGACATGGCTGCCGTGGTACCAGGTCACCCGCGGCCGACCCCAGTGCTCCCAGAGGTCGCGCGCATGGTCGGGCGAGGCCAGCCGGTCGACCAGGCCCGCGTAGAGGTAGCAACGGTCGCTGGGAACGCCGGGCTCGAACGCGAAAGGTGAGACCACGTGGAGCAGCTGCTCGATGCGATCGAAGCGGAAGCCGAAGCGGTCCATGGCCCGCAGCACGATGTCGGGTACGTGGGAGCGAAGCAGTCGTGCGAAGTCTGCGGCCGGGACGCCGGCGATCACGCAGTCCAGATCCGGCTCGAATGCCGCTACCAGGGCCGTGGTGTAGGCGCCCAGCGACAGGCCGTGCACGCCGATCGCGGCAGCACCGTGGGTCCTCAGCCATCCGATCAGTCTCCGCACGTCCCAGACCGACTGGGCCTGGGCGTGAACGGTGTCGACGAAGTCGCCGGAGAAGTAGCCGTCTCCTCCGCGACGGCCGATCCGTCTCGGGCCGTGGAGCGGTAGCACCGGAATCGCCACGTTGAGTCCCAGCGTCCGATGCAGCCAGCGAGCGTGAAAGCCGGTGAAGTCGACGAAAGGATGGCCCATGCGATAGCCGGGGATGCAGACGATCCACGGTCGTGCGGGACCCGGATGACGCATGATCCATGCGTGGGCGGTCTGGTTGTTCCGATAGCCGATCCAGCGCTCGCGGCCGGGTTCGCCGGTATGCGGCTCGTAGCCGCTGTGGAAGCGCAGGGTTTCGTAGGGAAGCGCGAGCATGCCGCTCCCGTGGATCGAGACCTCTTCCAGCGCGGGGGGTGTGCCATGGTAGCTCTCGGGCTCATCGAGCCAGCCGCGCTGCTGGAAGAAGTCGATGGCGTCGGTCATCTCATCGATGACGCGACGCCCCTCCCGGCCCCAGACGACGGGAGCCGAGGCGATCTCGGTGGCCAGGAAGAACTCGTCGAGCGCGATCTTTCCCGCGATGGCGAGGCCGCCTCGCGGTGTCGGTAGACCCTCTGGGTGGCCCTCGACCCAGCGGCTTGCGATTCGCGCACCGACGATCAACGGAGCCACGCCCGCCCGCACGGCGAACTGCGCTGCTCGAGAAAACTTTTCCAGCAAGCGACCCCCCCCCGTGTGTCGCAGCCGTCTTCATGAACATCGGCCATCAGGGCCACGCAGCTTGATCCACTTCTACAATTCGATGACCGGTGTCCGCTTCGATCGACGCTCCGCCGAACCATTCGCGCCCGAGGCTGGCGACGGGGGGGTCGACAGCGGCGCAACGATACCGCATCGGGTCCGCCGCAAAACCCGGGAAAAGCGCCAAAAAGCCGGAATACCCGCGGGATGGCCTGCTTCCGGGTCGGGCGGGGTCTGGCCCTCGGCCTCGCCCCCCCCCCACGCTCCGCACCCGGATCGGGTCGGTTCCCGCCCGCTGGCACATCGTGAGCGCCACGGGCGTGGTCTTCTTCTGGGCGTTCCATCACGAGAGGCTGCATCCTACCGGGTGATGCTGGCTCACGTCCGAATCGGCGTCTCCGCCTGCTTGCTCGGGCAGAAGGTCCGGCACGATGGCGATCATCGGCGCAGCGAGTTCGTGGCTGACCTGTTGGCAAACCAGGTCGAGTGCACGCCGGTCTGTCCGGAAGTCGAAGTCGGCATGGGCGTTCCGCGCCCGAGCGTCGAGCTGGTACGAAGCGGAACCAGCCTTCGTCTGGTCGAGAGCGAGCGCCGCATCGACCACACCCGTTCCATGCAGTCCTGGGCACGCCGCCGGTCGCTGGAGCTGCGTCAGCTCGGGCTGTCGGGCTACGTCTTCAAGCGCGGCTCGCCGAGCTGTGGCGTCTGGAACGTGCCGGTTCATCAAAAAGTCGGGCGCGTGCGCAAGCAGGGCCGCGGCATGTTTGCGGCCCGGCTGATGGAGACGCTGCCGTTGCTGCCGGTCGAGCAGGAAGACCGCCTCGAAGACGAACGTCTGCGTGCGGCCTTCGTCGAGCGGGTGTTTGCCTACGCCCGCCTGCGTCAGCTGTTTCGAGGCCGCTGGAGCCGAGGCTCCGTGGCCGTGTTCCACGCAGCCCATGCCCACCAGCTTGCCGTCCACTCGCAACGGGGCGCGCTGGAGCTGGCCCAGCTCGTGGGAAGGTTCGACCGCATGTCGCGTACGCGTTTTCGATCGGAGTATGAGAGGCGCGTGATGCAGCTTCTCGAGCGCCCGATTCGGCGGACCCAAGACACGGCTGCGATGCGGCGCATCACCCGGAGGCTCGGGGAGATCCGATCGGAAGGTGAGGTTCGCGTCCTGCGTCGCGCTGTCGAGGCTTACGCAGCCGGCGACACACCGCGGCGTGAAGCCATGACCGTGTTGCGCCGGCTCGCTCGCGACGTGGCCCACCAGGAGTTCCTCGACAGCACCTATGTTTTTCCCGACCCCCGGGAGTTGGCCCTGGGGTAAGGTGACGGCATGGTCAGAGGAGACGATGGAAGTCGCCGCCGCGGTGCGGGCTACGAGGGCGAGTGGGAGCCGCTGATCTCCGAGCTGGAAGTGCGTCAGCGCACGGCTCGAGCCATGGGCAACCCGGCGAAGTTGGCCGCACGCCACGCCGATGGGCGCTTGGACGCGCGTCAACGGATCGACGCGTTGTGCGACCCGGGGACCTTTCGCGAGCTGGGAACGCTGGTGGGCAGCGTCGCGCGTGGCACGACAGCGGCGACTCCGGCCGATGCGCTGGTGGCCGGCATGGGCGCGATCGACGGCCGCATGGTGCTGGTGGGATCCGAGGACTTCACGGTTCAAGGCGGTTCGATCGGGCTCGGCGCTCATGCCAAGCGGGTCCGATTGGCGACGCTGGCCGCTCGAGAACGAGTCCCGCTGGTCATGCTCCTGGAAGGCGCCGGCGAGCGCGTCAGCAATGCCCTGGAGCGCTACCCGTATGCGCCCAACGATCTCCAGGCCCTGGCCGAGCTGTCCGGACGGGTGCCGAGCGTCGCCGTGGTAATGGGCCCGTCCGCTGGACATGGTGCCCTGACCGCCCCGCTGATGGACTGGGTGGTGATGGTGGAGGGGGCCGCGCTGTTTGCTGCGGGCCCCCCGCTGGTGGCGGCGGCAACCGGCGAGGAGGTCGACAAGGAGTCCCTGGGTGGTACCGCAGTCCATGTCCACCAGAGCGGCGTCGCCCACAACGCGGCGGCCAGCGATCTCGAAGCGCTGGCCCTCGTGCGTCGATACCTCGGCTATTTTCCTGCCAACGCCTGGCAGCGCCCCCCCCGCGTTGCTTCCGACGACGGACCCCGCGAGCTCGAAGAGCTGCTGCAGATCGTTCCGCCCAATTCGCGCAAGCCCTACGACATGCGCGCCGTGATCGACAGGTTGGCCGACGACGATTCCGTGTTGGAGATCCAGCCGAGCTGGGGGGCCTCGGTGTTGACCACCTTGATCCGTCTGGCTGGAAGGCCCGTCGCCGTCGTGGCAAACCAGCCCTGTGTCCGCGCCGGCGCAATCGATTCCGACGCAGCCGACAAGGCCGCGCACTTCCTCGAGGTGGCCGATGCCTTTCACCTGCCCGTCGTCTTCCTGGCGGACAACCCCGGTGTGAGCGCCGGATCGGCCGCCGAGCGCGACGGTGTGTTGCGTCACGCGGCGCGGATGTACGCCGCCCAGGCCCGGCTGCGCGGTCCGAAGTTCCACGTGACGCTGCGCAAGGCCTACGGCTTTGGTAGCTCCTTGATGTCGATGAACCCTTTCGACGGTCAGACCCTCACCTTGGCGTTCCCGGGCGCGAGTCTTGGTGCCATGCCGGCGATTGGCGCTGGCGCTGCGGCGGGAGCCGACGCTGCGACGCGCGACCAGCTCCAGGCCGAAGAGACCGGGGGGCCCTGGTCGTCGGCCGATACGCTGGGCTACGACGAGGTGATCGATCCTCGGAACCTGCGCAACGCACTGCTCGACGGGCTTCGTCTCGCCTCGAACCGGGACGATGAGTCACCGGGGCCCGCGCGTCACGCCGGCATTCGACCCTAGAAAGGTCGCGAAAATCCGCTGCAGCCCATCGCTCGCGTGCGCTGACGGGGACGTTCTTGAATATTCAACTCCTCGACCCCGGGAAATGATCATGAACGGGTCGGAGTTGAATATTCAAGAACGTCCCCGCGCGGCCCGGCGCGGCAGCGTCACCGACTTCGTGTCCCGGCCCGACCGAAGTATCGTGCCGGGGCGTGCAGCGGTGAACTCCTTGCCGCGGACGATCTCGACTCCGTTGACCAGGACGTGATCGATGCCCTCGGCCTCGGCGTACAGACGTGCCTCGTTGCCCGGCAGATCCCGACGGCTGTGGACGGGGCCGGGACCGACAGTGGTCTCGTCGAATACCACCAGGTCCGCCGCATAGCCCTCGGTGATCCGTCCGCGACCTGTGATGCCGTAGAATTCGGCGGGGACGCGGGTGAGCTGTTTGATGGCCTCCTCGAGCTCGATCAAGCCCTTTTCTCGCACCCCGGGGCCCAGCAGCGACGTGCTGCAGGTGAAGGTGTCGATCATGTCGAGGTGGGCGCCCGCGTCCGAGGCCCCGATGATCGTACGCTCGTCCTTCCAGATCTCGCCGCGCATGCGCCAGCTCTC
>SMWR01000131.1 GCA_004356735.1 Deltaproteobacteria bacterium
CCGGTCGACCTGTGGATCTTCCAGGACAGCTTCGAACACCTGCACGACCCCACGAGCTTCCTCGAGTGGCTGGAATCGAACTCGACGCCGAATGCCTCGGTCCTGCTGGTCGCTCCGGAAGCGGGCACACTGTCGGAACGCATCTTGGGCCGCGCCTGGCCCCACAGGATTCCCGACCACCGTTTCCACTGGTCGCGGCTCGCCATCCGGGAGATGTTCGCGTTCCGGCGCTATCGACTCACCCGGACCTTCTCTCCGGTGAAATTCGTGTCGCTCGACACCGTGTTGGCCCACGCGGCTCACAAGCTGGGCCTGACGCCCGAACACTGGCAGTCACTTCCGCGGCTCAACATGTCCTTCAACTTCGGCGAAATGGGTCTGGTACTCGAACGGGTGTCGGCGTGAATCTCGACCGCCGCAAGACCTTCGACTACTACGTCGGCGGTAGCTTGATTCTGGCGATCAAACCGATCGTGACTCTTCTCGGTAGAATCCTGCGTCGAGACCACGACATCCAGCCGCGCGGCCGCGTGGTCTTCACCAAGATGCTCGGCGGCGGAACCCTGGTGATTGCGCTTCCAGCGCTTCTCGGCCTGCGCCGCCATCTTGCCGATCAGGAGTTCCTGCTGGTGACGACGCCGGGCGTCGTCCCCTTCGCTCGCACATTGGGAATCTTCGACGAGATCCTCGTAATCGACGACGCCTCTCCACTGGCACTGTTGCGAACCGGACTGGTGGCGCTCGGCCGCACGATCGGCGCCGATACCGTCATCGACCTCGAGGTCTACAGCCGCCTGACCACGGTGTTTTCGATCCTGACCGGCGCACGCAACCGGGTGGGCTTCTACCTGGTCAGCGCATTCTGGAGACGCGGCCTCCACACCCACCTGGTCTTCTTCAACCCGTTCTCGGGCTCCTACCGCTTCTACGACAAGGTGGCCGAACTTTTCGGCGCACCCATTTCAAGCGCCGAGGACTGTCGTCGCCATCTGGAGCAACGGATTGCGACAACCGTTCCGGAGCTCCCGATTCCCGCCGCCCAAGCGAGCCAGCGCAGCATCAGCATCGGCCACGCCTGCTCGGAGATGGGCCGCGAACGCATGCTGAGTCCGGCCCAGTGGGCGCAGGTCGTCGAATCCCGGCTTCAACCCGACGATGCTGCCCGCATTGTCCTGCTCGGAGGCCCGGACGATCGCAGCGATGCCCAGGAAATCCTGGCCGTCCTTTCGGAGACCCACCCACAGCTCGATCTCGTCAACGCCTGCGGGCGTCTGTCGCTGCTCGAAAGCCTGTCGGTGCTCAGCGCGTCGGACGAGTTCTGGGGCATCGACTCCGCCCTGCTCCACTACGCCCGGCTGCTGGGCCTGAATTGCAGCTCCTGGTGGGGCCCCACGGATCCCGCAACGCGCCTGCGCAAGCTGGGAATCCGGGAGGAAGTCCACTACCAGAAGATCCCCTGTTCGCCGTGCATCCACGTCACCGAAGACCCGCCCTGCCGCGGCCAGAACGTCTGCATCCACAACCTCTTCGTCCCCAAGGACGAAGCGCGCGAATGGATCGGCCTGATCGACTGATCTAACCCTGGGGCGCGGAATCGTTCGGCAGCCGCTCGTCCCAGACGACGATGTGTCGCTGATTGGTCCCGCCGTGGCGGAGCGGCATGGGCGTCACGTTTTCGCCGGCCACACGCACACACGACAGCGTCACGAGCGCGGGTTCAAATCCGATCGTTACCGCCTGCTGAATCGGATAGCGGTGGCCCGGTTCAAGAACGGCGCCCGCCAGCGAGATCTCACTCACGAGGCGAGGCTCGCTGCCCTCGCCCGCCCAGGCCGTCAGCAGCAGCACAAAGGTATCCCCCGGCGCGAAGATCCCGTCCAGGGAAAGATCCAGGGAGAAGCCCTCCCCTGCACGCACCAGACGAGGTGACTCGACGACGAGTCCGCCATCATGCACTTCGAGCAGGCGTTGGCTCTCGGCGAGACGCGCGCGATCGACAATGGCGTCACCCAAGGGAAAGAACTGACGTTCGATCAGCAATGCGGCGAGTAGCAGCGTCGAAATCGCTGCGGCGACCCAGCGGATGCTGTGCGGCTCGGCGTCGTCGGGAGCCCGGGCCGTCCGGTCGAGGGGCAGCAGAACGAACAGACCGTACAAGAGGGCCACGAGGTAGAAGAGAAGGAAGTGGCGGCCGACGAACCACCAATGGGCCATGGCGTGTTGCCGCATCACGACGTGCCACAGCATCGACACCCCAAAGGCCGAGCCAAACATGAGCCACGTCTGCCCGTCGACCCGCAGGCACAGCCAGGACCGACCCCCCGCGAGCAGCTCGTCACCCAGGATCGAGCGCAGCAGCGCGGCCGACAGCAGGACGGCGAGGACGATTCCGATCAGATCGAAGCGGAAGAGGTAGCCGCGTTCGAAGACGACGGAGAGGTAGTGGGCCGTCGCGGTCACCGGGCCCATCAACCAGTCGGGAACGCTGCCGTCCTGATTGCCCGTGGCGCGGTGGATGGCGGCACCGAAGAGGTCGTCCACGGCCGCTTCGACGCCGCCGAAGTGGATGCAGACCTGCAAGAAGTGCAATGCATGGGCCGCAACGAATCCCGCCCCGAGCAACACCACGGGGAACAGCCAGCCGGCTGCGCCCAGCTCCGGTCGCAGTCTGCGTGCGAACATCCAGATCGGCAGCGGCGCCAGGCAAGCCAGGAAGAAGAAGTCGAAGGAGAGCGCCCCCTGACCGAAGCCGAGCAGCAGAAACGGCCACCAGACCTTCACGGCCGACACGGGATCGCCGAGCTCGGATCGGCGCTTCAGAAGGTGGAGCTGAAGTGCGACAGCGAAACACAACAACGACACCGCGTACGAGTGGTAGTGGAGGGCCGGCATCCAGCGACCGAACGCCGGGACGGCAAACATGGCAGCGGCCAGGATTCCCACCCGGACCGGTCCCGCACCCCACCCCACCAGGGACATCCCGAGGGCAAAGACCGATGCCGCAGCCAGCGCGATCGGAAACCAGCGATAGCGCGGCATCTGTCCGGGACCGAAGACCTTCACCAGCAGCGCCAGCGTGAGGTCGGGGCCGGCCGGATAGTGGGTGTAGGCCCGATCCGGAATGGGCGCATCCGGCAGCAGCGACGCCATGGCGCCGTGCTCACGTAGCTCGGGTCCGTGGATCTTGGGAAGTCCGGCGCGAGCCAACAGCCCATCCCGCAGATAGTTCAGGGCCGCCCGGTAGGCGTTGGCCTCGGAATACGCGCCCGCGACCGGATGGACGGCGTGGCCCAGCTGGCTCGACCAATGGATGCGGTGGCCGACCGCAGCCCCGCACACCACCAGCAACACCAGCGCACTGAGCGCAACGCGCCTGGCCTCGTTCATCCCCTGGTCGACCCCGAATCAGGCGCCCGGGCGAACCCGAAACGCGTTCCAGTCCATCATTTCGGCGACTTCGAGGTCCAGCTGCACCCTTTCTGCGACCGCTGCCTCGGGACCCAAGGCTTGATCCCGCGCTCTGGTACGCTGGAGGGTGCTCTCTCCGGGTGTTACCGTTTCTGCTGATCCGCTGAGGGGTAAGACCTGGAGCACCTGCGCCTCCAGTACCACGAGAACCTCGCCTACGCCGATCACCAGGTCGGAAGAATGCTCGCGGAGATCGAACGCCGCGGCCTGATGAATCGGACGATCGTCGTGGTGGCTTCGGACCACGGCGAGGGGTTCTACGAGCATGGATTCCTGCTCCACAACTACACGCTCTTCGACGAAGTCCTGCACGTTCCGCTGATCATTCGCTTCCCGTCGTCCCTGGGCCAGGTCCCGAAGTCATGGCCCTTCCCCGTGGAGCTGCGTCGGGTGTTCGCAACGATCTGCGACGCGCTCGGAGTCCGTAGCTGTAGACGGCCTGACGAGAGCCTGCTGATCGCGATTCGCAACGAACCTGGACAAGATCGGCCGGTCTTCGCGATTTCGGAACGGGCGAATGGAACGCCCCTCAAGGGCCTCGTCTCGGGCAAGCACAAGCTCATCGGCACGGGAGATCGCTTCGAGCACCTCATCCTCTACGATCTCGACGCGGACTCGCAGGAGAAGAACGACCTGGCGGCGCAACGCCCCGAAGTCACCCGTGTGCTGGGGGAGATATTGCGTCGCACCCGGCTCGAGCGCGTCACACTCCGAGATTCTCCACCCATTCCCGATGAGACGCGCCAGCGACTGAAAGCGTTGGGTTACGGCGACTGACAGGGGTACCGACGGGATGCCGATGGAGACGTTGTTTCGAGTTGGATGTTCCTGCAGCACAGGAACCGATCCCGGCCGGGACAGACATCGGACTTGAAACAACGTCTGCCATTCTACCCAGCCGGCGGGCCAGCCCAAAGCCTTGTGAAGCCTCAACCGGTATCGGTCTCGAGGCGCCGATCCTTCTCGGGCTGCGGGTCGAATGCTGCTCGGCAAGGCTCTCGGCCGTCGCCGCCGGGGCGTCTAGCCCCGGTGGCGAAGGTCGTCGCTGCGGGCGATCCTTCGCGTTCCCGAAGGGTTCGGTTCCGATCGTTCAAAGCAACCCAGGAGACTGCACCGTGTCCACCGATCTGCTCGACGCCGCCCGATCACTGCGCACCACCATCGACGCGAATGCCAGCAAGGCTGGCAATGCTCCGATCCCTCGGGAAACCGTGGAGGCACTCCAGCAGGCCGGCCTCTTCGGTGTCATGTGTCCTCGAGACGTGGGAGGCGCAGAGCTGCCGATCCTTGACGTGATCGACGTCTTCGCCGAAGTGGCGCGCGCCGACGGCTCGGCCGGCTGGTGTCTGATGGCCGTCGCCTCGTGCTCCTCGTACTTCGGTGCCTACTGCGAGCAGTCCTTCGTAGATCGGCTGTTCGCAAACGGCATCCCCCTGGCTGCGGGACAATTCGCCCCCAACGGAACCGGACAGCGTCACGCTGATGGAATCCGGGTGACCGGCAACTACCAGTTCGGAAGCGGCATCGAGTTCGCCGACTGGGCCGGCGCCGGCGTCCTGGTGCAACCCCACTCGGGCAGCGACGCTCCACCCGAATTCCGATTCGCCCTGATTCCAAAGGACCAGATCGAGCTTCGAGGCAATTGGAACGTGCTGGGACTGACGAGCACGGCGAGCTTCGACTACGGAATCACCGACGTTCTCGTCCCCGAGGAAGCAACCTTCCTGTTCGCAACACCGACCCGTCACCGCGGAGGCCCGATCTTCGAACTCGGCGTGATCGCGCTGACGGCGGCCGGACACGCCGGCTTCGCGATCGGGGTGGTTCGTCGAGCTCTCGATGAGCTGAGCGTCCTCGCGAACAGCAAGGTTCGGATGGGAGCCAGCTCATTCCTCAAGGACAGCGAGGCGTTCCTGCTCAAGCTGGGCACGCTTGAGTCTCGCTATCGCTCCGTCTGCGCCTGGGTCCGCGAGAGCTTTGGCGCATTGGAACACGGAATCATCGAGACCGGTGAAATCAATACGACTCTCTACAATCAGGTGCGTCAGGCCACGGTCCACGTGACCCAAGAGGGCGCCGACATCGTGCGCGAGATCTATCTCGCCGCCGGAACGACGGCTCTGCGCGAGGGACCTCTCCAACGCTGCTTCCGCGACCTGCACGCGGGCAGTCAGCATTTCTTCGCGAGCCCAGCATCGACCCTCGACATGGCGAACGACTTGCTCGCCGCGACGCCCGACACAGCAATCGACGCCTAGCCAACCGACGAACCGACGGGGACGTTGTCAGGGGAATGGCATTTGCGGGCATCCGCGGAACATCTCCGCGCGCAGAGACAGCAGCCCCCCAAACAACGCCCTCTCGTGGGCGGAGCGTTCAGTGGCTGCGCCGGGCCTCGCCGCGATACATGGCGGCCAGCAGCGCGGGGCCTTCGTTCTGGAAACGGTCGAGTGAGATCAGCTCGAATCCTGCCTGCTCCACCAACGTGTCGATGGAACGATTCA
>SMWR01000132.1 GCA_004356735.1 Deltaproteobacteria bacterium
CCGATTCTAGCCTGACTCGCTCGAGGGCGGCGAAGATCTCGGCCAGCGGCGCGTGATCGGCCGGGTGCTCGTCGTAGTGCTCGTAGTGAACCTTGGCGCCCGGGCCGACTACGAAGCTGGCTCCAAGCTGGGTCACCCGCCGGCCACTGCTGCCAATCCGGTGTCCGGCCTTCCAGGCGTGCAGGGTCGGCGCAAACGAATGCGGATGGAAGAGCCGAAAGATGCTGGCGGTCTCGATCGAAGCCGCGTTCGCCGCCTCGGCCTTCTCATCGGAGAGCACCAGGAAGTTCACGCGCTGGTTCTCGACGAAGTCGGCCACCTGTTCCGGGCGGCCGGTCCCGACCGCCACCAGCTCTGCGCCGAGCTTCCGGATCTCCTCGATTCGGTCGTGCAACTGCGCGACGTGCTCGCGGCAGTGCAGTCAGCCGAAGTGGCGCAGGAAGACGAGCACAACGGGGTGATCGGCCCAGAGATCCGCCAGCCGCTTGCGCTCGCGAGCGGCATCGCTGAGCGTGACGGTTCCGAGGGATGTCGCGTCCATGCTGAGAGTCTACTCCTCGCTCCCGTCCTTGCGACAGCGCTCCTCGCGGAGACGCGTCAGCACCAGACGATGGATGTGCCAGCGGCCGTCTCGTTTCACGTATTCCTCCTCGTAGTGCCCGTAGCCCCGCAGCTCGAACTCCGGCGTCTCGACGTGATCGAACATGGCCCAGATCCCGCGGGCCCGATCCTCGGACAGGATCTCGATCTCGGGCATGTGGCCGTGGTGGACGGTGACCGCATCCCGCAGCACCGTGCGGACCGATTCCACGATCTTTTCACGCCCGTGAACGATGGCAGCCTCATCGGAGCTCCAGCGAAGACTGGCGTCCTCGGTGAAGATCCGCGACCACTCCTGCCACTGCTGGGTGTCCATCAGCCGGAAGTAGCGTGCCTTGAGCTGCTTGATCTCCTCGATGTCGACCAGCTGAGCCAACTCCATGCAGCCTCCCTTGCTTCCGCCCGTGTACGCTACCGAGCCTGGCATCCGGCTCCCAACCTGTAGGCGGGAGCAAACGGCCGCTGGTTTCCACGTCGCGACTCCCCGCTTTCCACACTACGACTGAATGGATGTTCCCAGGCGCGGGAAATTACAGGTCCGAGTTGCCCCAGAGTTGCGCCACGGGCTGCGCCGAGACGATGCCCAGTGGAATCAGAACCGCCTGAATTCAATCGAGAAATTGGAAGTCCGCCAGCAAACGGGTTGGGCCCGAAGGTTGGTACCCGCTTTGCAACAAGCTCCGCTTGAAACTAGAATCGAGAGCCCCCCAATGCCCGGCCTGATTCGAATTCGCCTCGTTGCGACGCTGCTCGTCCTCGCTGCCCCAGCTGCGCAGGCCGAACCCATGCACCTCGACGACCCGAAGCCGCGCTGGGTGGCCGTCCGCTTCGAGGTCTCCCGAGCAGACCGGCCCGGCGCCACCGACGCGGTCTACTCGCCCGCCTACCCCGCGTGGTTCGCCATGGCCCCCGACCGCGACACCGTCCTCGTCAGCGTGTCCGGGCAGGCCCTGGAGCAGCTTCTCGAGAGCCAGGATCCGCTGGCGGGAAGCTTCAGCGACTTCGTCTGGGTGTTCGATACCCGCACCGGCCACGTTCTGTCCGCCAAGTTCTCGGGAACGCTTCGTCACACACTGGAGCTGGGACCGGCACATTGGAGGGTCGAGTCCGACGTTCACGCACAGCTCTCCACCCGCACGGTCGGCGGCTTCGAGCCCCCCCGTCGGGTCCTCGGATTGGAGATCCATCCGTTCTGCGAAGTCGCCGCGGCAAACTGCACCCCCATGTCAGCGAGGCCCTACGCATCGGAGAGCGGATATGTCCACGCCATCGGTCCGATCGTTGCCACTGCCGGTCTGACGAAGATCCGGAGCTACTGCCCACTGGGCGAGGCCATCTTCACGGAACTCGAAGCCCACGATGAAGCCGTGTTGGCGACGAGCACACCGATCGAATCTCTGGGTCAGGGCGTCTCCAGCCCGCCACCGCGCAACTAGCGCTCGAGCAGAGCCAGCGTCTCAACGTGCTCGCTGTAGGGGAACAGCGCGAAGGCCTCGAGACCCCGGAGCACAAGCCGTCCCCTGTCGCTCAGCAGCGTCAGATCCCGTTCCAGCGAGGCCAGATCGCAGCTCACGTAGATCAGGCGCGCCGGTGCGTCGACGCACAAGGCGTCGAGCAGACCGATGTCGATGCCCTTGCGGGGCGGGTCGACAATCACGACATCGGCCCCAGACACGGCCTCTCCCGCCTCCGACGCATCACCCGCCAAAATCCGGATCCGATCGCGGACAGGCTCCGGAAGCTCCTCGATGCCGCGACGCAAGCCCTCGACCGCGTCGGGGCTGCGCTCGTTCATGCGAAGCTCGCGGCAGCGGCTGGCAAGACCCAGGCCGATCGCACCGCAGCCCGCATAGAACTCGGCGACGGTCGCATCGGCAGGAACCCAGGCCGCCAGCCGCTCGACCAGCTGATCGGCGAGGTCGAGATGGCTCTGACCAAAGGCGCCGGGCGGAAAGAACACTTGGGCTCCGGCGATCGACTCGCGGACGAAAGACTCGCCTGCCAGCCGCTCCCAGCGCGGCCCGAGAATTCTGTTGGTTCGCTCGGGGTTTCCATTCCACCACAGGCTGTGCAGGGCGGCTCCGAGCTCTTCACGAAGGGCATCGGCGAGCGCAGCCAACGGCGCAGGCGAGTCGGCATTGCCCACCAGGACCACCTGGGCGCGCTGGCTCGACCGTTCGACCACCACCTGAAGGGCCCGCAGGTCGCCCCGATGCGGACGTTCCACATAGGGCGCGACGCCGGTCGCCCGGATCGCGCGCTTGAGTGCCGCCGCGACTTCGTTGATGCGCCAGTGGTGGACGCGACAGTTCGGGATGTCGACGATGCGGTGGGTTCCCTGCTGGAAGATCCCGACCTTGGGCGAGCGGCTGCGTCCGCGCACCATCAGGCGGGCGCGGTGTCGGAAACCTTCGGCCGTTCCCTCATGCAGCGGCGGCTCCGGGAGTCCCGCATCAGCGGCGAGCCGGTTCAGCGTCTGCGCGGCGGCACGCGAAATTCCGCGATGTCCGTAGCGCGGACAACCGGGACACGGGGGGCGGTGGGGACACGGACTGGGAAGGTTCATCGATCGCCTCTCGCTTCTCACTTCTCGAAGGGCCGCGGCTCCCGAGATTCGCTGCGCGGCACTCCTCGAGTCACCAGGCGCCCGTGTTCGAGGCGGACCGGTGGACAGAATCGCCCCAGCAGCTCGCGCTCCCACCAATCGTCACTGCCCGCGGGCGCGTAGCGGTAGCGGTAAAACCAGCTCCGAAGATAGCGCGGTGGTTCCGCCGGGAACGGATCGTTCGCCAGCAGCCCCACCACGGCGGACTCGCCTTCCAGCAGGCGAACCATGAAGCGGTGGAACCAGGCCGATCCGCCACAACCGCGCAGCGACGCGAACCACATCTGCCAGTCGATGCGCGGCATGTGAAGCCCCACGATTGGCGGCCGACGTTCGAGAGGGCCGGGCTTGTAGCGAAAAATGTACGGCTTCCAATCGACGCCGTCGGTACTCCCTTCCAACAGAATTTCGTTTCGCTCCGTCGTCATCACGGCGAACAGACCGTAGGCGCTGGTCAGGCGCAGCGGCGTGAGCGTGCGCCCGATCGTGGTGAGCGGCTCGAAATGCAACGCGCGGATGCCGAGCCGACCGAGCAGCTGCTGGGCGCTCAGCAGCGCGAGAAGCGTTGCACAACCGGCCAGGACGATCCGCTGCGGCGGCCAGCCGCGACGTACGGCGGACGCAGGGCTCGAGTCAGCGCGGCTCTGCCGAGCCGGAAGCCAGCTCGAGAACGCCGCGTCGTCCAACATCCAGACGCACAGGGCGATGCTCAGCAGGTTGAAGTAGCCATAGTTGCCTGCCGCCCCGATCGCGAGCTGGAGCCCCACAAAGCCGACGAACCCGATCCAGCGCAGCGCGCGGGGCGCGAAGATCAAGCAGGGGAAGCCCAGCTCCACGATGAAGTTCCCGATCACGAACAGGGCCTGGAATGCATGGGGCAGCTGATAGGCCCACCAACTCACCAGGCTGGGAAGCGGCGTCGTAAGGTGGTGGAAGTCCATGGCGGTGAGGTTGCGCCAGCTGGGGTCGCCGGACAGGAGCTTCACCGCACCCGACAGGAACATCAGCTTGAAGAGCAGGAAGCGCAGCAGCCAGAGCGCCATGGGCTCGACGGGTTCGCGCGCGGCCCGTTCCGGCCGCAACCGCGCAGGCGCCAGCCAGATCGAGAGGAAGCCCGTCTCGACCAGCAGGATGTCCCACTGATAGCCGAGAAAGATGTCGCCGATCGACAGGATCGACAGGTACAGGAGCCAGGCCAGGGCAGCACAAATCCGCGGGGCCACGCCGACGGTCAGCAGCAGCGAGGCTACGACGCCGACTGCGCAGACGACGTGGAGCATCGCGTCGGAGTGGCCCAGCCAGAAGACGGTCGGGAGCTTCCAGAAACGCGCGCTTCCCGCGATGGACGTGGCCTCGTGTAACAGATCGGCGACCGGGGCAATGCCGCGAGTGCCGACGAGGCCTTCTGCCTGCACCCAGAACGAAACGAAGGCAGCCAGGTAGGTGACGCCCAGCAGGCCCAGGAACAGGCGCCGCACCCACAGGTACGTCGGCGGGCCCAGCGAATCGATTCGGAGAAAAGCGAGCGTGCGTTCCGGACATCCGGCTCGACTCTCGGGTGTCACACGTCAGACCCTTCATCGGACATGCAGACGCCGGTTCCTCCCAACCCACAGTATCCGTGCGGATTCTTGGACAGGTACTGCTGGTGATAATCCTCGGCGTAGTAGTACTCGGGCGCTTCGAGGATCTCGGTGGTGATCTCGCCTCGGCCGGCGGCGGTCAAGCCACGCTGGTAGGAGTCACGCGAGGCGAGCGCGGCGTCTCGCTGGGCGTCGGAGCTCGCGTAGATACCGGAACGATACTGGCTACCGATGTCGTTTCCCTGGCGCATCCCCTGGGTCGGGTCATGGTTCTCCCAGAAGATCTTCAGCAGCTGTTTGTAGGCGATCACGCTGGGGTCGAAGACGACGCGAACGACCTCGTTATGTCCGGTGCGGCCCGAGCAGACTTCTTCGTAACGCGGGTTGGGCGTGGCGCCAGCGGCGTAGCCCACCGACGTGGACACCACGCCCTCGGCCTGCCAGAAGTCCTTCTCGGCACCCCAGAAGCAGCCGAGACCGAAGAGCGCCAGCTCGAGACCGTCGGCAAAGGGCGGCTCGAGACGACTCCCCAGAACGTGGTGCTTCTCGGGGACGGGCATCCGCTCCAAGCGGCCCGGCAGGGCCTGATCCTTGTCGGGCATCGTCCGCTGCTGGTCGAAGCGTCCCATGACGGCACCTCCCGTTGCCCCGATGATACTCGCTCCAAGCGTTGGACAAGGATTTGATCCCTGTGGCTTGCCGAGGCAACATCGCAGAGAAACAAAGCTCGCCGATGAGGATTCAGCATGCCTTCCAGTGGATGGACTGCAGCCGACCTGCCCGATCTATCGGGACGAACCTACATCGTAACCGGGGGCAACAGCGGCCTCGGCCTCGAGACGACCCGGGCCCTGGCTCGTAAGGGAGCCCACGTAGTGATCGCCTGCCGGAATCCGGCCAAGGCCGACGCCGCCCTTGCCACGATCCGGGAGCAGCAGGCCGATGCCGACGTCGTGTCGTCGTCCCTCGACCTGGCGAGCCTGGCCTCTGTGCGGAAGTTCGCCGAGGGCTTCGCGGGCGAGCACGCGGCGCTTCACGGCCTGCTCAACAACGCGGGCGTGATGGCGATCCCGAGACGCACCACAGACGACGGCTTCGAGATGCAGCTCGGCACGAACCACCTGGGCCACTTCGCCCTGACAGGACTGCTGCTCGAACCCCTGCTGGCCACAGCGGGATCGCGCGTCGTGACCGTGAGCAGCACGGCTCATCGAGCAGGTCGCATCGATTTCGGCAATCTCCAGCTCGAAAGGGGCTACGGCAAGTGGAGGTCCTACGGTCAGAGCAAGCTGGCCAACCTGCTCTTCACGTTCGAGCTGCAACGCCGCTTCGCGGCGGGAGGCCGCGACACACTCGCCGCCGCCGCACACCCAGGCTATGCGGCGACCAATCTCCAAGCCGTCGGACCCCAGATGTCGGAGTCGGTCTTGATGGAAAAGGTGATGAAACTCATGAACCGCGTGGCCGCCCAGAGCGCCGAATTCGGTGCCCTGCCGACGCTCTACGCCACCGCGGGACCCGACGTCGCGGGTGGCGACTACTACGGCCCGGCTGGCCTGTTCGAGACTCGGGGACACCCGACGAAGGTCCAGTCGAGCAGATCCTCGCACGACCCCGAAATCGCACGCCGCCTGTGGGAAGCCTCCGAGCGACTCACCGGCGTCGGTTTCGATGCTCTGGCATAGACCGAAGCGGCCGCCCAGCCCCGCGACCCACACCGTTCGGAGTGGCCGCGCGTAGCCGGCAGGGAGTCGCGCCTGGGGTGAGCGGGATCTCGGGGCGGTACCAGCGGGGGACGATGCCTGAACCTCGCCGGGGCCTGGGGCTTTCACCCCGGGCCCCGGCGTCCTCACGCTTTCAGATTCCGCATCAACTTCCGCTTTTACCGCCTCCGCAGACGCAGCCACTTCCGCTCAGGACCGGTTGAGGAGCCGGGCCCGTCGGGTCCGAATGCAATCGCGAGGCCAATTTGACGCGGAAATCGAAGTGCTTTGGAATCAAGGAGTTGCGACTTCGCGTGATTTGCGAGCTCCGAACATTGGGAAAAAGATTTCCCCTGTGACAGAACGCGCGTTCCACTCCAAGGGGAGATGAACGCGCGTTCCACTCCAAGGGAAAACCCGTTCTCCGTGTGATTCGGAGGATTTTCCCAAGCGAGGCGTGCTGGCCTTCGGCCAGCGCCCGCCCCCGCTCAATCCGAAGCGACAAGCGGTAGGATCGGGCTTCTCAGGCTTCTTTGACGGGGCACGGCGGCATGCGGATCGCAACCTGGAACATCAACGGCCTTCGAGCCCGTCTCGAATTCGTGAAGGCGTGGCTTCGAGAACGCAAACCGGATCTGGTCGGGCTGCAAGAGCTGAAGCTGACCGACGACCTTTTCCCGCATGAGGCGTTTGCCGAGCTGGGATACCAGGCGCTGACCCACGGACAGAAGAGCTGGAATGGAGTCGCGATCCTGAGCCG
>SMWR01000133.1 GCA_004356735.1 Deltaproteobacteria bacterium
CCTGCTCCAAACCGTGGGCCACGTGCAGGTCGGCGCCCTGGCCTTCCTGGATCACGCGCTTGGCCAATGCCACGGCAAGCGGGGCCCGTGCGGCCACCGCCTCAGCTGCCGCCAACGCGGCATCGAGCAACGCGTCTGGCTCGAACAGGCGGTTCACCAGCCCGATTCGCAGTGCCGTTCCCGCGTCGATCGGATCGCCCGAGAGCACAAGCTCCTTGGCCCAGGCGACACCAACGCGACGCACCAACCGACTGGTGCCGCCAAATCCGGGAATCAGACCCAACTTGACCTCGGGTTGACCGAACTGGGCCTTGTTCGACGCATAGATCCAGTCGCAGGCCAGCGCCAGCTCACAGCCTCCGCCGAGCGCATGGCCGTTGACGGCCGCGAGGGTCGAGATCGTCAATTCCTCCAGCATCCCGAACACCCGGTGCCCGAGCTGGCTGAACTTCTGTGCTTCGATCGGCTGCTGGCTGCGCATCTCTGCGATGTCGGCGCCTGCTGCGAACGCCCGGCCCTCGCCGGTCAACACCAGCGCCCCCACGTCGGGGTCGGCAGCAATCCGACGAAAGGCGGCCTCGAGGCTATCGAGGGTTGCAGTGTCCAGCGGGTTGAGCGCCTTGGGACGGTTCAGGGTGAGCAGGGCCACCGGGCCCCGGGTCTCGAATCGGACCAGGTCCATGCATCAACACCTCAATAGGATTGGGAAAGCGGGGCGATGATCGTCGGCGCAGCGTCATCCACGGCGGAACGCAGGAATAAGGCGCGCTGGCGCAGGGCCTCTTCGGCGCGCTGCGCGCAGTAATGACCTTCTCGGGCGCTCCGCTCCGATAGCCTTCCGTATGCGCAGCCCGCGGTCGGCGCAATGCCATCGACGCCCTCCGGTACGAACTGCACCAGCCCGGCAGTGGTTGATGCGCCGAAGTTGCCGCGCAACGGTCCAGCCACCGCTGGCAGCAACAGTACGGGTCGTGCCGGATCGACCACGGGAAGCGGACCGAGCGCCCAGGCCAGCGACTCGGTCGCGTGATTGGGAATCATCGAGTCGTCGATGCCCTCGACCAGCAGGACGCTCGCCCGATGGCTGTCCCCATTGATCGGGAGAGGATGCCGGTAGAGGAAGGGTGCGTGATTGTGGGCGTCCTGGTTGTCGAAGATCGTCTGAAAGAGTGCCAGGGCGACCCAGACGTCGGTCGCCGTGAGCCCCGTGAAGCCCATGTGATCGATCTGTGCCAGGAACTCGTCTGCCTGCTGGTAGATCAGGACTTCGCTGAAGCGACGCCCGCCGACCACAAGCGCAGCGGCTCGGATCTCGGGAGCGTAGGGCAAGAAGGCCGGCGCCAGGTTCGCGCCCTCGCTGATGCCGAGGTACGTGATGGGAAGCGTCGGATCGATGCCATGGATCACGCGCACCTCACCACCCTCCGCAGCCGTGAACTCGAACTGCTCGTACTCGCCCAGCTCCCCCATCGCTCGGAGGAACGCCAGCTGTTCGCCCCCGGTCTGTACGAAGTAGTCGGGAACGCGACCATGCAGCAGAACCCGGAGAAGAATGTCTACGAGCTGGGTCTGGGCGCGTTGCTCATGACTCGGTCCGGGTGGGCTGACTTCGCGGTTGATCGTGTCGGTGAACCCGACGACCGCGAGACCGACTTCGGCCAGGCCACTGCGCGCTTGGACCAACACCTCCTCCTCGGCGCTGCCAGGATTGCCGTGCTGGTAGAGCGTGACCGGAACCGGGCCGTCGAAGGCGGCATCGGGAAGCGCCGCGATGAACCGCACGGGACGCGTGCCGGTTCGCAGCGGGCGTCCAGTCTCGGGGTCTCGGGCGAGATTCAGGTTCTCGTCACGCCAATCGGGTGCCTCGAAGGTGCCCACCACCACTGCAGCGACCCGGCTGCCCGCGGCTCGCGCCGCCGGATCTTCGGCGACCACGCGCTCGATCCGGATCTCGGGTGACGGACGCTGGGCGACGTCCTCACGCATGGCGAGCAGGTCGGAGGGAATCCCATCGGTCGTTCGGATCGTGAAGCGAACGGCCAGCGCGACGTCTTCGCGCGGGATCGGCGGGTCGGCGTAGCGTTCGACCGCATCGAGCACGTCGCCAGCCAGCCTGCGTACCCGGGTCAGGGCTTCGGGCTCGCCCGGCATCTCCTCGGTGTCGCGCGCGTACTGGAAGAAAAGCGACGGTCCGAAGGGCCGGGCCGCGGCAGCGCGAACGCGCCGGGTGATGACGATGCCGTAGGTTCCGCCCGGGCGCAGCGGCACCGACGGGTAGATCAGCAGCGCGTGGGTCGAGCGGCCGCCGAGGGTGCCAGAACGGGCCTCGAGCCGGAACGGCAACCGAGAGCCGAAGGTCGGGCTGCGAGAATTCACATCGAACAGGCCCACCGACGCCATCGGGTCCATCGACTCGATCGGTGTGTGCGGAAGGGACTGGGGATCGGGCGGCTCCGACAGCTCGATCGTGAGATGGGCGATCGGACTGAAACCGTCGAGGCCGCGCGTGTCCGACACGAATGAATCGAAGAAAATCTGATCGGGTTGTTCGAACCCGGACAACTCGATCTGGAGTCGAACCTCCCCTGGCCGTTGCGGATCGGGCCGGAGCCAGAAGTCGTCCGGGAAAGGCGCGGTGGCTCGGCTGCTGATGCGGTTGTAGTTCACGAAAGCGGGCAAGCCCGTGCCTGCCGTGCGAAATGCTAGGTCGCGTGTGCCTCCCTCCGCGCGCCAGCTCAAGCGACACTGGGCGGCCGCCGGAAGCTCGCCCTTGGGATTGATCACCAGTTCCCGTGAACCGAAGACGTGGACATCGATCGGGTGCGCGACGCCATCGCACTGCAGGGACACCGCATCCCGTGCAGCGGCGCCGAGGTCGCCCGCGAACTCCAGGTGGATCCAATCGGTGACCGGCACATCGATGCTTCCCGAAGTTGGCGTGGCAACGGCGACCTCGGGGAACGGGGGCGGAGTCAAGAAGAGTTCGATCTGACTGCGCGACACGCTACTCGTGCCTTCCATGAACTCACCACGGACAAGCAGCAGATGCGGCCCGGTATCGATCGGTAGCGCGAGACGTGCGCCACCGGACCAGACCTCGGCGTAAGCGGTGACATCGCTGCCGTCCAGATGAAGACTCAGCGTGCCCTCGAGCAGATCGCGTGACAGATCAATCTCGAGCGTGGCCAGCTCGGGCCCATAGTTCGGCGCCTGGATGGCGATCGGACCGGAATCCGGGTCTCCGCAGCCCGCGAGAAACGCAAAAAGTCCGGCAAGTGCGAGCCGGCAGAGCCTCGGACCCGGAAGGCTGCGGGAGCTGGTGGAGCGCTGGAGAATGGCGGTACCCCCTCGAACGGCGGGGTCTTTGGGCTTCAGCCAGTCTATCACAGGGACACGAGGCCCCATGGTATGCTGCGCTGCGACGGGTCGAGGGGAAGTTTCACCCCTGGTCCGGGGAGGGACCGCTTGGAATCGAGCTCGCGTGCGGCTCAGCTGGCCGCGATGCTGGGCCTCGGAGCGCTGGCAGTCTGCGCTCTGGTGCCCGTCGTCATCCAACTCGGCCTGGCGTCGCCCATGGGGGGCTTCAAGGCCTTCATGCTGGGCAACCTGCTGGCGCTGGCCGCCCTGGTCACCGGTATGATTGGCGTCTGGAGCACCCGGGTGGCTGCCGGTCGCAGCGGACGCGGCCGGGCCCTGATCGGGCTCGCAGCGGGCCTCTTGATCATCGGGCTCGCCGTCTCGGCCAACATCTCGGCTGGCTTCCCGCCGCGCATCAACGACATCACGACCGACACCGAAGACCCGCCGACCTTCCAGGCCGCGCGCACCCTCGACGCCAACCGTGGACGCGATCTGTCCTACCCAGGCGAGAGCTTCGCCAGCCTGCAGCGAAGCGCCTACCCGGATCTCGCCCCCATCGAAGTCTCGCGCTCCCCGGCCAAGGCCTTCGATGACGTCCGACGCGTAGCCGCCGAACTCGGCTGGGAGATCACGGCCGAAGACACCGACGCCGGAACCATCGAAGCCACCGACACCTCGCGGGTATTCCGCTTCATCGATGACATATCGATCCGTATCCGACCGTCCCCGTCCGGTGCCCGCATCGACATGCGCTCGAAGTCTCGCGACGGACAGGGCGACATCGGCGCCAACGCCGCACGCATCCGCGCCTTCCGCAAGGCCATCGACGACTGATGCCAGCGCGAAGCTAGCTATCCGCTTCCGGACTCCCTGCTTCCAGAGCCAGCAGCCGCAGCGCCGTTTCCTGCGCCCAGCGGTAGTCGGCCTTGCCGCTGGGCGAGCGCTGGATCTCATCGACATAGAGAAATGCCTTGGGGAGCTTGTAGGGCGCGAGGTGTTCGCTCGCGGCCTTCTTGAGCACGGCGTCCGAGGTTTCTTCGCCGCGGCGCAGCCTGACGAGGGCCGTGACCTGCTGGCCCCAGCGGTCGTGGGGCGTACCGACGACGAGGGTGTCATAGACAGCGGGGTGATGTTTGAGGGCGTGCTCGACTTCTTCGGCGAAAACCTTTTCGCCGCCCGTGTTGATGGTGGCCGAGTCGCGACCCAGCAGGCGCATGGACCCGTCCGATTCGAGGGTCGCACGGTCGCCGGGAATCGAGTACCGGACGCCATCGATCACGGGAAAGGTGCGCGCGCTCTTGTCCGGGTCCTTGTAGTAGCCGAGGGGGACGCGGCCGTGTCGGGCGAGCCAGCCACACTCGCCCGATCCGGCTTCGACCTGGCCCGTCAGATCCTCGCGGAGCACGACGCTGTCGGGGTTCACGTCGAAGTCACCCGTCGTGGCCTTGGCGTCCTTCGTCGAGATCTGGGCCGCTTGCTGTCCGCTTTCGGAAGAACCGAGCATGTCGAGGATCTTGATCTGCGGCAGCAGGTCGAGAAACTCCTGCTTGAGGGTCGCAGTCAGGATGGCACCACCCGATGTGATCATTCGCAACGATGACAGGTCGTACCGGTTCTCTCGAAGGTCATCGGCCAGGGGCCGACCGAACGCATCGCCAACGATGGTCAGGGCGGTCACCTGCTCGCGTTCGACCGTGCCCCAGATGTCGGCCGGGTCGAGACGCGTCGGCTCGGACTGCACGATGACCGTACCGCCCACGTGCCACATGTTGAAAGCCACCCAATGGGCGGCGCCGTGCATGAAAGGCGGTGTCGCCAGTGCGCGCGGACCTCCCCGCCGGGCGCGTTCCAGGACCTGTTCCAGGTCGACGGCCTTCCCCGTATAGAGTGCGGCACGAAACACGTCGTCCTGCCGCCACAAGACGCCCTTGGGCATCCCGGTCGTTCCGCCCGTATAGAGGATATAGAGATCGTCGGGCGAGAGTCCTTCGGGCGGATTCGGACTCGCCTCAGCCAGCGCCTTCTCATAGTCGAGGGCCCCCTCCAGCAGCGGCTGCCCGGAACCGTCGTCGACCTGGAGCCACAGCTGCACCTGGGGCAGGCGATCGCGAATCCGCGCGAGGGCTGGCGCAAAACAGGCGTGGTAGATGATCGCCTTGGCGTCTGCGTTGTCGAACAGATACTCGAGCTCTTCATCGACATAGCGAAAGTTCACGTTGAACGGAACCGCCCGCGCCTTGTACGCTCCGAGCATGCCCTCGAGGTATTCGTTGCCGTTGTAGAGATAGAGGCCGACGTGGTCTTGCCCGGACTCCCAGTTCTGGAGTCGGGCCCGCTCGCGCCGGCAACCGAGTCCGTGCTGCCGCAGGACGTCGGCCAGGCGACGGGTTCGATCGGTGATCTCGGTCCAGCTGAAGCGCCGGTCGCGGAAGACCAGGCACTCCTGGTCGGGCACGACCTCTGCGATGGCTTCGTGGACAGCGGCAAGGTTGAACATGGGGGGTGCGTTTCCTTTCTATTCGAGTCGCCGCAAGCCGACCAGGGCCGCCAGCGTATGACCCACCCGGTTGATGATCGAGGCCTCACCCGGCTCGAGCCAGCCGCCGTCCTCAGCCTGTCCTTCGAAGATCGACTTCAGCAGCTCCGCGGGCTCGAGCCGTCCGCCCGGAAGCTGCGGCGCATCACACCACGACAGGAGGCGGACCGTCTGCACGCCGTCGAAGCGCCCTGCGCGAAATCCGCGCTCCAGCTCGCGCCCACACCACTGCAGGATCTCGTCCGATCGCTCGTGGGAAAGATTCGAAAACGTCCCGGCGTAGGCCATCAGCGGTCGCCACTCGAAGCCCTGCACCCGATCCGGCGACCAGAGCCCCGACAGGAAGTCGGCGGCGGCCTCGAGCATGTCGATGCGCGCGCTCGTGGTCTTCGCAAGATGGGTCAGGATCATCCCCGTCTCGAAGAGATCTTCGTCGTCCTCGCTGCCACAGCCCCAGCGACCATCGTCCCGTTGCAACCGGGCCAGATGGGCACAGACGGCCTGGAGCAGATCCCCGTCGCGAATCCCGAGATCGTCCAACACACCCAACACCCGGCGGGTCTCCGCCAGCACGCTGGGGTCGCACCCGGTCGCCGAGAACCCGCCGTCCGTACACTGCATTGCGCGCACGGCATCAGCGGCGTGCTCACCGTCGGTGACGCCCAGCAAGGCGGCCGCAGTGTGCTTCGCCAGGTCGTTGCCCTGCTTCTGGATGAACTGCACGGCGCGCACGCGGGGACTCGGCGTCGACGAGCGGCCGCTCACGATTCCAACCAGAGTCCCGTCAAATAGGCCCCTTCCGGATGGTCGAGGGAAACGGGGTGGTCGGGCGGCGCGCCGAGTCCACCCAGAACACGAACGGGTCGGCCGGCATCCAGCGAGGCTCCGAACACGATCTTGCGGAACAGATCGGGGCCCACGTGGTGGGAGCAGGCAAACACGAGCAGGTGCGCCCCGGCCGCAGAACGCTTCAGTGCATGGAGGACCACGTCCTTGTAGGCACGCGATGCACGGGAGACGTCGCGGCGCGAACGGGCCAGCGGAGGCGGATCCACGATGATCAGATCGTACTGCCGGGAATCGCGACGCAGGAACTCGAAGGCATCGCCCCGGACGCATTCGAGCCGGCAGTCGGGTGCGTTCGACCGGACGTTCTCGTCGGCCAGCTCCAACGCGGCCGCAGAGGAATCCACGGCGACGATGTCCGAGGCTCCACCCCGAGCGGCCGCCGCGGCGAATCCGCCGGTGTAGGAAAAGAGGTCGAGGACCCGGCGATCGCGGGCGAGTCGTTGCACGAGATCCCGAGAATCGCGCTGGTCGAGGTAGAAGCCCGTCTTCTGACCCGACACCAGATCGACCTGGTAGCGACGGTCGCCCTCGCGAATTTCCACGGGGCCTTCGGGAGCAGCGCCCCACAGCGCGCCCTGGTGAGGGGCGACTCCCTCTCGGCGCGATGCGACGGAATCGGCCCGTTCGAATCCCCGGTCCAGGCGCGTCGCCGTCCGAAGCGCGTCGGCCACCCGGTCGCGCTGGCTGGCCATCCCGGCGGACGCCAACTTGATGACGAGCGTGTCACCGTACTGGTCAGCCACAAGCCCGGGGAGTCCGTCAGCTTCGGTGTTCACCAGCCGCAGCGCGTTGGTCTGCCGAAGCAGCGGATGATTGCGTCGTCGGGACACGGCCTCGGCGATGCGGGTCTCAAGCCAGTCCTCGGGCAGCGACTCCTTGCCGAAGGAGACCATGCGAACGCACAGGGTCGACGCCCGCGACCAGTGGCCCCAGCCGAGCACTTCGCCTTCGGCCGACAGCACGCGGACGAACTCACCGATTTTGGCCTCCCCGTCCACGCGGGCGACGGCGCTCGACAGGATCCAAGGGTGTCGACGGCGCGGGGAACGGTCCCGCCCAGGATGGAGAATGATGTCGGTCACGAGGGGCTCCAAAAGGGGCCTCATGTTAGCCTAAGGGCTTTTCGGGGCGCTGACCGATTTGCACAGCCACGACACCGACCGGTCCACCCGCCAGACCCCCAACCGACTGGCCGAGGAGACGAGCGCCTACCTCCGCCAGCACATGGACAACCCCGTGGACTGGTGGCCCTGGTGCCCCGAGGCATTGGCCGAGGCCCGCAAGACCGACAAGCCCCTGCTGATCTCGATCGGCTACAGCGCCTGCCACTGGTGCCACGTGATGGCGCACGAATCCTTCGAAGATCCCGAGACGGCGGCCCTGATGAACCGATTGTTCGTGAACATCAAGGTCGATCGCGAAGAGCGACCCGATGTCGACCAGATCTACATGGACACGGTCGTGGGACTCACGGGCCACGGCGGCTGGCCGCTCACCGTTTTCTGTCGCCCAGACGGAGCGCCCTTCCATGGCGGCACGTACTACCCGCCGACCTCGCGCCACGGACTCCCGTCGTTTCGTGAGGTACTGACCTCCGTCGATAGTGCCTATCGCGGCCGACGCGAGTCCGTCGACCAGACGGCCGAGCGGATCGTGTCGGGCCTGGCGCGCCCGCCGGCAGCCGGCGGCACAACCGCATCGGGTGTGCTGGCGGTGACCGAGGCCGCCATGCGCCTGCTCCAGCAGGCCGACCCCGACCATGGCGGCTTCGGAACTGCGCCAAAGTTTCCGACGCCGCCGAATCTCCTGCTCTTGCTATCCGCCTGTGACGAACTGCCCCCCCACAAGGCAAAGGAAGCGCTCGAACACGTGATCCTTTCCTGTCGAGAGATGGCGCGCGGCGGCATCTACGACCATCTGGGCGGCGGCTTCCACCGCTATAGCGTCGATGACAATTGGGGCGTTCCCCACTTCGAGAAGATGCTCTACGACCAGGGCCAGCTGCTATCGGTCTACGCCGAGGTCCTGCGGCGCGGGGCCGAGCCGGCGGACGAACTCGCCTGGCCAATCCGCGAGACCGTCGACTTCCTGCGCCGGGAGATGACGGGACCCGAAGGCGGCCTTTTCGCCAGCCTGGATGCGGACAGCGAAGGCGAGGAAGGCACTTTCTACGTCTGGACGATCGAACAGATTGAACAGGTTCTCGGTGCCCAGGACGCCGTCGACTTCTGCGCGGCCCACGGCGTCACGGCCCGGGGCAATTTCGAGCGCGGCACGACCGTGTTGCGTGAGCTTCACGACGAAGGCCGCGAGCGCTTCGCCAACGCGCGCCGACGTCTGCTAGAGATGCGAAATCAGAGAGTCCGCCCGGGCACGGACCTGAAGCGCGTCGCCTCGTGGAACGCCTTGACGATCTCGGGCCTCGCGCGCGCTTCATCGATCGTTGGCGACCCGACGCTCCTGGACGACGCCGTAGCCGTTGCCGACTTCATGCTCGAGAACATGCACGACGCCAACGGCCGGCTATTGCGCGTCTGGAACCAGGGACGCGCGCACGTTCCCGCCTTCCTGGACGACCACGCCGCACTGCTCGGCGCCCTGCTCGACCTGCACCGCGCAGGCGCCGACGACCGATTCCTGGGCGCCGCGGCCCGCGTCGCCCAGGACATCGCGGACCGCTTCTTCGACGGAGAGCAAGGAGATCTGTTTCTCACACCGGCCGATGGAGAAGTGCTGCTCCAGCGCCCCCGCTCGGACCACGACGGGGCGACGCCTCACTCGACGGGCCTGGCGACCCTGGGCTTGCTTCGCGTGGCTTCGCAGTGTGGCCGTCCGGATCTGCGTGAGATCGCAGACCGCGTGCTCGTCACTCACGGCACGCGGCTGGAACGCGCTCCCGAGAGCGTCCCCACGCTGGCGCGCGCCGCACTCGCCGCCGAGCGGGGCCTGTCCACGGCCGTGATCGTCGGCGCCCGAAATGCCGCGTCGACGGACGCCTTGGCCCAGCGGGCGCGCTGGCTCCTCAGTCCTGAAGATGCCGTGCTGGTCTGCGAACCTGGCACAATCCCGGACGGCGTCGATCCGAGCTGGCTCCAGGGGCGCAACCCGGTCGACGGACGGCCCACCGCCTACATGTGCCGTGGCAGCGAGTGCAGCCTGCCCGTCACCGATCCCGAGAGGCTCGACCGGTTGCCCAACGGGGCCAACGCTTGATCTGCTAGCCTGCGCCGCGAGGCCCCATGGCGGATCCCCGCGACGAATCGAAATACGGCAGCGGTCACGAGGACGGACTGACGCCGCTGGCGCCGCTCGACCCGAACCGAACCGACAGCGTGGATGCGCTGGTTCGTGCCATGGGCCAGACTGCGTTCGGCGGGCGACGACTCGGCGAGGCGGCCGACGTGCTCGAGGCCATGATCCGCGACGAGTCGTGCTTTCGGGTGATGACGATCTCGGGAGCCATGACCATCGCAAAGCAGGGACTCGTGATCTGCGAGATGATCGATCGGGGCTGGGTCCACGCCATCGTCAGCACGGGCGCCCTGATGACCCACGGCCTCTCGGAAGCGGCCGGGTTGCTCCACTTCAAGCACCGCCCGGACATGAAGGACGAGGACCTCTACAGCCGCGGCTACAACCGGGTCTACGACACCATCGAGCTCGAGAAGAACCTGGACGACGTCGAACGGATCCTCGAGGCCGCGCTCTCCGAGCTTCCGAACGGCACCACCCTCTGCAGTCGCACCATCTGCGAATTGCTGGGTCGACACCTCGAGAAGCACCTGCCGGGCCGCGCGATTCTCGCCAGCGCCGTCTCGAACGGCGTACCCATGTACATCCCGGCGTTCACCGATTCGGAGCTCGGACTCGACCTGGCGATCCACAACCAGCTGAAGGCGAGCCGCGGAGTCGAGGCCTTCGGCTTCGACCCCTTCCTCGATTTGAACCATTTCGCCGACCAGATCCGGGCCCACGAAACCCTGGGGATCTTCACCATCGGGGGCGGCGTTCCCCGGAACTGGGCTCAGCAGATAGGCCCGTACCTGGAGATCCTGAGGAGCCGACTTCACAAGGCCGAGCCGGTGCGTCGCTACAAGTACGCGGTTCGCATCTGTCCCGAGCCCGAGCACTGGGGCGGCCTGTCCGGCTGCAGCTACGAAGAAGGTGTTTCCTGGGGGAAGTTCGTGCCGCGCAGCGAGGGTGGCCAGCAGGCCGAGGTCTTCGCCGACGCCACCATCGCCTGGCCCATGATCGTGCGCGCCGTGATCGAGAGGCTCGAGGCGTCGAAGCGCTGAGGGCCATGCTAGGCTGAGCGCGATGCCCCCCTCTTCCATGCGCGCCGTCACGTGCACGGGCCCCGGTCAGCTCGCACTGGAAGAGCGCCCGATCCCCGAACCGGGTCCCGGCGAGGTCCGCGTCAAGCTGCGCGGCTGCGGCATCTGCGGCAGCGACCTGTCGCTGCTTTCCATCGGCTACCTGGGCTCGAGAATCACGCCCGGCCACGAAATGACGGCTGCCGTCGACGAGCTGGGCGAAGGGGTCAGCGGCTTTGCCATCGGCGACACCGTCGCCGTCGAGCCCATCAACACCTGCGGGCGCTGCCACAGCTGCCGGTCCGGGCGGGACGCCATCTGTCCCGACATCCAGTTCCTGGGCGTCCACGTCGATGGCGGCTTTGCCGACTACGTGACCGTCCCGTCACGACGGCTGTTCCTGGTCGACGCCCGCCTCCCCATCGAGATTTCCGCCTTGGCCGAACCCATGGCCGTCGTCATCCACGCACTGAAGCGGGCACAGTTCAGCGCGGGCCAGCGGGTGCTGGTGCTGGGCGCTGGCAGCCTGGGATTGCTGACCGTCGTGGCGGCCCGTGCCCTGGGCGCCGAAGACGTCTGGATCACCGCGCGCCACGCTCACCAGGCCGCGCTCGCCGAGAAGCTCGGTGCCGGCCGGGTGTACCGCGAGCCCGACGCCACAGCCGAGAAGCTCGCCGTCCTCGGACGCGAACACCCGATCGACTGCGCCGTCGAGACCGTCGGGGGACAGGCCGAGACCCTGCCCCTGGCCGTGGCCGCTCTGCGCCCCGGGGGCGTTGTCTCCATCGTAGGCCTGTTCCGGGGCAAGCTCGAACTCGACCCGTTCCCGTTGTTCCAGAAGGAAGTCACGCTGGCCTGGTCGAATTGCTACGAGCATCCGCACCAGCACACGGACTTCGAGAACGCGATCCAGATCCTGACAGAACATCGCGGGGAACTCGGCGACATCACGAGCCACCAGCTGGGACTCGAAGAAATCCAACGCGGCTTCGAGCTGGCCGCGGATAAACGCTCGGGCACCGTCAAGGTGACGGTCCTGAACTGACGGCCCCACGGGCCTGGGAGACGGCATGGATTTCGAAACGTCGGACAAGGTGAAGCTGCTCCAGGAACAGATCGAACGCTTCATGGTGAAATACGTCTACCCGGCCGAAGCGGTGGCCAAGCAAGAGATCGAGGCATCCGGCGATCCGCACCACGAGCCCAAGGTGATGCTCGACATCCGCGCAAAGACCCGGGAGCTGGGGCTCTGGAACCTCTTCCTGCCCGACCCCGAACACGGCGCGGGCCTCACCAACCTCGAATACTCGCCGCTCTGCGAAATCATGGGGCGCAGTCCCCTCGGCGCCCGCGCCTTCAACTGCAACGCGCCCGACACGGGCAACATGGAGATCATGGCGGAGTTCGGAACGCCGGAGCAGAAGGAGAAGTGGCTCCAGCCGCTACTCGACGGCGAGATCCGCTCGTGCTTTTCGATGACCGAGCCCGAGGTCTCGGGCGCCGACCCCACCGGACTCCAGACCCGGGCGGTCCGAGACGGCGACGAATGGGTCATCAACGGCCACAAGTGGTTCACGTCCGGAGCCATCGGCGCGCGTTTCGCCATCGTGATGGTCGTGACCGACCCCGACGCAGCGCCGCATCAGCGCGCCAGCCAGATCATCGTCCCCACAGACACACCCGGCTTCAACCTGATCCGGGCCATCTCGGTGATGGGCAGCACACACGGCGGCGGGCACTGCGAGATCCGTTACGACGATTGCCGCGTTCCGGTCGAGAATCTGCTCGGTCCCGAGCATGGCGGGTTCATGATCGCCCAGGCGCGCCTCGGACCCGGCCGCATCCACCACTGCATGCGGGCCATCGGCATGGCAGAGCGGGCGTTCGAGATCATGTGTCGGTACGCCAACACCCGGGTCGCCTTCGGTGGACCGATCGGCGAGAAGCAGTTCGTGCAGGAATGGATCGCGACGTCGCGCATGGAGATCGACCAGGCGCGGCTGCTGACCCTCTACACGGCCTGGAAGATGGACATCTACGGCAAGCAGGTGGCACGTCAGGAAATCTCGATGATCAAGGTCGTGGTGCCCAACATGCTGATGAACGTGCTCGACCGGGCGATCCAGTGCCTGGGCTCCTTGGGCATATCCGACGACACTCCCGTCGCCGCCATGTGGCGCGAAGGCCGCTCACTGCGAATCGCCGACGGACCGGACGAGGTCCACAAGATGGTGATCGCGCGGCGGGAGCTGAAGCGCTTCGCCTAGTGACGCGCGACGGCGCTCGAGAGCTCGGGAAGTTCCGGTGTCTCTGACGCGAGGCTGTTCGCCACCATCTCGGTGACGCGAGCCGCACGCTGGTGGCCTTCGGTGAAGCACATCGGACACAGGCCGGATTCCGGCTTGACGAACATGCGGGCGCCGCAGCTTCGACAGTGGTTCCAGTGCCGGCTGCTGGCCAGCACCCGCACCAGGAAGGCACTTCGGATCGTGTGGTTGTTCCAGTTTCGCAACCGCATGGTCTCGTCCCCTCGACCCGCGCGACAGCTGCGGGCATCGTCTGTATGTGACCCCGAAGTACAGTGGGGTGACTGGATTCTTCTCTCATAGAAGGGCTCCAACCGGCAAGCGAGCGTGCAAGCCTGTGCCTCGATTGGAGAAGACGGATTCCGTGGGCGCTGCCGAGTCGAGCGCCCGGGACGAGGCCGGCCAGGCGGCAAAGCTCCGTGATCTCGACGTCTTCCGGCGGACGAGAAGCCTCGGAGGGCACGAATTTCCGGACGGAGGCGGCAATTTCCTCGGGACGGGTCATGCTGTGCCTCGCACGGCTTCGCCGGAAACAATCCACCCAACGCTCCTCGGACCGATAACAGCGGCCGAGCGCGCACTGGAGTCGATTCCCATGACCCGCAGCCTCGTCACGCTTCTCGGCATCGCACTGCTCGCCAGCGGGTGCGAGTCCCTGATTCCTCGGCGCGACCCGGGATCCGTCGCCGCCGCCTACGCCGCCGCCGGCCGTTACGACGAGGCAGCCCGCGAGGTCGCGATCGCCGTCCGCAGCCATCCGCGCAACGCCAAGTTGCGCCGCCTGGCGGCCGAGATCCACACCCAGGCCGGCCAGGTTCCCCAGGCGATTTACCACCTGGAGGCCGCCATCCAGATCTCACCCTCGGACGCCCAAGCCTGGATCCAGCTCGCCGAGCTGGAGAAGGAACGCCAGAACGTGGCGGACGCCTACGTCGCCTACCGGCGCGCCGCCGAGTTGGCGCCCGAGGACGTCCGCGCCGTCTCGGGGCTGGCGCTCAGCGCCGACTCCCTCGGTTTCGACGACGAGGCCCGCAGCGCCTACGCGCGCTGGGCCGAGCTGGAGCAGAACGTGGACGCACAGCCCGGCAAGTAACGAACCCGCTCCCGTACCGCACGCTGGGCAATGACCGTTCCACCTCCACCGGCACGCCCACCCACTCGAACGCTGCGGCCGTTGCGCGCGACCGTCCTCACCTCCGCCTCTTCACGCGCGAACGCGCGCCGGATCCCGGGACAGGTCCTTCACCAGGTTCTTTTGGTGAGCCTCGAGCGTGCCTCCGCCAATCTCGAGCAGCTTCGCGTCGCGCCAGAGACGCTGGACCACGTACTCGCCCATGTAGCCATAGCCGCCCAGCACCTGGATCGCGGCGTCGGCCGCGCGCTTGGCAACCTGGCAGGCGAACAGCTTGGCCGCGTCGGCTTCGATCCGCTGACCGGTCTGGCTCAGGTCGAAGCGACGCGCCACGTCGAACACCAGCGACGCGGCCGCGCGGTACTCGGCGAAGCTCTCGGCGATGTAGCGCTGCACCTGACCGTGTTCGCGAATCGGCACACCGAAGGTCTTGCGCTGGCCCGCGTAGTCGAGCATCACGCTGACGCAGCGGCGGGCGATCCCGACGCTCATGGCGGCGAGCGTGAGCCGTTCGATCTCGAGGTTGCGCATCATCGCCAGCGTGCCCTCGCCCTCTGCCCCCATGCGGTTCGTGGCGGGGACCCGCACGCCGTCGAAGACCAGTTCCGCCGTGAAGGACGCGCGCATGCCCAGTTTGTCCTTCCAATGCTGCCCCAGGGACAGGCCGCCCATCCCCTTTTCGACCACGAACGCGCTGATCTCCCTCTCGCCAGTTGCCGCATAGACGACGAAGACGTCTCCCAGGGTGTGCTCGTCGATGCCTCCGTTGGTGATGAAGGTCTTGCGGCCATCGATCAGGTAGTCGTTCCCGTCCCGTTTCGCCTGGGTTCGCAGGGCAAGCACGTCGGTTCCCACCTCGGGTTCGGTCATACAGAGGCCACCGATCCATTCCCCCGAGATCGCCCGGGGAAGCACGTGCTGACGGATCTCATCGTTGCCATTCACGTTGACGTTCTGGGCGAACAGGATCGAGTGCGCCAGCACGGCCAGAGCAAAGCCCGGATCGGAACTCGACAACGCCTCGTACAGGATCACGGCCGCGGTCGCATCCAGATCGGCTCCGCCGAACTCCTCCGGGAGTGTGACGCCGAGCAGCCCGAGGTCGGCAGCACGACGAAAGAGATCGTGATTAAAGGTCTCGTTGCGATCGTGCTCGGCCGCCTGGGGCTCGACCTCGCGTTCGACGAATTCATCCAGGGTGTCACGAAATGCTCGATGCTCGGGAGTCGGCGCGTAGAGGTCGATGCGACGCCAATCTTCTGTGCTCATGCTCACAGGTTAACCCAGGAGTCTCGAGCCAGGCCTCGCACCTGACGGACGCGGAGGTTGTTGGGGGTTGGGTGTGGCGCCGGGCGGAGATGGGCTGCAGATGCCAAAGAACTCCCGCCAACGTCCCTCACCGGGACTTCAGCCTGCTAGGAGACCACTGGTGCCTCGTGGACGTAGCGGGGGCGACCGCCTCGCGATGCTCGGGCAGAGTCCGGTTGAAGCCGACTCCCGCTGTCCGGAAGGAGCGGCTAGCCAACCGTGTTCTCGACCGCCAGGGCTCCCGAGTCCGCCAGCTCGAAGCGCAGCCGCAGATCCATTCCGGAGTCGAGCGGCTCCGGGTTCCGGATCCGGTAGCCGTTCTCGGAGATCGATGGCAAAGAGTCCAGCACCCGGCGGAGCATCGATTCCGAGGCCATGTCCCTACATCGACAGGATCCAGGCCTCGATTCAATCACGCGACTTCGGCCGGAAATTGGCGGTACAGGAGGAAACTCCCCGCCAAGCGGTTACCATTCGAAATGATGAGGGGGGTGATCAGCAAAACCCGGCTGGCGGGCTGGTTCGTTGCGAACCGCGCCCGGATCGACCAGTCGATGTCGGCCCGTCTGGGTCCGGCCGCGCCCCAGGCTGGCGCGGAGGAGACCGAGGTGCTGCGGCGATTCCGATCGTTCGTGACCTCGGCCCTGCGCCGGGGCGACGCCGCCAAGCCGGCCCTCGACGGCTTGCGACCCAACGAGCGTCGGGTGGACGCCCTGCTGTCGGCTTGGTCCGATGCGGCCACCGAGCTCGCGGGCGATGCGGGCGAGAACGTGCGCGAAGCCCTGAATCCCCTGCTCGAGAGGTTCAGGATGTCGCTGCGATCGACCGGCGCCGCGCGGCGCAAGCGCGGTGCGCCGCGCAGCGGCCGGCGCCGGGTGGTGATGGCCGCCATCGATCGCGTGGCAGACGCTTTCATCGCCATCGATTCCGACACCGGCACCGTGGTCGATGCGAATCCGGCTGCCGGTGCGCTGCTGGGCGTGCCCCGCGACGCCCTGCTCGAAGTCGATGCCATGTCATTCGTGCCCGAAGAGGACAAGGCCGCGTGGTGGACCGAGCTCGACGCCATGACCGAAGCATCCGAACCCCGTCGATTCCGGGGACGTCTCCAGGACGCGCGCGGTGGCCAGGTCACTGTGGATTGCACGGTGACCCGCTTCGCGAGCCGTGGGCGCGTCCTCGCACTGGTGCTGGCTCGGCCTGCTCCGATCGTCTGATCCGCGTCTAGGTCAGCTCACGTGTTCTCGGAAGAATGCGACCATGCGCTTCCACGCCTGCTCGGCTATCTCCGGCCGGAAGGCATCGGGTCGCGTGTCGTTCATGAAAGCGTGGCCGGCTCCTTCGTAGACGACGAGCTCAGCGGGCTTGGGCGCCCGGCGCAGGTTGGCGCGCAGCGCATCGATGTCGGTCATGGGAACGAACTGATCCTGGTCCCCGAAAAAGCAGAGCAGCGGACACGACAGGTCGCTCGTGGCGTCGAGGGGTTGTCGCGGCTTCAGCTCCGGGTCGGGCCCCGACTCGCCGTGGAGGATCCCGTGTTCGTGTGAGAGCAGGCCATAGAACGCCACGCTGGCAGCCAATCCCGATGGGGCGCAGGCGGCCAGCAGCGCATACATGCCCCCCATGCAGAAACCGATGACGCCGACATCGTGGCCCACGCAGGCCGGATGTGCACCGACAAAGCCGACACCGGACTGGATGTCGGCAATCAGGTCGGGGTCGGAAAGGCTCCGCATCCACTCGCCCGGATTCTTGATCGTGACATCGGAGAAGCTCCGATAGAGGTTCATTGCGAGTACGGCAAAACCCTCGTCACATAGACGATTGGCGAGGTCCCGCGCGTGGTCCGTCAGCCCCCAGACGTCGTGGATCATCACCACGCCCGGGTGCGTGCCTGAATCGGGGTAGGCGAGATAGCCGAATTCCACATCCTGACTGTGCATGGCACGCAGTATACAAGGCCCGACCGCCGCTACCGGGAACGCGCGAGCTGAGAGACCGAACGAATCCGTTCGATCCGATAGCCGCGCTGGGCGAGCCGGGCTGGAACGCTCCGGTCTCCCAGCAGGTGGCCAGCGCCAATGACGACGAAGCGAGAACGACCGTCCCGCCCGAGGTTCTCGAGGCCGATCGCCATCTGCTCGTTGCGGCGGAAGAAGACCAGCTCGTAGAAAACCTCGAACTCGGGCGAGTCCTCGAGTGGTCGAAACACCAGCTTCTCGAGCGCCTTCTCATCACCGAGCCGCCAGGCCTCGATGAGATCCTCGGTATCCTGCTCCAGTCGATCGATGCGACTCAGTTCATCGTTGAGCATGCGCTCCTGCAATGCAGCAGGCAGTCGGTCGAGCGCCTGGAGCTGGGAATCCATGGTCTCGAGAGCCACGATCTTCTTCCGTCCCGCCGCCCGATCGATGAAGAGCTGATCGACGCTGGACTCGATGTTGTAACCGTATCGTCGAAGCTCGAGCTGCATGACGACCATGGCGAGGAACCAGGGCTTCATCGAAGCCAGCGAGACGGGGTCGGAGGGTCGACGCTCCAGATACGCACGCAGCTGCCGGGAGGTGTCGGGGCCGAGCAGCGGCCAGATCTCGCGACCGGACTCGAGCTGTCCCCAGCGCTCCATCAGCGCGCTGAGCTCCGCCTCGGAGACCCGGGAAACGTCGACCTCCACCACCAGCTCTTCCGCACGGTCCCAGGCGGCATCGACGATCGGTCCCATCTTCGGTGCGCCTCCGCGCCCGATGTGGACCGAACCCAGCATGTAGAAGGTCCCACCGTTGGGCGACGTAGCGCGCCACAGCAGCGGGCTGACCTCTCCCGGGCGCGGCGACAGCGCCGTCACGTCGGGAGTCGGCGTGGTGCATCCGGATTCGACGGTGACGAGCAACGCCAGCAGGACGCTGGCTGCGCGGCGCCTCAAACGAGATCTCGAACCGATTTGACCAACGCCAGGACCGTGCCCTTGGCGTCGCCAAAGATCATCATGGTGTTGTCGTTGAAGAAGAGCGGGTTCTGGACGCCGGCGAAGCCCGGGTTCATGGAGCGCTTGATCACGAAGACATGCTGAGCGCGGTCGACGTCGAGGATCGGCATCCCGTAGATGGGGCTGCCTTTGTCGGTGCGGGCATCGGGGTTGACCACGTCGTTGGCCCCGATCACCAAGGCGACGTCGGTCTCGGGAAACTCGCGATTGATTTCGTCCATCGGCACGAGCTTATCGTAGGGAACGTCGGCCTCGGCCAGCAGTACGTTCATGTGGCCGGGCATGCGACCCGCCACCGGATGGATCGCGAACTTGACGCTGATCCCCTTCTCTTCGAGGGTGTCCGCCAGCTCTCGCACGGCATGCTGGGCCTGGGCCACCGCCATGCCGTAGCCCGGAACCACGATGCAGGAACGGGAGTTCGAGAAGATCACGGCCGCGTCTTCGGGGGTATAGGCCTTGGCGGTGCGACCGTCCGTGCTGCCGCCACCGGCGGCCGTCGCCTGGTCCACGGCACCGAACGCCCCGAACAGCACGTTCGCGAGCGACCGGTTCATGGCTTTGCACATGATCTTGGTGAGGATGATTCCCGAGGCACCGACCAGGGATCCGCTGATCACCAGGCTGCTGTTGCCCAGTACGAAGCCGGTCGCGCAAGCCGCAAGACCGGAATAGGAATTCAGGAGCGAGATGACGACCGGCATGTCGGCACCGCCGATCGGAATCACCAGCAGCACACCGAGCAGGAGCGAAAGGCAGAGAACCACGTAGAAGGGGTTCAGGTCGAGCGGTGTCATCACCATCATCACGCCGGCCCCCACGAGGGCCACGCTCAGCAGCGCGTTCACGAAGCGCTGGCCCGCGTACACCAGCGGCGCGCCCTTCAGCAACTCCTGGAGCTTGGCGAAGGCGATCAGGCTGCCGGTGAATGTGACGCCACCGATCAGGATGCCGAGCACGATGGCGGTGGGGACGATCCCGGTGGGCTCGCTTCCTTCTCGCATGTAGTTCAGCAGCTCGGCCGAGGCGACCAGGGCCGAGGCACCGCCACCGAAGCCGTTGAGCAACGCCACCATCTGGGGCATGGCCGTCATCTGGATACGCAGCGCCAACACGGCGCCGATGGTCGAGCCCACGACCACGCCCGCAATGATCACCGTGTAGCTGACCACGCCCTTCATCAGCAGCGTCGCCACGATGGCAATCAGCATGCCGGCCGCCGCGGTCAGATTTCCGCGCGGCGCCGTCTTCGGCGAGCCCAGGCCGCTCAGTCCCCGGATCAGCAGCACGGCCGCGACGAGATAGGCGAGCTGGATGAACTGGTCGTTCACGACTTCTTTTTCTTGAACATGCCCAGCATGCGGTTGGTCACGAGGAAGCCGCCCACCACGTTGATGCTGGCGAAAACGATCGCGATGAAACCGAGCGCCGTGGAGAGGGTCTGCTCCTCTCTGCCCGCCGCCAAAAGTGCTCCCACGATCGTGATGCCCGAGATCGCATTCGATCCCGACATCAGTGGGGTGTGCAGCAGCGGCGGCACCTTGGCGATCACTTCGAATCCGACGAAGAGCGCCAGCACCAGGATCGTCAGTGCAACGACCGGGTCGTCGAGCATCAGGCGTTTTCTCCCTCGGCGCGCGCCTTCACCCTCTCGTTGGTGATCTGGCCTGCGTGGACGAGCATCGCGCCATTGGTGATTTCGTCCTCGAGGTCCAGCTTGATTTCGCCGTCGTCGATCAGATGATTGAGGAAGGTGACGAGGTTCTTCCCGTACATCTGGCTGGCGTGGCCGGGAATTTCGCTGGCCAGGTTGGTGTGACCGAGGATGTTGACGCCATCGACGACGATATCCCGATCCGGCTCGGTGCACGCGCAATTGCCCCCTTTCTCGGCGGCCAGATCGACGATCACCGAGCCGGGTTTCATCGCCTTCACGGCCGTCTGGTCGATCAGCAGCGGGGCAGCCTCGCCTGGAACCAGCGCGGTCGTGATCACCACATCGGACGCCGCGACGCGCTTGCCGAGCTGCTCGCGCTGCTGCCGGTAGAATTCTTCGGTCTGGGCCTTCGCGTAACCACCGGCGCCCTCGGCGTCGTCGGTCTCGAGATCGAGCTCGACGAAGCGGGCGCCCAGACTCTCGACCTGCTCCTTCACGGCCGGTCGCGTGTCGTAGGCCTCGACGACGCCGCCCAGGCGGCGAGAGGTGCCGATGGCCTGCAGGCCGGCGACCCCGGCACCGATCACGAGGATCTTGGCCGGCGAGAGCGTGCCCGCCGCCGTCACCAGCATCGGAAAAATCTTCGGAAGGATCGTCGCCGCCAGCAATACCGCGCGGTAGCCGGCGATCGTGCTCTGGGAGGAGAGCGCGTCCATCGACTGGGCGCGCGTGATGCGCGGGATCAGCTCCATGGCGAATGCAGTCACACCGCGACCCGCGAGACGCGTCGCCAGCTCGGGGCGATCCAGCGGCTTCAGGAACGCGATCAAGACACGGCCCGACTCCAGATCGTCGGCCTCGTGGCTGCCGTCGGCGCGCAGGGCCGGTGCCTGGACCTTGAGCAGCACGTCGGCTCGCGAGAAGACACGCTTCGCGTCCGAGCAGAGCGTGGCCCCCATCTGCTGGTAGGCCGCGTCGAGAAAACCGGCCGACTCGCCAGCCCCTGCCTCGACGAGCACTTCGAGGTTCTCGGCGACCAATGCCTTCACCGAGTCCGGGACCAGCGCGACGCGCCGCTCGCCGCCGGTGATCTCCTTGGGTACGCCAATGATCAAGTTCGATTCCGATCTTAGCCCGGGGAGCGCGGTCTTGACCCCCCGCGCCCGCAGTCGCAGCTCTGCCGGGCGCGGGGCGCGCAGGATAGGCAAGTTTGACGCGCGAATCACGCGCCGCACTCCCCTCAGGGAATCAAGGATTTCACCGAATCCGGCATGTCCCCGGCGACCCGGACGATCGGAATACCGGTCTGGCTGTTCTGGTGCATCTCCTCCATCGCCCGGGGGAGGTCTTCGAAGGCGTAGATCTCCTTGTGAACCGTGGGCTTGAAGACGCGACCGTAGAGTTCCGTAGCGGCGCTCACGCCATCGAGGGTCTCGTAGTGGATGTGATCCAGGGTGATCTGGCGGACCGACAGATTGGCCGAGTTATGCTTCACGTTCATGCCGAGCTGCCAGCCGGCACTCACGTTCACGCCCTGGCGGCCGAGTGCAGCGATGCCAGCCGGATAGACCGCACCGCGCAGCATGTCGCAGACCACGTGGGCACCCTCGCCGCCCGTCAGGGCCTTCACGTGCTTGTTGAAGGCCTTCACGTCGTCGCGTTCGGCAAAGCGGTTGAACTGATTCTGATCGATGCTTTCGATGCCCAGTCCCTCGAGGTGCTCCCGTCGCTCCTTGCTTCCCGAACAGAAGAGGGCCCGGTGCCCTTCGTGGTGGGCCAACATCAGGAAGAGCTCGGACACGCCGCCGCCGAAGCCCAGCACGTTGATGCGGGCGCGCTGCTCGCGCGAGACCTTGACGCGAAAGATTCCAATGGCCCGGCGCCACAGGTGATAGGCAGTGGGCGCCCGCAGGGGCAGCGCCGCCATCTCCCACAGGTTGAGGCCGCAATCGAGCGGGACCTTCACCACTTGCCAGTCCCCGACCATTGCCTCCTCGCCATACCAACCGATCGAGTCGGGCTGGTCGTAGGCCCAGATGCGCAGCGCATAGCCGTAGATGTCGGGCTCGCCATTGCAGTGGGTGGCGACAATGTCGCCCACCGCCACGTTCTTCACGAGGTCGCCAACGCCGACCACCTCACCCAGCGCGCTGTTGCCAGGATAGATCTTTCCCCCGCGCGCCTCAGCGATGTTCATCGTGTCGGCCAGGGCGGCGTGGTCTACATTGTGCTCGGCCGAGACCGCCAGGATTCGCAGCTGAACGTCATTGGGACCCATCTCGCGAAGGGTCAGCTCGTCCAGGGCGATCACCCGGGAGACGTCGAATTTCTCGAGGTCGTCGCCGACCCGGGAACGCTCCTTGGCGATCGAGTCCGCACTGATGGAAAATGCACGCGGCATGGAAACCTCCCCTGCGTCAATTCGAGCTTCCGGACCCTGCTTTCGACTCGGGGTCGAGTCGCTGGGCGCTGGCTCTCTCCCGACCTGAAAACCTGCGAGAAAACGAGCGCCTGGGCCGCAGAAGGATCCTTGTAGCACGCGCCTTTTGGGGTGCGCAATCAAAGTTCGGAGGCAGAATGACCGGCATCACGGCGCATCGGCTGGTAGAGCAGCTGGGACGCCATCTGATTGGCCAGCTGGGAATCGACCCCAGCACCGAAGGCGGCCTCGAAGGCTGGCTGGTGGCGGCAATCCTGCAGTCCTCGACCCGTGATGCCGCAACCGCCCGACACGCCTTCGGCGTCCTCGATCGGGCCGGCGCAGCCGTACCGTCGGCGCTGGCCCAGCAGCAGGTCGACAACCTGGCGACCCTGCTCAAGCAGGCGAACCTCCGCAAGCCCGAGGCCGTGGCGGCACGCCTCATCCGGATCGGGACGACCCTGAGAGAGCGCTGGTCCGGCTCCCTCGAAGCCCTGGCATCGGACGCCGACGGACTCGACGAGCTCGGCAGCCGCATCGCCTCGCTGGCGCCCGGCGTTGGCGTGTCGACGGTGCTTCGCTTCCTGCGACCGCTGCGCGAGACCTGGAGCTCGGCCGCCGACACGCCGGCCAGCCGCGCGGCGCTGGCCGCGGCCCGGCACCTCGGCTGGGCGGGCGACGCAACCGACGAGGCCAGCCTGCCCGGCGTACTGCAGGCGAAAGCCTCTGACGAAGTGGCACTCCGCGACGTCGAGGCCGCCCTGGAGCGGCTCGGCTCCCGGTCCTGCCTGCGTTCGCGGACCGCTTCGTGTCCGTTGGGGGACGACTGCCCCGCCCGCCAGCCGCCTTCGGCTGGCGGCCCCGACGGCCGCGATCCTTCGAATCGCTAGCAGCAGTCGTCGGAGGCGCCCCGAACCAGGACCGCTTCGCCACGACAGCCCTCTCGAAAGACGGTCACGCCCTTGAGACCGCGCTGCCAGGCGGATCGGTAGATGTCGCGAACCACCTGCCGCGATGCATCCGAGGGCAGGTTGATCGTCTTGGAGACCGCGTTGTCGACATGCCGCTGAAACGCCTCCTGGATGTCGAGGTGAGACGTCCACGGAAGATCCGACGAGATCGGGAAGCGTCGCTGCAATCGCTCGGGAAGACCCGCAAGTCCGCGGATCGAGCCGCTGGCTCGAATCCGCTCGAGCACGGCCGGGTCGTCCACGCCGGCATGTCGCAAGGCGGCCTCGAACCGGGGATTCGTCTCGGTCAGTACGGCACCGTCGAGCACGTGACGGGTGTAGGCCAGCGCGAAGTAGGGTTCGATCCCGCTGGAACAGTCGGCCAGGATCGAGAGCGTTCCGGTCGGCGCGATGGAAGTAACCGTCGCGTTGCGCAATCGCAGCCCCTGGGCGGCAAGCCTCGAACCCTCGAAGTCGGGAAATACGCCGCGCTCGTCGGCGAGCCGTGCGGATGCCCGGTGGCCCACGGTCTGGATGCGCGCCATCAGCTCCTCGGCCAGTGCCACGGCGCCAGGGGAGTCGTAGGCCAGACCCACGTCCACCAGAAGGTCTGCGAAACCCATCACGCCCAGACCGATCTTGCGGTTGGCCCGCGTCGCTGCGGCGACCTCGGGGTACGGCGCCCGACTCACCTCGACCACATCGTCGAGGAAGCGGACGGCCAGCGTGACGATCGCGTCGAGGCGATCCCAGTCCACGCGACCCTCGCGAACCAACGCAGCGAGGCGAATCGAACCGAGGTTGCAGCTCTCGTTCGGCAGCAGCGGCAGCTCTCCGCACGGATTCGTCGACTCGAGCGGTCCCCGCTGGGGCGTCGGATTGCCTCGCTCGATCGCGTCGAGGAACAGGACCCCCGGATCGCCGCAGCACCAGGCCGCATCGACGATCTCGTCGAGCAGCTGGCTGGCTCGGACGCTGTCGACAACCTTGCCATCGCGCGGATTGATGAGATCGAAGGATTCGCCGGCCAGGGCCGCGCGCCAGAACGCGTCGGTCGTTCCGACCGAGAGGTTGAAGTTGCTGATGCGTCCGGTGCCAACCTTGGCGCGGATGAACTCGATCACGTCCGGGTGGTCGATGCGTAGAACACCCATGTTCGCGCCGCGCCGGCGCCCACCCTGTCGGATGACGCCGGTTGCCGCGTCGAAGACCTCCAGAAACGAGACCGGACCGGAAGCCACGCCGTGACTCTCCTTCACCAAGTCGCCGGCCGGACGCAGCCGCGAGAACGAAAAGCCGGTGCCGCCACCGGACTGGTGGATCACGGCCATGCGCTTGACGGCTTCGAAGATCTCCTCCAGCGAGTCGCCGATCGGCAGCACGAAGCAGCCGGCGAGCTGGCCATTTTCGGCGCCAGCGTTCATCAGGGTGGGGCTGTTCGGCAGAAATTCGCGGCGCGTCAACATTCGCTCAAAGCGCTCCGCCACCGCGGCGGGAGAACCGCCCCAGGCGGATTCGGCCTCGGCGACAGCCACTGCAACACGCTGGCAGAGCCCCTCGAAGTCTTCGACCCGCCGTCCGACGGCATCTCGACGCAGATAGCGCGCCTCCAACACCGTCTCGGCGTTGGCCGACAGTCCCCGGGGATCGCTGATCTCGCCCATCCTGAGAGGCTACCCCGCGGCGTCAGGCGCGACACGTTGAGGCACCGCGCCGCTGCAACGGCGAGAATTCGGCTGTCGCTTCGGCAGGTTGGCATCGCGGCGGGTGTGGAAGTAGCTTCGGGCGCCTCACGATCGGAGAAAGAACAGTGTCGGATTCCCCCCGTGTCATCCGAAAGCTCAAAGGCAACTTCCTCGAGGACTTCCAGCCCGGCCAGATCTTCCGCCACAAGGGCGGCAAGACCCTCACCGAGGGTCTCTTTACGACCTTCACCGAGTTCGCCATGACGGCGAACCCGCTTGCCAAGAACGCGCGTTACGCCAGGACCTACGGCTACCAGGGCCTGGTCTGCCCGCCCGGTCTGACCATGCTGATCGCTTTCAGCCAGACCGTGGAGGACATTTCGGAAAATGCGCGCGCCAATCTCGAGTACATCGACATGCGCTTCGGCGCGCCATTCTACGTGGGCGACACGGTCGAGGTCGAGACGAAGGTGCTGAACGTGAAGCCTTCCTCGAGCCGACCGAATCTCGGAATCGTCTCGGTACAGTCAACGGCGCGAAAGAACATCGGCTCTAGCGATGAAGCGGTCATCATGACCTGGCAGCGCAAGGTCCAGGTCTACAAGCGAGATCCGGACGCCGAGCTGCATCCCGGTGAGGCCGATCCCGATGCCATCGGGTGTCAGCTCTGGCTTCCGCCCTACGACCCGAGCACCGACTACAAGGCGCTGGCCCATCTCTCGAGTTCCGATAGCTACTTCGAAGACTTCGAGCTGAATACGCTGCTCGAACACTCGCGCGGCCGCACCATGACCGACGAGCACATCCACCTCACGGCCGTGCTCGACAACACGAGCCAGGTCCACTGCAATCAGTTCATGATCGACCAGAATCCAAAACAGTACGTGGGCGGCCAGTTGATCATCTTCGGTGGCATTCCGTTCACGCTCTGCCTGGGTCTCTCGTCTCCCGACATCGGCGACAACGCCCTGGGCGACATCTCGTATCCCACCGGTAAGCACACTGCGCCGCTCTTCGCGGGTGACACGGTCTTCGCGACCACCCTCGTGCGTGGCCTGCGTGACTTCCCCGATCGACCCGATCTCGGCATCCTTGAGTGCACACTGCTCGGCTACAAGTACGTGCGCGAGGAAGGCGCCGAGAGCGATGCTGCACCGGCGGGCTGGAAGAAGGTGCAGATCTTCGAACTCGAGCGCGAGATCGCCGTCAAGCGGCGCTCGCACTATGCGGGCTAGCCGACCTCTGAACAACGATCCTGGCAGCGAGACAGTGGAATTCACAGCCGCGTGGATCACGAGTACGTCAACGCCCGGCCGTGTCCGTTTCTCATCCCCGGTCAGGGAAAACGCGAAATGCCCTCACCCAGAGGCTCGACGCCCAGCAACGTCGCGATCGTCGCAGCGGTGTCCAGGGTCGAGACCTCATCGGCGATCACGCCGCGGCGGATCCCGTGCCCCCACAGGATCCAGGGAATCTCGGCGTCGTCCTTCGAGGCCGAGCCGTGTCCCGTGTCCGACCCCCCGTGGTCGGCCGTCACGAGCAGACGCAGCGGTCGCTCCTCCGCGGCAGCAGCTGCGATGAATGAGCCCAGCAATCCGTCGATCCGTTCGATCGCCGACCGCTGTTCATCGCTTCCCCAGCCGTGAACGTGTCCGGTCAGATCCACTTCCGCCAGATGGATCATCACGAAGTCCGGCCTCCGCTCGCGCAGGTACACGAGGGCCGCTTCGAAGACGGCGGCAGCATCGGGGGCAAAGACGTAGCGATCGACGCCGGGCTCCTCTTCCGCAAAGTGGGCGAACTTCCGCTTGCCTGCCATCAGTCCGCAGCGCAGGTGCTCGGCCGCACAAGCGTCGAAGAGCGTGGGCACTTCGATCTGGCGCCACGGCTGATAGTGATTCCAGACAACCCCGTGTATCTCGGGCGGCACTCCCGAGATCATGCTCGTATGGGAGGTCATGGTATTGCTGGGAACCACGGTACGGGCGAGTCGAGCGCGCAGACCTTCGCGCCCGAGCCGGGCCAGGGTCGGTGTCTGCCGTTCTCCCATGAAACGGGGAGCCAGACCGTCGATGGACACCAGCAGCACCCGTGGGATCTCGGGCCGGCCCGGGAAGCCTGACTCGCGGTCGATTCTCTCTGGCGCCAGAGCGTCGAAGATCGGCGCCCAGCTGGCGATCGGCGCCAGCACGAGCACCAGCAATCCCAGACTCATCCAATGAATCGTGCGCATCGCGGGCCGGAGCTTACACGGGCACCCCGCACGCTTGCCGAAAGGCGCGAAAAGATTTAGGGTTCGCGCGTTTACGAGCACTGCGCGAAGCCCCCATCCCACCCTACGATGACCACAGCTTCCGCTGAGTCGCTGATCCACCATGAGAGGCCGCCATGCGCTTCTATGAGCACGAATCCAAGGCGCTGTTCGCTCGCCACGGGTTGCCGCTCGCCAAGAACGGTCTGGCCCACAGCGCCGACGAGGCGCGTCGGGTGGCCCTCGAGCTGAGCGGACCCGTAGTCCTGAAGAGCCAGGTCCTGTCGGGCGGCCGCATGAAGGCCGGCGCCGTCAAGTTCGCCGAAACCCCTGATGAGGCCGGCCCCTTTTTCGACACGATCATGGGCATCGAGGTGAACGGACAAAAGCCCACCTCGGTGCTGGTCGAGGCGAAGAGCCCGATTGCCCAGGAGTACTACGTCGGCGTCACCTGGGACGGCCGCCGCAAGCTTCCCGTCGTGATCTTCAGCGACATGGGGGGCATCGACATCGAAGAGGTGGCCGAGAAGCACCCGGACCACGTTTCCAAGACCCACCTGTCGACGATCCTGCCGATCTCGCCCCGCATCGCGAAGGAAGCCATCGGCGCCACGGGTGTGACCGGCAGTGACCTCAACAAGCTCACGCCCATCGTCTTCGCGCTGATCGAGATCTTCCTGATGTACGACCTCACCCTGGCCGAGATCAATCCGCTGGCCAGGCTCGAAGATGGCCGTTTCCTGGTGCTCGACGGCCACGTGGACATGGAGGCCGAGGCTCGTGACACGCACAGGAAGCTGCTGGACGAAATCGGCATCCGCCCCGAGGAGACACGCCAGGCGCGGCCCCCCACCGAGTTCGAGATCAAGGGCGCACAGGTCGATGCCTCGGACCCCCGCGGCGTGGCTGGCAACGTGGTCGAATTCGACGGCAACCTGGGGCTCATCATCGGCGCGGGCGGCGGCTCGCTCACGCTGTTCGACGCGGTGCGCAATCAAGGCGGAAAGCCCGCCAACTACTGCGAGATCGGAGGCAACCCCAGCGTCAAGAAGGCCTGCGCGCTCACCAAGCTGGTGCTCTCGAAGCCCGGCGTCGAGAAGATCGCGGTGATGATGAACGTCGTGTCGAATACGCGCGTCGACATCGTCGCCCGTGGCGTCATCAAGGGAGTCGTCGAATCCGGCCTCGATCCAAAGGAGACCATCGCCATCTTCCGTATTCCGGGTTCCTGGGAGGCAGAGGGATTCAAGATCCTCGAGAAATACGGTGTCGAGTACTGCGACCGCAGCGTCTCGATGTTCGAAGCCGCGGGCCGCGCCGTGGCGAAGATGAGCTAGGGGGGGGCGACATGCCGATCCTGATCAGCAAGGACACCACTTTCATCATCCAGGGAATCACGGGCCGTGAGGCCGTGAGCCTGACCCGCGAGAACCTCGATTACGGTGCCAGGATCGCAGGCGGCGTAACGCCGGGGCGCGCGGGGCGCGACGTCTACGGCGTGCCCGTGCACGATTGCGTGCGCGATATCACCTCGAAAACGCTTGTCGACGGTTCGATCGTGTGCGTGCCGCCAAGGTTCACGCGCGACGCCGTGTTCGAGGCGCTCGAGAACGGCATCAAGCTGATCGTCATCGTCACCGAGCGCATCCCGCGTCGCGAAGTGGCCCAGATGGTCGAGCTCGCGAAGCTGCGTGGCGCCCGGATCATCGGACCCAACTGCCTCGGCATCATCTCGCCCGATGAGATCAAGATGGGCGGCATCGGAGGTCCTGCGGCCAACACGCGCCAGGCCTACACCAAGGGCCCCGTCGGCATCATGTCCCGGTCCGGCGGCATGACCACCGAGATCGCCAGCACGCTCACTGCAGCCGGCATCGGCCAGGCGACGGCGGTCTCGATCGGAGGCGACGCCATCATCGGCTCGACCTACGCGGAGCTGATGCCGCTGTTCGAAGCCGACCCGGAGACTCACGCCATTGTCATCTACTCCGAGCCGGGTGGCCGCATGGAGGCCGAGC
>SMWR01000134.1 GCA_004356735.1 Deltaproteobacteria bacterium
GGCATCGAGAGCCTGGGCTGGAAGTACGAGGAGGTGCCCCGCTGCCAGAAGGATCCCAGCGCCAGCGCCTTTGGCCCGGGCGTGAGGCAGTCGATGCAGCGCACCTACATCCCGCGCGCCCTCGAAGCCGGTGTGCGCATGATCCCCAATTGCAAGGTGCGCGAGATTGCGCTGGAAGAGGGCCGGGCGGTGGGCGTGAACGCCGTGGTGCGCGACGGCGGCCGCAGCGCCGACTGGCGCATCCGCGCCGACGTAATCTTCGTGTGCTGCGGCGCCATCCAGACGCCCGCCCTGCTGCGTCGCAGCGGGATCCGCCGCAACGTGGGCAACAACCTGCGCATCCATCCCATGATCAAGGCAGCCGCTCGTTTCGAGCACGAAGTCGATTCCTACGACGCCGCGATTCCGATCTATCAGGTCAAGGAGTTCTGGCCGACGATCACCCTGGGCGGCTCGGTCTTCACGCCGGGCTTCCTGGCCATGCTGCTGTCCGAGAACTGGGAGGCGCACCAGGGCGCCATGGAAAACTGCCATCAGATGGGGATCTACCACGCGGCCACGCGGGGCCTCAATCGGGGTAGCATTCGCGTGTTGCCCGGCGTGGATGAGGGTGTGGTGGTGCGGTACCGCCTGAACCGCGCCGACCAGCGCAACCTGAGCATCGGCCTGGCGCGCCTGGGCGAGCTGTTGTTCGCCGCTGGAGCCGTCGCCGTCTATCCCTCGCTGCGTTCCTTCCCCGTTCTCACGTCCGCCGAGCAATGCCGCAGCTTCCTCCAGACCGACATCCCGCTCTCGGCCATGAGCCTTTCGACCGTGCACGTGTTCAGCAGCTGCCCGATGGGCGAGAACCCGGATCTGTGCGCCACCGATTCGTTCGGCCGCGTACGCGGCTTCGACAACTTGCACGTGAACGACGCGAGTCTGATCCCGGATTCGCCGGGCGTAAATCCCCAGGGCAGCACCATGGCCATCGCCTTGCGCAACGTGGAGCACTTCATGGAAGACTCCGAGCGCAAACGCCGCCTGCCCCGACGCCGTGAGACCCGAATGCCCCGGGCCGACGTGCTGGTCACCGGCGCCACCGGCTGGTTGGGCACTGTGCTGGTAGAGAAGCTCTACGCCGAACCCGACACCGCCGACGCCGGCGTGCGCTGTCTGGTGTCGCGCGGCATGGATGCAAGCCCGCTCACCGCGATCTCCGACCGCGTGGGTGTGGCCATCGGCGACCTGCGCGATCCGGAGTCGCTGCGCGACTTCTGCCGCCGCGCCGAGGGTGCCACCCTGTTCCACGCGGCCGGCATCATTCATCCCCGGCGCACGCGCGAGTTCGACCAGATCAACGTGGAGGGTACGCGCGCGCTGCTGGCGGCGGCGCGCGACGCGGGGGTCAAACGCGTGGTGGTGGTGTCGTCCAACTCGGCCATCGGCTGCAATCCCCGCAGTGACCACCTGTTCGACGAGCACTCGCCCTACGATCCGTACCTGGGCTACGGCCGCTCCAAGGCCGAGATGGAGCGCGTCGTGACCCAGGCCCAGGCAAGGGGCGACTTCGAGGCGGTGATCGTGCGGGCGCCGTGGTTCTACGGCCCGCACCAGCCGGCGCGCCAGACCCAGTTCTTCCACATGATCCGCCAGGGGCGTTTCCCGATCCTGGGCGACGGCAGCCAGCGGCGCTCCATGGCTTACGTGGACAACCTGTGCCAGGGCCTGTTGCTGGCGGCAAAGCTGGAGGCCGCCGCCGGCGAGACCTACTGGATCGCCGACGAGCGCGCGTACTCCATCAACGAGATCGTCGACACGGTGGAAGACGTGCTCGAAAACGAGTTCGGCATCCGCTGCCGTCGCTCGCGCCTGCGCCTGCCCGCGATCGTGGGCGATCTGGCGCAGGCCGCCGACGGCGCCCTGCAGGCCCTGGGTCTTTACGATCAGCGCATCCACGTATTGGGCGAGATGAACCAGACCATCGCCTGCTCCATCGACAAGGCAAAGGTCGAACTGGGCTATGCGCCACGCTTCTCGCTGCGCGAAGGCATGGTCGCTTCGGTTCGCTGGTGCCTCGAGAACGGCCAGCACCTCTAGGCGAACCATCGTGAGCCAAAGCGCACTCATCACCGGCGGTTCCGGTTACTTCGGATGTCTGCTCCGCGATCGCCTGCTGGAGCAGGGCTGGAGCGTACGGGTCTTCGATCTCCTGGACGCCGACGACCGCCCGCAAGCGGTCGCATTCGTGCCGGGTGACATCCGCGACGCTGGAGCCATCCGCGCCGCCTGCGAGGGCACCGACGTGGTGTTCCACAACGTGGCCCAGGTGCCGCTCGCGAAGGACCGGGATCTCTTCTGGTCGGTGAACCTGGACGGCACCGAGAACCTGCTGGCGGCCGTGCACGGCGCCGGCGTCCGCAAGCTGGTCCACACCTCGTCGAGCGCGATCTTCGGGATTCCGGCTCGCAACCCGGTGGACGAGACGTTGGAGCCCGTGCCCGGCGAGGCCTACGGCGCCGCCAAGCTGGCCGCTGAGCAGCGGGTGCGTTGCTATGCGAACGAGCACGGGATCGACGCGGCCATTCTGCGGCCGCGCACGATCCTGGGTCACGGGCGGCTGGGCATCTTCCAGATCCTGTTCGACTGGGTCGAGCGCGGCTGGAACATCCCGGTGCTGGGCCGAGGCGACAACATCTACCAGTTCGTGCACGCCGACGACCTCGCCGACGCCTGCATCCGGGCCGCGGCGCGCACGGGTTTCAGGGTCTACAACGTGGGCGCTGCGCGCTTCGGCAGCATGCGCGAGACGCTGGAGGCGCTTTGCCGGCACGCCGGCACCGGCAGCCGCGTGCGGTCGGTTCCCATGACACCGGCCGTGTGGGCCATGAGGGCCACCAGCGCATTGGGGCTCTCGCCTCTCGGCCCCTACCACGCGCTCATGTACGGGCGCAGCCTCTATTTCGACATCACCCGCGCCACCACCGAGCTCGCTTGGAAGCCCGTCTGGTCGAACGAAGACATGATGTGCCAGTCCTACGACTGGTATCGCGGCCATCGCGACGAGATCCAGCGCGGCACCGGCAGCTCGCCCCACCGCTCGGCCGTCGAGCAGAGAATCCTCTCGCTGGTGGGGCGGTTCCTGTAGTGCCGGCCCGTGACCGGGGCAAACGGGGACGTTCTTGAATATTCAACTCCCCGACGGCTGTGATCGATCTTGAACAGGCCGGAGTTGAATATTCAAGAACGTCCCCGTTTGCCAGCTAGGGCGCGACCGCAGCGGCATCGTCGAAGCCGTCGGGGTGATAGATCCCGACGACCAGGTTCTCGAGCAGCCCGTAGCTGACCTCCCCCGTGCTCAGCTCGAATCGGCTCAGTGTTTCGTAGAGCGGTCCGTTCTCGGCTCGGGCCTGCGGCGTGCTCATGTCGAAGCGGAGCCCCTCGACCTTGAGCTCGCCCTGATACATCCCATGAACCCAGTCGGGGCGCGGGATGTAGCCGGAGCCGGCGGCCAGATAGACCGTGCGCAGTGGCGTCGCCTGGATGGTGATGAGCTTGCCCGCGGGATCCTCGACTTCGATCACAGCACTCTCGAGTTCGCGCGTCCCCGACTTGTAGTGGAACTTGAACTCGGGTCGGCCCATCTGCTCGATCGCACCTCCGTTGGCAAAGCTGTGGATCTTCACGGATTCCTCGACCGTACGGTTCCCGTGCATGTCTTCTTCGGCGAAGAGCTTGAGCTGGTAGTCTTCGAGTTGGAGCGGGGCCCAGACGTGGTAGAAGCCGAAGCCCTGCATGGCGGTCTTGATGCGGATGCCGGGCGCCTCGGGCTCGCCGACGCTGCGGACACCCCAGGAATGGTCTCGCACACCCTTCCAGCGGTCGGGCGTCACGTCGTACGACTGCCCGGCGACCTCGAGGCTGCCGCTCCAGTTCCCGACTTGTGAGTAGCGCGACGTGTCCATGGTGACGCGACCGTGATCCTGACGCTGGAACGTACGCGGCTCCTCAACGGCGGGAACGGTGCCGTCGAAGCTGAGATCGAAGGTGAGGCCCCACTCATTGGGCTCGCACCAGACCCGAATCTTCTTGAGCCCCTCGAGCAGCTCGACGCCGAAGGGTCCAACCGTCGTGTCGAGACGGTTGCTCCCCAGCTCGCGCGAGGCCCGGACGACGTAGAGGTGGTCGCCGTGGGACACGGAGACGAAGGCATCCATCGTGCCGAGGTTCGGATACTGGCCCATTCCCATGATCAGGAAGAGCTCGTCGCTCGAGGGGTGCAGGTTGAAGTAGTAACGGTCGTAGAAGTTCCGGTCGCTGGTGAAGACGTGATCGAAGGTCTCGCACGTCTGATGCGCCATGAACTCATCCATCGGGCTGAGCGACATGTTCGGATCCTCTCGGGGTCGTTGAAGTTTCGCCGAAATGGGTAGATAGCGAATTTCCGGTCACCGCTGTCACTCGCGTTTTACCGGAGGCCTGAGAGCCGATATCCTTGGGTCCTTCATGCCCATTGCCGCCCCCCAGTACCCGGGCGCCGTCGCGCCGGAGCGAACCCGTTTCGTCCACGCAGACGGGGCCGAGCTCCACGTCCACGAGTGGGGCGACCCTGAAGCGGTCCCGGTCGTGTGTTGTCACGGCATGTTCGACCACGGGCGTGGCTTCGATTGCCTGGCGCCGCTGCTGTCCGACCGCTTCCGCATCATCGCCCTCGACGCCCGCGGCCACGGTGACTCGTCCTGGTCCCACGCCTACAATTGGCCGATCGACCTGATGGACATCGGCTACGTGCTGCGGGACCTGGGCCGGCCGGCCCACCTGATCGGACACAGCAAGGGCGGCGGCCAGGTGACCGACGCGGCCACGATCTTCCGCGATGCGGTTCGTCAGATCGTGAACATCGACGGCTTCGGTCCACCCGACGACGCGGGCTTCGGACCTCCGCAGATGACCTCGGGCGCCACCACGGTTCCCGAACGCTTCACCATCTTCCTGGACCGGCGGCGGCGCACCGCGCGCGACCGGCGCTGGCGCGTCTATCCGGATCTCGACGACTTGGTCGAGCGGCGGCGCGCGCAGAACCCTCGACTCTCCAAGCCATGGCTGCGCTACTTCGCCTACCACGGCGCACGTCAGGTGGAGAATGGCTGGATCTGGAAGGTCGACCCGTTGATCGCCACCGGCTTCGGGCCGTTCAAGCCCCAGTGGATCGGACCCAACTGGAAACACCTGCGCGCACCCATGCTCGCCATGATCGGATCCGAGCCCGACACCTGGGGACCGATTCCCGAACCAACGCGGCTGAAGCGTCTGTCCCACGTGCCCCAAGTTGAACACGCTGTGATTCAGGACGCCGGACACTTCTCCCACATGGAGCAGCCCCAGGCCGTAGCCGACGTGGTGCTCGCCTTCTTGGAGCGCTGATGACGCGCTTCCACGGCAAGCCGCGACACCGGGAGCTGCTGCACGGGCGTGTCCACTTGTGGCTCGAAGAACGCAAGCGCGGCGACGGACCGTCGCTGCTGCTGCTCCACGGGCTGGGCGAATCCGGAGCCGATTGGAACGACGAGGTCAAGACCTGGCCCGGTGCGGTCTACGCCCTGGACTTCATGGGACACGGCCGTTCGGGACGACTCGCGGGAGGCGCCTACACGGTGGAACTGCTGGCGGGCGACGCCGACGTGGCGTTGGCCCAGATCGGTCCGGCCGCCGTCGCAGGTCGCGGACTCGGAGCCTACGCCGCACTGCTGTTGGCCGGCGGCCGCCCCGACGAGATTCCGGCGGCTCTGCTGTTGCCGGGCCCCGGGCTCGCTGGCGGAGGCGCTGTCCCCGACTTCGACGCGGATCCGACCTTGGTGCTCGACGATCCGGAGCCGCCGGCCAGCGACGGCATCCGCTCCGAGGTCTGCGTCGATCGACGGGCGCTCCGCTGGTTCGATCAAGACATCCGGCCCGTCGACTACGCCCACGAGTTCGCGGCGGCCGCGACGCGATTGCTGCTGGTAGAGGATGGCTCCGCTGCGCCGCCCTGGTGGAAGACGATCCGATCCTCGCCCACGGTCAACCTGCTCGGCGGCGCTTCGATGGCGGAAGGCCTGCTCGCCTTGCAGCTCGCGCTGGGCTAGGGCGCTTCGGCAGGAAGCGGAACGGGCTCGTCGCCACCGCGCGTTGCGCTCGAGACGACCGCGCGCGGCGCGGGTCGGACGGGAGGCGTCCATGGCACGGGCGTGACGGTCCCCATCGAAGCAGAGGCCGGCTGCGATTGCGAAGAGGCCTCGGCTTCAGGGACCGTCACCACCGGCGGCTCTTGTGTGACTTTCGAGCCGGCAGTTTCCTCGGCGTCGGATGCGGAGACGACGCCGGCGAAGAACAAGCCCAGCACCGAGAGTCCGATGGCTGTCCGTGTCATGTCTTGCGCTCCATGACCTGAACCATCGTCGATGCTGGACGCCGCAGCTATGAAGTGCTTCACACCCCACCAAGCCATTGAAAACACTCCGAAAAACCAGCAGTTCGTGGCTTCGGCGAACTGCCAGCCACCGCTTCGGTGGCCGGCGGCCCTAGTCGAGAACGTCCTTCGCCACCAGTTCCTCCAGATAACGGGTGTCCCACCAGGTGATCTGGAGCTGCTTGGCGCGGCGGAAGTAGAGCTGGATGTCGTACTCGAGGGTGAAGCCGACGCCGCCCCAGACTTGCTGGCACATGGCGGTCATGTCGCGGTAGGTCTGGCAGGTAAACAATTTGGCCATCGGTGCCAGACGCTTCGTGTTCTTGCCGACCGAGTGCGCCCAGGCCGCCTCGTAGACCAGCGTGCGTCCACCGTCGATCGCCGTGCACGCATCCGCCAGATAGTGGGAGATCGCCTGGAAGGCACCGAGCGGCTTGTCGAACTGCTTGCGGTCCTTGGCATA
>SMWR01000135.1 GCA_004356735.1 Deltaproteobacteria bacterium
GTTGTCCTCGGGCGGGTGGTTGACCGCCTGTCAGGACGACGTGGTCAAGCTCCAGGTGCACATGACTCGCGGCGAAGAATACGCCGAAGCAGAGCAGCTCAAGGAAGCGATCATCGAGTTCAAGAACGCCCTGCAACTCGACCCCAATCATTCTCCCGCCCACTACCAGCTGGCCCATGCCTACCTCCGGTCCCAGCAGGCCCGCGAGGGATACTGGGAGCTGCGCGAGACGGTCCGGCTCGATCCCACAAACCATGAGGCGAAGCTCGAGTTCGCCCAGCTTGCCATCATCGCGGGTGAGAAGGAAGAGGCGCTGGTCAAGTCGACCGAGGTCGTGGAGGCGCAGCCCGACAACTTCAGGGCGTATCTGATGCAGGGCCAGGCGCTGGCCTCGCTCGATCGGCCTGATGAGGCCCTGCAGGTCTACCGCAAGGCCGTCGAGGTGGCGCCCGACGAAGTGACTGCACTGACCGCCCTCTCCGTGGTCGAAGCCCACAGCGGGAATCTCGAGGCAACCGAGGCGCTCCACATCCGGATCAACGAGCTCGACCCCGGTTATAAGAGCTTCTCCTTCCATGGTCGTTGGCTGCTAAGTCGGGGACCCGAATTCGCCGACCAGGCGGAAACGGCGTTCAAGGCCGCCCTGGAGACGGCGACGGAAGGCGACCGCGATCTCGCCTACGGTCAGCTCGCCAGCTTCTACGTTCGGACCGACCGCTTCGACCAGGCAGTTGCGGTGCTCGAAGAAGGCGTCGAAGCCGAAGAAGAGATCCTGTCCCTCATCTACCTCCTGGCTCGTCTGCAGCGGGGCGCGGGCAACAAGGAGCAGGCTGACAAGCTGATCGAGAGCACCACGTTGGCGAAGCCCGATGATCCCAACGTCCACCTCGTGCTGGCTGCGTACCGTGCACGCAATGGCGACTTCGAAGGCGGACTGGCCGCGGCCGAGATGGCCATCGAGCTCGATGCCGATCTCGTGGACGCGAAGCTCGAGAAGGCCGAGATCCTGATGGAACTGGGCCATCGAAACGAGCGGGAGGGCGCCCTGGATGAGTCGCGCGAGATCGTCGACCAGGTGCTGGCCGCGGGGAAGAACCGGCCCCGCGCGCTGGTCGTCGATGCGAAGCTCAAGATGACGACGGGGAACGTGCCGGGGGCGGTTGCCTCCTTGAGATCGGCACTCGACGTGAGGCCCGACTGGGCCCAGGCCCTGCATATTCTGGGCGTCGCCCTGGCCGCCCAGCGCGATTTCATCGGCGCACGCGCCGAGCTGGTGCGCGCACTCGAACTCGACGCCGGTCTACTCCAGGCCAAAAAGACGATGGCGCAAGTCCACGCGAAGCTGGGCGAGTGGGACTACGTCGTCAAACGCGGTCGGCAGTATCTGCGCGAGCGGCCGAACGACGAACTGACTCGACTGCTCGTCGCTCAGGGTCTGGTGCGACTCGGCACCTATCCGGCGGCGCTGGAGACCCTCGAGGCCCTGCCGGTCGAGTCCCGCAGCGGGAAGATCCACTATGCGATCGGCAAGATCCTGCAGAACCGGGGCAAGCTGGACGCTGCGCGGATCGCGCTGCTTGCCGCCCATCAGGAGATGCCCTCGAACGCAGACATTCTGCTCGAGCTGCTTCGCATGGACGTGCGGGAAGGCCGCTTCGACGAGACGAAGGTGCGTGTAGCGGAAGCCCTGGAGGCCTTTCCCGAGGACGCCCGGCTGCGACAGATCGAGGGCGTGGTTGCGCTGCGCGAGCATCGGCCTGACGATGCCGAGGCTGCCTTCAAGAAGGCGGTCGAACTCGATCCGAGTGACGTCACGGGTTACCAGCGGCTGGCGCGGTTCCTGCTGCAGGCGGGTCGTCTGGACGAGACGGCCCGTACCTACGAGCAGGCCTTGGAGGTCCGACCCGAAGATCCCCAGCTCCATCACTTCCTGGGTGTTTTGTACGAGCTGGCCGGGGACCAGGAGCGCGCCATCGATCGCTACGAAGAGGCGATCCGCTTTGGTCCGGAGATGGGTGAGGCCAAGAACAATCTCGCCTACATCTATGCCGACTCCGGAACGAAGCTCGACCGGGCTCTCGACCTCGCCCAGGACGCCAAGTCCCTGTTGCCCGACAGCGCCAGCGTTTCGGACACCCTCGGCTGGGTGCTGTACCGGCGCGGGCTGGTGGGGACCGCGATCACATACCTGAAGGAGGCCGAGGCGGCGACCGATCCCCGCGACGCCAGTCTGGGCGTGGTCCGGCACCACCTGGCCCAGGCCTACGAGGCCAATGGCGAGCGGGAAAACGCCGTCGCCACGCTGGACCGCTCGTTGGCCGCCCTTGAGGAGCACATGGAGGCGGCCGGCGAAGACCCCGGCAGCCAGCCCGAATGGGCCGTCGAAGCCCGCGCCATGCGCAAGCGGCTCGGAACAGCCGGCGGCTGAGCCGCCGGCTGCCGCTCCGGCACCCGCTCCGGCACCCGCAGCCGCCGCTCCTGCGGCCGCCATCTATCAAGCATTTCCTCTGCCCGACCGATAGGAGCTTGCGGCCTTCGTGCGCGTTGCGTGCGGATCCCCGATCGGACTTGCACCGGGGGGAACGCGGCCGGGTGGAGGGATGCGATGAAGACCGCGAAGGTTCTGAATCTTGGAGCGGCACTGTTGCTCAGTGTCGTCTGGCTGACGGGTTCGGTGCGGGCCGACGACGGGGCTGCCACTGTGTCCGAAGCACCGTCCGCGGCTGAGGCGCCCGCGGCCGAGGTGCCCGCGGCCGAGGCGTCCGCGGCCGAGGTGCCCGCGGCCGAGGCGTCCGCGGCTGAGGCGCCCGCGGCAACCGAGACTGCCGCCGTTGCTCCCGCAGAAGCGGATGCCCAGGTCGAGACAGAGATGCCCGCAGAGGTGGTCGACGTCGCCGAAGCAGGCGAGACGCTGCCCGAAGGCGAGGAAACAGCCGTTGCCGAGGTGCCGGCCCCGCATCAGGTCGAGCTGGGCGCCATCGGCTACGACTCCGCAGGTCGTCGGGGACGGATCCACTTGGTGGTCGTGGGGGACACCCTCTGGGACATCTCGGATGCCTACCTCGGAACGCCTTGGGTCTGGCCGTCGATCTGGCAGGACAACCAGGAAATCGAGAATCCTCACCTGATTCATCCCGGCGATCGGATCTGGATCACGCCGAGCGAGATGCGGCGCATCAGTGGCTCCGAGGCCGATGCGCTGCTTGCGGGGCAGCCCGCGTCGGCGGACGAAGAGCCTGAACTCGATCTCGCGTTCGAGCCGGAAGTCGAGGCCGAGAAGCCGCCCGACTACTCGGTGCCGGACCGCGAAGTCGTCGGCCTGCTCGAGATCGAGCAGATCGAAGCCGCCGGAACGATCGTGAGCGCGGTGCAGGATAAAATGATGTTGAGCCACATGGACCACATCTACATCAGTCGTGGCGAGGGCGAGACCGAGATCGGTGACCAGTACACGATCTTCCAAACCAAGGAAAAGGTCTACGATCCCGAGACGGGGGACCTGCTCGGTTACCACGTCGAGTTCCACGGCTGGGCCGAGGTGGTCGAACTGGGCGAGGAGTCCTCGCGCGCCGAGATCAAGCTGTCGGTGACCGATATCCGGGTGGGCGACAAGATCATCGAGCGACCGCCGGCGATTTCGAAGATTTCGCTACAGCCGGGTCCCGACGTCGAAGGCAGCGTGAGCTTCCTGCCCCACAACCGGACGATGATGGCCAGCGCGGACTACGTCTACCTCAACCGCGGGACGCTCGATGGCCTCGAGATCGGCAGCCCGCTGGTCGTGTATCGACCGGGCTATGCGGCCTATGACTCGCTGCGCGGCGGTGACGTGCGGGTGGAAGATCGCATCGTCGCAGACCTGATCGTGGTTCGCGTGCGGGACGAGAGTTCGGTGGCCCTGGTCCGGCATACCGAGGAAACCCTCGCTGAGGGCGATCACTTTCGCGGCGCCCGCTGAGATTCTCTGGCCAAGAGCCAGGAATCGGACTAATCAGAGGGGGCACCCCGGTCCCGGGGAGCCCCCTCCTTGGATTCATGGCCCTCGGTTGCCAAAGGTGTCCTCCAGCCCGACGATCGGTCGCCTGAAACTCAAGCTTTGCTGCGCGCCTGGCTGGCCGTCCAGCGTTGCTTTGGCCTGCACCCGCAACGCGTCTGTGAGGAGCTCCGCCGCGATCCGGATCCTCGCCGTCTGCTGAGAGGCGCGGGCGGGCTTCCCAGCGAGGCGGAGCTGGATCGGGCGGTCTGTGCGCTTCGATCGACGCGCACCGTGGCGGTACCGATCGGTTCGTCCGCATACCCTGCTCGCTTGGAGCGCCTGACCGATGCGCCGCCGCTACTGCTGCTGCGCGGCGACGTCCGGATTCCCTCACGGCCCTGTGTCGCCATCGTCGGGGCGCGTGCGGCGACCGTCTACGGCCTGGATGCCGCCAAGCACTTCGCGTCCGAGCTGGCCTCGGCCGGAGTCGTGATCGTGTCCGGACTTGCAGTGGGGATCGATGCCGCCGCCCACCGCGCGGCACTCGAGGTCGGAGGCACGACGCTGGCGGTCCAGGCCTGTGGGCCCGACCGGGTCTACCCTGCGCGCCACCGGCGCCTGGCCGACGACATCGCCAAGGCGGGTGGTGTACTGACCGAGTTCTTTCCAGGCACCCGGCCGCGACCCGCGTTCTTCCCACTTCGCAACCGGCTGATCAGCGCCCTGTCGGTTGCGGTGCTGGTGGTGGAGGCGCGCGAGCGCAGCGGCTCGTTGCTCACTGCAGGGCACGCCGCGAATCAGGGTGTCGACGTCTTCGCAGTGCCGGGTCCGATCTCGGCCCCGACAAGCCGCGGCACCAATCGCCTGCTCCGCGATGGCGCCGGCGTCGCCCTCGAGGCCAGTGACATTCTCGCCGCACTGGGGGTGGCGGGGGTCGTTCCGAAGCCGGGTGCTGTCGTGGAAACGTGGACGGACGAGCAGAATCGGATCCTGAGGACGCTCGAGCGGGAGTCCCAGAGTCGGGACGAACTGGCCCGCCAGCTGGGACGGACGCCCGAACAGCTGGCGCTGGGTCTCACTGAGCTCGAGCTGTCGGGGCGCGTCAGCCAGGACCGGGACGGGCGCTTGTGCGTTGTTTCGCCGCCCGAAGTCCCTGAGCTATGATCGTTTTCTCGCTTCCCGGGGGGACGATGACGCCCGAATCACAGCTACGGGCGCACCGGTTGGTCGTGGTCGGTGCGGGGCTCGCGGGTTGCGAGGCCGCTTGGCAGGCCGCCCGGCGTGGGCTCGACGTCACACTGCATGAGATGAAGCCGGTTCGCAAGTCTCCGGCTCACAGCTCGGATGACTTCGCCGAGCTGGTCTGCAGCAACTCGCTGCGTTCCAACGTCCTGACCAATGCCGTCGGACTCCTCAAGGAGGAGATGCGGCGGCTCGACTCGTTGGTGCTGCGGGCCGCAGACGAGTCGGCCGTTCCGGCGGGTCGCGCATTGGCCGTGGATCGAGAGGCCTTTTCCCGGTGCATCACCGACGCTGTCGAATCCCATCCGCGCATCGAGATCCGCCACGAAGTCGTCGAGCGGATCCCGGACGACGTGCGCGTCGTGCTGGCGACGGGTCCGCTGACGGCCGATTCCCTGGCGCGTCGGCTCCAGGAGCTGCTGGGCGACGAGCATCTCTATTTCTACGACGCGATCTCTCCCATCGTCTATGCGGACACGATCGATCACGACATCGCGTTCCGTCAATCGCGTTACGAGGACGGGGAGGGCGACTATCTCAACCTGCCCCTCGACCGGGAACAGTACGAGGTGTTCGTCGAGGCGTTGCTCTCGGCCGAGACCGTTCCGCTCCACAAGTTCGAGGCCGCGCTCTTCTTCGAAGCTTGCCTGCCCATCGAGGAGATGGCGCGCCGCGGACCCCAGACCCTCGCCTACGGTCCGATGAAGCCGGTGGGGCTGACCGATCCCCGTACCGGTCGCCGCCCGTTTGCGGTGGTCCAGCTGCGGCAGGAGGACAAGCGCGGCATGCTCTTCAATCTGGTGGGCTTCCAGACGAAGCTTCGCGTCGGAGAGCAGCGTCGGATCTTGAAGAGCCTGCCCGGTTTGGCGGACGCGGTCTTTGCCCGTTTCGGTTCGGTCCATCGCAACACCTACGTGAATGCCCCGCTTCGTCTGAGCCCGAGCCTCGAAGTCCACGCGCGCCCGGGGCTCTACCTGGCGGGTCAGATGGCCGGTGTCGAGGGGTATGTCGAGTCTGCGGCGCTCGGATTCCTGGCCGGGGTCAATGCCGCCTTCGCCGCCTACGACCAGACGGCGCCTCCTCCGCCGGAGACCACGGCCCATGGCGCGCTGCTCGGCCACCTGATGAACGGCAATCCGCGAGACTTTCAGCCGATGAACGTGAACTTCGGGCTCTTTCCCCCGCTGGAGGGACTGCCGCGCAAGCTCTCGAAGCGCGAGAAGCACGAGCGCACTTCGCGCCGCGCACTGGAGGATCTCGCGCCTTGGGTCGAGAAGGTGGGGGCGCTCGTCTCATGACGTTCGATCGGGCCATTCGTGCCTTCGATCTGCATCTTCGGGCCGAGCGCAATCTTTCGGTCCATACCCGCCGGGCCTACGTCGCGGACGTGCGCCAGCTGGCGGCCCATCTGGGTGAAGCTGCCCGTCCCGAGCACGCGACCGGCGCTGACGTCCGCTCATTTCTGGCTGCGCTGCATGGCCGTCGCCATCCCTCGACGCTCGGACGCAAGCTGGCATCGGTGCGTTCATTCTTTCGATACCTGGTGCGCGAGGGCCACTGTCGACTCGATCCCACCGCCGGCATGCCGATGCCACGAACGCCCAAACGCCTACCCCGGCCGCTACCGGTCGATGACTGCGTGGCCTTGATGGAGGCCGCGGCAGTGGCGTCGGATCCGTCCGATCCGAAGGAGCTGCGCGATCACGCGCTTCTCGAGCTGCTCTACGGCGCGGGTCTCCGGGTTGGCGAGCTGTCGGCCCTCGATGTTCGCGACGTCGATCTGCACCGCAGCGAAGTGCGCGTCATGGGCAAGGGCGGCAAGGAGCGTGTGGTCCCGCTGCCCGGTGCGGCGCGTGAAGCGGTGGCGGCGTGGCTCGACGACCGGCGCGCGCCCGGCTTGTTGGCCCAGCCGCTCTTCCTTGCGCTGCGGCCGCGGCGCGACGGACCCCGCCGGCTCGGCGTTCGCGACGTCCGCCGGATCCTCAAACAGCGGGCGCGACTCGCCGGCCTCACCGATCGCGTCCATCCCCACCGGCTGCGCCACAGCTACGCGACCCACCTGCTCGACATGGGTGCCGATCTGCGCGAGATCCAGGAGCTGCTGGGGCACTCGAGTCTCTCGACCACCGAGAAGTACACGGCCGTCTCCGCCGATCGCTTGATGGAGGTGTATGATCGCGCCCACCCTCGAGCCGGGCGCGGAGATCGGCGCTCCTGAGGAACGCGGGCAGGCGAGCCGCGGAAGCCGAAACGATGCAAGCGAATCAACGGGTCAGATCCACCACCGTCATTGCGGTCATCCGGGAGGGACAGATCGCCATGGTCTCGGACGGGCAGGTCACGGTCGGCAACGCCGTGGTCAAGCAGGGTGCCCAGAAGGTGCGGAAGACGGCCAAGCATGCCGTGCTGATGGGCTTTGCCGGTGGCGTTGCCGATGCCCTGGCCCTGACCGAGCGTCTGGAGGCCAAGCTCGATGAGCATTCGGGCAACCTGCGGCGCGCAGCGGTCGAACTCGCCAGGGACTGGCGCACCGACCGCGCCCTGCGACAGCTCGATGCGCTGCTGGTGGTCGGCGACCCGGAATACATCCTGGTGGTCTCGGGCAACGGAGACGTCATCGAGCCCGATGACGGAATCGCTGCCGTGGGATCCGGAGGAAGCTATGCGCTCGCCGCGGCGCGCGCGCTCGCCCTGCACACGAGCTTCGGCGCTGAGAAGATCGCGAGCGAATCGCTGCGGCTGGCGGCCCAGATCTGCATCTACACGAACGACAACCTCTCGGTGGTCACGCTTCCATGAGCACGCCCGACACCTTCACGCCTCGAGAGGTCGTCTCTGAACTCGATCGCTACATTGTTGGCCAACGCGAGGCCAAGCGCGCCGTCGCGATCGCCCTGCGCAACCGTTGGCGCCGCCAACAGGTTTCCGAGCAGCTCCGAGACGAGATCGCTCCCAAGAACATCATCATGATCGGGCCCACGGGCGTCGGAAAAACCGAGGTCGCCCGGCGCCTGGCGAAGCTGGCCCAGGCACCATTCATCAAGGTCGAAGCGTCGAAGTTCACCGAGGTCGGCTACGTCGGACGGGACGTCGAGTCGATCATTCGCGATCTGATCGAGATTGGCATCGCCCTGGTGATGGAGGAGCAGCAGCGTGCCGTGCAGGCCCAGGCCCAGTCGCGTGCCGAGGATCGCCTGTTGGACGTCCTGCTTCCGCCGCCGCCCACCGTTCCCGGCTTCGACGCCCAGCCGGAGGAGCCGGGCCCCAGCGACACCCGCGACAAGCTGCGTGACATGCTCCGCCAGGGAAACCTCGCCGAGCGTGAGGTGGAGCTCGATCTCGAAGATTCTGGCACGGTTCCCACGGTGTCGCTCTTCACGCCCCAGGGCGTGGAAGAAATGGGCATGCAGTTCAAGGATCTGCTGGGCGGCCTGATACCCAGCAGGAAACGGCGCAGACGCATGAAGGTTCCGGCGGCGCTGGCCGCGCTGGAGGCCGAGGAGGCCGCCAAGCTGGTCGACATGGATTCCGTTCGGGAACTGGCCATTGAGCGGGTCGAGCAGACCGGCATCGTGTTCGTGGACGAGATCGACAAGGTCGTCGTAGCGGCGGGTTCCCGACACGGTCCCGACGTCTCCCGGGAGGGCGTCCAGCGCGACCTGCTCCCGATCGTCGAAGGGTCAGCCGTCCAGACCAAGCACGGCACGGTGCGCACCGACCACATCCTCTTCATCGCGGCCGGTGCCTTTCACAGCGTCAAGCCATCGGACATGATCCCTGAGCTTCAGGGCCGATTCCCGATCCGGGTCGAGCTGTCGAGTCTCTGCCAGGACGACTTCATTCGCATCCTGACCGAGCCGCAGAACTCCCTGGTGCGCCAATACACGGCGCTGCTCCGCACCGAAGACGTCGTCGTGGAATTCAAGGCGGACGGCATTCGGGCGATTGCCGATGTCGCCGCTCGGGTCAATCGGCAGGCCGAGGACATCGGCGCGCGCCGCCTGCACACGGTCATGGAGAAGCTGTTGGAGCAACTGAGCTTCGATGCGCCCGACCTGGGTGGCAGCCAGCACGTGGTTGACGAGGCCTTCGTGCGCGAGCGGCTCGAGGATCTCGTGCAAGACGAGGATCTCTCGCGCTACATCCTCTAAAGTAGGCGGGCAGCCCCGGAAGCGGAATCGGGGCGGAGGCCGATCGGCTAAATGGCGGAAATCATCCCCCGCGTTCTGATCGTCGATGACGAGCGTTTCTTTCGCGACGCCATCCGGGAGACGCTGGCGGAGGTGGGGATCGACGCCGAGTCCGTCAGCTCCGGCAAGGAGGCGCTGGCCGCGGTCGGGAACTCGGACATCGCTGTCGTGGTGCTCGACGTCACCCTGGACGACATGAGCGGCATCGAGGTCCTGCGTCAGCTGCGGGACATCCGGCCGAGCACGCAGGTCATCATGCTCTCGGCCAGCGCCGACCAGGATCTCGTGTTGGAGGCGTTGCGGCTGGATGCCAGCGACTACCTGGCCAAGCCCCTGCACGACGAAGAGCTCGTTCTGTCGGTCCGGCGGGCACTGGCCGTCTTCGATGTCGGGTTCAAATGGCGGCACCTGCGCGAACGGATCGGACGCCTGGACGAGCTGATGGCCTCACTCTACGCCGAGGCGGACCGGGCTTCGGAGCTGGGGGTCGACGCAGGGTTGGCAGCCTTCGCCGACGCTGCCGTCATCGCGGCTGCCGACCTGCTGGATGCATCGAAGACGTCGCTGCTGATACTGGACGAAGAGGCCAACGAGCTGCTGGTGGCGGCGGCCACCGGCTCGCCCCTGGCCGCGACCGAGATGGATCCGGTGGCCCTTGGCGAGGGCGTCGCCGGCGTGGCCCTGTCGCTGGGAGAGTCCGTATTGGTCGATGACGTGTACACCGATGACCGCTTCACGAGCCGCACCGACCGCGGTGATCAATACGAATCGTCCTCGCTCGCCGTGGTTCCCCTGCGTGACGGTCACCGTCCGTTGGGCGTGATCTGTGCCACCGACCGCGTGGGGGGGGCTCCATTCGGTCAAGACGAGCTGGCGCTGCTGGGATTGTTGGCACGGCCCGTGGCCCACTTCCTGGCGCACTCGAGAGACGATGTGCGTGGGAAGGGCGTCCGGGCTGAAGATCCGGGCGACGTCACGGCCCCGCTCGAAGACGACCTGCTGGTGACCGAAGCGAACTCGGGGCGCGATGCCGAAATGGTTCGCGAGATCTGCGAGGTCATCACCCTCGAGGTAGAGCCCCAACGCGTGATGGATGGCGTGATGCGGATCGTCGCACGCCGACTGCCAGCATCCCTGGCGTCGCTCTACCTGATCGACAATATCACGGGCGAGCTGGTTCTCGAGGGCCAGGGCGATATGGATGGCAGCACGGACCGTGAGCGGCTGCCTCGGAGCACGGGCCTCACGGCCACGGTGCTCCAGACCGGTGGATTGGTCGCCACCGACGACCCGGGCCGGGATCCGCGCTTCGTGGCCGATGTGGATACGGCGCAGGATGGCGAGGTTCGACCCCTCCTCTGCGTACCGCTGCGAATGAGGGGCAAGGTGCTGGGTTTGGTCCGGGCCTTCCCGACGGTCGAGGCGGGACGGGCGGCCCATCGGGGTGAGCTGCTGACGGCCGTCCTGTCTGCGGCGGTCCGCAACGTCCTTTTGTACCGTAGCCTCCTTGAGAGCATCGACGAGGTGGCGGACGCGCGCCGCGAGCGGGGGGGCGGCGGTTTCTAACGTCCCGACTACGGATCGCCCATGAAGCAGCTGATCGACAAAGCCGAGGTCCTGATCGAGGCCCTGCCGTACATCCAACGGTTCTACGACAAGACCATCGTGATCAAGTACGGGGGCAGCGCCATGCTGGATGAGGAGTTCCAGAACTCCTTCGCCGTGGACGTGGTGTTGCTCAAATACGTCGGGTTGCGGCCGGTGCTCGTTCACGGCGGCGGCCCACAGATCGAAGCCACCCTGGCGCGGCTGGGCAAGAAATCGAAGTTCGCGGACGGCCTGCGCGTCACAGATGATGAGACCATGGAGGTGGTCGAGATGGTTCTGGGCGGCAAGGTCAACCGCGCCATCGTCTCGATGATCCAGAGGGGCGGCGGTCGCGCAATCGGGCTCACCGGTAGCGACGGCGACATGATCCGGGTGACCCAGCGGCTGGTAGACGATTGCGACCTGGGCCGGGTCGGCCGGGTCGTGTCGGTGGATCCGGCGCCGATCCGAGCCGTGACCGATGCCGGCTTCATTCCCGTGATTGCGCCAATCGGGGTCGATTCGGAAGGCATCACCCACAACGTGAACGCGGACGAGGCGGCTGGAGCGGTCGCAGCGGCGCTGGAGGCCGAGAAGCTCATCCTGTTGACCGACGTCGAAGGCATTCGCGATTCCAGGGGGGAGCTGATTACGCAACTCAGCATCGAAGAGGTGCGCAAGCACATCGAAGAGGGAGCGATCCGCGAGGGAATGATTCCCAAGGTCGAATGCTGCATCGAGGCTCTCGAGCGGGGAGTCCAGAATACCCACATCATCGACGGTCGTGTGCTCCACGCCGTGTTGCTCGAGATGTTCACTGACGGCGGCGTCGGCACGCTGCTTACCCACTGAACCATGCCGAAGGATTTCATCTCACTGGCCGATTGGCCCGCGGAGGATTTGCTGGCGTTGCTCGACCGGGCGCGCGAGTTCAAGCGACTCGACCGGGAAGGGAAGCGACCCCAGACCCTACAGGGCCGAACCCTTGCGATGTTCTTCGAGAAGCCGTCGCTCCGGACCCACGTGACGTTCGAAGCGGGTGTTACCCAGCTCGGCGGCCATGCGATCTTGCTGCAGCCGGACCAGGTGGGAATCGGCACGCGGGAGACGCCGGCCGACGTGGCACGCAACCTGTCCCTGTGGGTCGACGGCCTGGTAGCGCGCACCTACAGCCACGAATTGCTGGAAGAGCTGGCGCAGTCGGCCGGCATCGCCGTGATCAACGGACTCACGGATCTTCTGCATCCGTGTCAGGTGATGGCGGATCTGCAGACCATGGCGGAGCGGGTCGAGCTCAAGGATGCATCCATCGCCTACGTGGGAGACGGGAACAACATGGCGAACTCGCTGCTGAACGGGGCCGCCGTGCTGGGGCTCGACCTGCGCCTGGCGACCCCGGCCAGCCACCGACCCGCCGCCCGGATCCGCCAGGCGGCGGACCGACTGGCGACCCGCAGCGGTGCCCGGCTCTCATGGACCGAAGACCCACGGGAAGCCGTCCGCGGAGCCAACTTCATCTACACCGACGTCTGGACCAGCATGGGCCAGGAGGACGAGAGCGAGCTGCGACGCCAGGTCTTCGCTGCCTACCAGGTGAACGATGCCCTGCTCGAGGAGGCACCGGACGCCTGGGTCATGCACTGCCTGCCCGCCCACCGGGGCGAGGAGATCACGGACTCGGTCCTGGACGGCGAGCGCAGCATCGTCTTCGACCAGGCCGAGAACCGATTGCACGTCCAGAAGGCCATCCTGGAGCGTCTGCTCTCCCACAAGAACTGAGTTCGGCGCTCGGAAACGCCGGTTTCCAAGCTACCGTGCCCCGCGGGGACCGACGGGCGCGCGCGCGGGGCCCGGAACTTCATGCCGTGCCTAAGTTTCTGGCCATTTCATGCCGAAGAAGTGCATTGGCGAGAGTGCTCGTGGTGCGCCCGCCGTCGGGGGATTCATGCAACGAGCCACGGAGACCGGTGAGGACGACCGAGTGCCGCGACTCGTACCGGGATGGGAGAGCAGGGGAGTGAATCTGAGTCCGGAAGAAGGCTTTCTCCTCTCGCGAATCGATGGTGCGACGCCGTGGGGGAGGTTGCGCGAGATGAGCGGTCAACCCCCGGCTCAGCTCGAGGGTTGTCTCGAGCGCTGGATCGAGGCGGGCCTCGTCAGTCTGGACGCGGGCGAGGAGTCCGAAGCGGTGGTCGATCCGGGGGCGATCGATACCGACCTCGACATCGACGTGGAGCTTCAGGAGCGCATCCTGAGCTTCGATCGGCAGCTCGATCGCCCGTACCACGAGCTGCTCGGAGTCGCCGCCGACGCCGACAGCAAGACGATCAAACGCGCGTACTTCAAGCTCTCGAAAGATTTCCATCCCGACCGCTACTTCCGGCGCGAGATCGGCGACTACGCCGAGCGACTCGACCGGGTCTTCAAGAAGATCGCGCTCGCCTATGAGCTCCTGATGGATCCCACGACGCGCGCCGAGATCGCGAAGTCGTATCGGGTCGGCTCGTCGCCGCAATCGGCGAAAGTCGCAACCGCGGTGAAGCCCGGTGACGCGCCCCATAAGCTCAGCAAACGTGAAATGCTCGAAAAGCTGCGCCGTCAGGTGAAGATCCCGGATGAGATCCTGTTCGAGCGCAAACGCCGTGCCCGCGAGCTCTTCGGATCGGCGCGCGTGTTGCGTCACCAGGAGAACTGGAACGAGGCCGCCTCCTGCATCCGGCTCGCCATTGCTTTCGATCCCTGGACGGACGACTACAAGGAAGCCTTTGGCGAGGTGTTGGCCAACCTGGCCCAGATGCGGGCCGAAAAGCTGATCGAGCAAGCGATGGACACCTCGGACGGCCGCAGTCAGAAGGAGGCCCTCAATCTTCTGGAAGAGGCGATCATGTATCGACCGTCGGACCCCGAGATCCAGCACCGAGCCGCTGAGCTCTCGATGGCGGGCGACGACCTGGAGCAGGCTCGCGAGTACGCCGAGCGTGCCGTGGAACTCGAGCCCGAGGGGGCCGTCTATCACCTGACCCTGAGCAAGGTCCTGCGCCGTCTCGGACTGCGCCAGCAGGCCCAGTCCGTCGTGCAGACGGCGCGGAAGCTGGACCCCTCGAACCCCGAGATCCAAGAGGAATTGAGACGCCTACGGCAACGCCCCGGGCGTAGCAGCGGAGGGATGATATGAGCCGGGTAATTGGCATCGACCTGGGAACGACGAACTCCTGTGTCGCGGTGATCGATGGAGGCAAGCCGGTCGTGATCCCGAACGCCGGAGGCTACAAGACCAGCCCCTCGATGTTCGCCATCTCCCAGGACGGCAAGCGCCTGGTGGGTCACCTGGCCAAGCGTCAGGCGATCACCAACGCGCGGAACACCGTCTCCGCGTCGAAGCGCCTGATCGGGCGCCGCTTCGATTCGGAAGAGGTGCAGAAGTCAATGGAGCTGTCGCCCTTTGAGATTGTGCGCGGTCCCAACGACGATCCGCGCGTCATCATCGGCGGAAAGACGTTCACGTGTGCCGAGATCGCGGGCATCATCCTGCGGGAGATGAAGCACGTCGCCGAGGAGTATCTGGGCGAGCCCGTCACCGATGCCGTCATCACGGTTCCCGCCCACTTCAACGACACCCAGCGGCAGTCCACCAAGGACGCAGGAAAGATCGCGGGCCTCAACGTCCTGCGGATCATCAACGAACCCACGGCGGCGGCCCTGGCCTATGGCATCGGCCGCGAGGTCGAGGAGAAGATCGCCGTCTACGACCTGGGCGGCGGAACCTTCGACATCTCGATCGTCGAACTCGGCGACGGTGTCGTCGAGGTTCTCGCCACCAGCGGCGACACTTTCCTGGGTGGAGAGGATTTCGATCGGCGCCTGGTCGATCACATCCTGAAAGAGTTCGAGGCTCGCGAGGGCATCGACCTGCGCGGCGACGCCATGGCCCTCCAGCGGCTCAAGGATGCCGCCGAGAAGGCCAAGTGCGACCTCTCGTCGGTTCAAACCACGGAGTTGAACCTCCCTTTCATTGCCAACGACGAGAACGGGCCGCGTCACCTGAACCTCGAGATCGACCGCGAGACGCTGGAGAGCCTGGCTGCCGACGTCGTACAGCGGACGACTCAATGCGTCGAGCAGTGCCTGGCCGATGCGGAACTGACCAAGGACTTGATCGATCACGTGATCCTGGTGGGTGGCCAGACGCGCATGCCGCTGGTGCAGAAGGCCGTGGCCGACTATTTCGGGAAGCGACCGCACCGCGGAGTCAACCCGGACGAGGTCGTCGCGATCGGGGCCTGTATCCAGGGCAGTGTGCTGACCTCTCACGAGCAGGACCTGTTGCTGCTGGACGTGACGCCGCTCTCGCTCGGCATTGCGACCTTCGACGGCCACTTCGCCGAGCTGATCCATCGCAACTCCACGGTCCCGGTGATGAAGGCCCACGTCTTCACCACGACGCGGAGCGACCAGAGCGCGGTGAAGATTCGCGTGCTGCAGGGAGAGAGCGACAAGGCCGAGGACAACGATCTGCTTGGTGAGTTCGTCCTCAGCAACATTCCACCGGCGCCGAAGGGAGAGCCCGAGATCGAAGTCTCCTTCGACATCGACGCAAACGGCATCGTCAGCGTTTCGGCACGTGATCTGGCCACCAATGGAGAGCAATCCATCACTGTCAGTGCCCGCGGCACCCTCGATGATGAGGAGATCGAACAGATCATGCGCGAGCACGAGGAGTACGAGCTCCCCCAGGAGAAGTGACCGGGGAACCGATGAGCACTTCGCTGCTCGATTATATCGAAGCCCCCATCGTTGTCGGGGATCAGGACGGCAGCGCGGCGTACGTGAATCCGGCCTTTGCGTCCCGTTTCGGCGTCGCGGCCGCAGACGTACGCGGTAAGCCGCTGTCGAAACTGTTCGACGGTGGGGCGCGCGAAGCCGTGCTGGTTGCGGTCGCCCGGGTCTGCAGCGACGGGGAGACCGAGCGTTTTCGGATCCGCCACGGGGGCTTTGGATACGCCGCCATCGCGTCGCCGATCGAGGCCAGCGAGGGACGGGTCGGGTTCGTGGTGCTCTTTGCCGAGACCTCGTCCGAAGACGAGCGCCTGCATTCCCTCCGCCGGGAGATGCGCGAGCCCGTGAACGATCTCACCCGGGTACTCGATGAAGTCCTGGAACAGACTGGCGGCAGACGCGATGAGCGTTATCGCGAGCTGGTGGAGGACGGTCTGCGCGGACTGGCCCAGCTTCGCAAGTGGATCGATGAACTGGAGCGGATCCTTTCCGGCAATCACGGCTCTTCCTGGTCTCCCGGTGGCAGCTTCGATCCCGTTCGCGCTGTGGCCGACGCCGTCCGCCACGTTTCATCCGCCTTTGCAGCGCGCAACGTCAACTTCGACGTCCAACTGCCGGACAGGCTTCCCTGGGTCCCGGGCGACGGTTCGCTTCTCGAGTTGGCGATCGTCCAGTTGCTCCAGGACCGGCTGGAGAATGCCGCTGCGGAGAGCACGGTGGCGGTCACCGCTCGATCGGTCGAACGAAACGGCAACCAGTATGTGATGATCGGCGTCGTGGACGGCCGGGGCGATGGCGTCTCGATCGAGGATCCTGGCGAGCCGATTCCGGACACGGTTCTCCGGACCATCCAGGAGTTGGGCGGCGAGATCCGCAGCAACACAGACCTCACCGCTGGGCGGACCACGGCGATTCGACTCGGCGCTCTGAAACAGTAGACTCGCGCGCCGGAGGATTCGCCATGTCCCCCCGCCCCCCGGTGAAGCGGGTTTGTCTCGCCTACAGCGGTGGCCTGGATACATCCGTCATCCTGCACTGGTTGATCGAGGCTTACGACTGCGAGGTCGTGGCCTACTGCGCCGACGTGGGGCAGGAAGAAGAGTTGTCGGGGCTTGCCGAGAAGGCACGGGCCACCGGCGCCGTCGACTGCGTGGTTCGTGACGTTCGTGAAGAGTTCGTCCGGGACTACGTGTTTCCGGCGATCCGCGGCTGCGCCATCTACGAAGGCACGTATCTGCTGGGCACGGCCCTGGCGCGCCCGTTGATCGCGAAGGTCCAGACAGAGGTCGCGCGGGAGACGGGATGTGACGCGGTCGCCCATGGGGCCACCGGCAAGGGCAACGACCAGGTCCGCTTCGAGCTGACCTTCCGGGCCCTGGCCCCCGAGCTGGCGATCATCGCCCCGTGGCGGGACAGCCGCTGGGACATCCGTTCGCGCACCGATTGCATCGCCTACGCCCAGAAGTACGGGATCCCGGTAACGGCGACACTGAAGACGCCCTACTCGGTGGACCGGAACCTGATGCACATCTCCTTCGAGGGAGGCATTCTCGAAGATCCGTGGCGAGCGCCCGATGAAGAAATGTTCATGCTGACGCGCTCGCCCCAGGATGCGCCGGACGAGCCGTCTGTGATCGTGATCGGATTCGACCAGGGGACTCCGGTTTCCGTCGACGATGAGACGCTCTCACCAGCCGAGCTGCTGGGAAGGCTCAATCGTCTGGCCGGCGAGCACGGTATCGGCCGGGTCGACATGGTCGAGAACCGCTCCGTGGGACTGAAGTCGCGCGGCGTCTATGAAACGCCGGGCGGCACCGTGTTGCACGCGGCCCACCGCGCCATGGAGTCGATCACCATGGACCGGGAGGTGATGCACGAGCGCGACCGCCTGTCGCCGCGCTTTGCCGAGCTCATCTACAACGGTTTCTGGTTCTCGCCCGAGATGGATTTCATGCGCGCTGCCATCGACGAATCCCAGCGGAACGTGACTGGCGAGGTCCGCGTTCTGCTCTACAAGGGCAGCTGCCGCGTCACAGGCCGTCGCTCCCCGGTCTCGCTCTACTCCCAGGCCTTGGCATCGTTCGAAGCTGCAGGACCGGAGGACACGTACGACCCGGCCGACGCCACCGGCTTCATCCGTCTGCAGGGATTGCGCCTGGGGGGTCGAAAGGGCGGGGCCGAGTAGTCCCCGGTGGCTGCGGTCTTGCGCCTGCGGGGCGCGATGTCTCGCTTCGCTCTCGCGTCTTTACCCCTCGGTTTCCGGGTCCTTCTCTGCCAGGAACTGCAGGAGATAGGGCAGGCAGAGGCGGACCATGTCCACGTCGGGTGCGAGCTCGGCAGCCAGGGCAAAGACGTAGGTCACGGTCTTGGCGAAGAGCAGCAGGTCGTTGGGGAGTTGAAGGCCGGGCGTGTCTTGGAGCAATGTCTTGGCCTGGTTCTTGAGGCCGAGGACGGCGGAGCCGGAGACGTCGAGCGCGCCGCCCTGGTCTGCGATGCGGACGAAGATGGCGTGGACGGATTGGCGGACCTCGGCTTCGGCACCCGGTGCGATCATGCCCATGCGATGCATGGCGGAGATGAATCCGTCCAGGTCGCGCTGGATGATGGAATAGATTCCCCGGCGCATTTCGCGCCGCAGCACCGGATCGAGGCGTCGGCTCAGACCGAAATCGATGAAGAGCACGCGCGGTTGCGTGCTCGCCTCAGGTTCGTCGAGCACGAAGAGATTACCGGGATGGGGGTCGGCATGAAAGAGGCCGTCGACGAAGACCTGGCGGGCGTAGGCCCGACCGACGATCTGCAGCACGGCGGTCATGTCGACCCCGGCGGCCCCGAGGCGCTCGAGGTCCGAGATCCGGATCGCTTCGTGGTAGCTCATGGTGAGCACGCGCTTGGCGGAGTGGGAAGCCACGATGGTGGGCACGACGATCCCGGCGTCGCCGGAAAGGTTTGCGGCGATCTCCGACGCATAGGCCGCCTCGCGGCCGAAGTCGAGTTCGTCCTGAAGGCCGGCGGCGAACTCGTCGAAGAGCTGCTCCCAGTCGATGGGGCCCGGACCTCGGAACCAGCTCGCGACGCGGATCAGACCGCGCACGATGGCCAGGTCCACAGCCAAGGACGCCTCGAGCCACGGGTACTGGATCTTTACCGCCACCTCTTCGCCTGACGGCAGGCGGGCGCGGTGGACCTGCGCCAGCGAGGCCGCCCCCAGGGCCTCGGGTTGGAATTCCGTGAACCGTTCCTCGATGCTGCCACCGAGCTCCGACTCGACCACCCGGCGGATCCGCTCGAACGGCAATGGCTTCACCCGATCGCGCAGCTCGGCAAGGGCGTCACTGGCGCTGCCGGGAACGATGTCGTGACGGTGGCCCGCGAATTGTCCGGCCTTGACGTAGACCCCCTTCAGTCGGCCCAGCACGTCGACGGCACGCCGGGTCGTTCTCGTCCGCCAGGCATCGAGGCGGGCTTGGCAGCGGGCGTGGCCCGAGAAAGGGGAGAGCAAGGCGACAACGATTCGTCCACACGCAGAAACGATGGCCCAACCCAGCAATCGCAGCACGGGCTCGATCCCCGACGTTCGCCAGCGGTGTGCGCTCGCGGCGCGGCTTCTGGGCAAAACCGACAGCGATCCGTGCTGCACTTCCTCCACGCGTCTCCCTTGCGATTTCCCTGTTTTTCCGGTCGGTTACGGATCGGTTGGATCGAATTCGGACGGGGCGTTAGTGTACAGGATCGTTCGCTCGTGGCCGTGCCGCGAAGAACCCTCGTGCCTAGCATCGGGAGATTCCATGACCCAGTCGCGCCCCTCCATTCTGCTGGCCATTGGCCTGCTCTGTGTCTTTTCCCAGATCGGCTGTCATCAGTTCGATTTCGGTCCCCGCGTCGCCGCGGGTGAGATCGACATCTTTGACGATTTGTTCTCGGTCTCGGTCGTCGACGAGAATCACGCGGTGGCCGTGGGTTACCAGGGCGCCGTCTACTGGACCGAAAACGGCGGTGAGAAATGGAACAAGGGCCAGACCCCGACCAACCATCTGCTCTATTCGGTTTCCATGGCCGACATGAATCATGGCTGGGCCGTCGGACAGAGCGGTACGACCCTGCGCACGACGGACGGCGGAAAGACCTGGACCGCCCAGGAGAACCTCAAGCAGGGCGAGGGTACGCACCTGTTCGCTGTCCACGCGATCAACGAGTCGACCGCCTGGGCGGTTGGCGAATGGGGCACCCGGATTCTCACCACGGATGGTGGCGCGACCTGGATCGATCACTCGATCACGATCACCGTCGACCACCCGATGTTCGTTTGGTTGAGCCCTTCGGACCAGGAAAAGGTGCGAAACAGTGAAAAGGTCTACGAGGACGTCGGCCTGACCGATATCTATTGCCTCGACGCGCCGAGCACGAACTGCTGGATCGTCGGAGAGTTCGGTTACATCTTCCGTTCCGATGACGGCGGTGAGAACTGGAACCGCAGCCAGATCGTAGGCGACGTCTGGATGGATCCGATCGTCTTTGGATACAACCAGATCGTGATCGGTGACGACGATGTATCCCGCCTGACTGTCTTTGCCAAAAAAATCGAAGACGAAGCCCATCTTAACATCCTGATTGATCCTTTCGTGAGCGAGCGCGAGATGAAGGAGTTCGGCAACCCCGAAGACCCCTACGCGCTGTTCGACATCATCTCGGCTCGGATCGACGAGACCAAGGGCGCCCTCGAAGACGCCGGAATCCTCAGCGACCGTCTGCGCATGCCCAACAAGCCGCCGTGGGACTACGAGGACTTCCAGCAGGACGATCCCACCTTCCTTGAGCGCTATTTCGAGGGTCGGGTTGCCGAGGGGCCGCACGTCGAAATCGCCGTGGTCCAAAATCCCTATCTCTTCACGGTGCATTTCTCCGATGACGTGAACGGCCTGATCTCGGGCCTCGGTGGCGTGGTTCTCCGCAGCCGGGACGGCGGCAAGAGTTGGCGCTACGAGGGCATCGACCGCAAGCAGGCGCTGTTCTCGGTGACTTTGTTGAACGGTCGCGCGATCGCCGTGGGCGAGAAGGGCCTCGTGCGGTTTTCGGATGATGGCGGAAGCCATTGGACGGCTCCGACCGAGGACGAGTTCCCGACGGTCTTCACCTTCATGCGCGACCTGGATTTCGAGCAGAAGCTGCGGGTAGGCTTCATCGTCGGTCAGCAGGGCATGGTGCTGCGCAGCCAGGACGGTGGGAAGTCCTGGGTGCAGGTGCTGCCACCCGGCGATCTAGGCGTCGGCCGGATCCTCTGAGCGTTGGCGCAGCTCGACCCGGCGGATCTTGCCGCTCACGGTCTTGGGCAGTGACGTCACGAACTCGATGGCTCGGGGATACTTGTAGGGCGCGGTGATTGCCTTGACGTGCTCTTGGAGTGCGCGAGCCAGTGAATCGTCGCCGACCGTGCCTTCGCGTAGCACCACGTAGGCCTTCACGATCGAGCCCCGGTCTGGGTCCGGGGCCGCCACCGCGGCAGCCTCGACCACACTGGGATGTTCGATCAATGCGCTTTCGACCTCGAACGGCCCGATGCGATAACCGGCTGAGATGATCACGTCGTCGTCACGGCCGACGAACCAGAAGAAGCCGTCTTCGTCCCGGTAGGCGCGGTCGCCGGTCAGATACCAGTCTCCCCGACGACAACGGGCCGATGCGGCGTCGTCCTTCCAGTAGCCGCGAAACAGGCTGGGCGGTGCACCGTGGAGCGCGATGTCTCCGACCTCGTGGGGCGGTAGCGCTTGCCCATCTTCGCCGATCACATCGACCCGGTGCCCCGGCATCGGCAATCCCATCGATCCCGGCCGAACCGGGGTTCCCACCAGGTTGCCGACCAGTAGGATGGTCTCGGTCTGGCCGTAGCCGTCGCGGATGGTAATGCCCGTTGCGTCATGCCAGGCTCGGATCACTTCGGGATTGAGCGGCTCTCCCGCCGAAACGCACTCACGCAGATTCGATGTCGAGAGCCGCGACAGGTCCTCCTTCACCAACATCCGATATTCAGTGGGCGGCGCGCAGAAGACATGGGGATCGATATCGGACAAGAAGTCGATCTCGGCCCGTGCCTCGAAGCGGCCCTGGTAGAGCACGACCTCGGCACCCCAGCTCCACGGTCCGAAGATCACGCCGTAGGCCGCCTTGGCCCAGCCCGTATCGCTGGTGGTCCAGAGCCGTTCGCCCGGCCGCACCCCGTGCCAGAACTTGGACGTGTAGCGTTGGGTCCAGGTGTAGCCGTGGTCGTGGAGCACGGCCTTCGGCGGGCCCGTGGTTCCTGACGTGTAGTAGACGAGGGCTGGGTCGGTCGCCCGGGTCGGGTGTCCGGCGCTGGCGTCGTCGGGCATCGACGCCAGCGCGTCGGACAGGTCGGTCCATCCGTCCGGCACGGAACCGCCGCGCTGATTGAGGCAGAGGAAGTGCTTGACCGAAACGAGCTCGGCGCGGACCCGATCGACGGCATCGGTCGACTCGGCCGCTGCGATCACGGCGACGGCGCCGCTGTGGTCCACACGGTACGCAATGTCCTTCGGGCGCAGGATCGCGGAACTCGGGATCACCAGGAGCCCCGCCTTCAGCGCTCCGACGATGACGATCTGCCATTCGGGAACCCGCGGGAGCATCACGATCACGGGAGTACCCGGCGCGATCTCGAGCGAGCGCATCAGGTGGGCAACGCGATTCGATCCGGCGGCTATTTCGCCGAAGGTCAAGCGTCGGGACTCGCCGGCCGCGCTACGCCAGATGACAGCGGGCCGGTCGGGCTCTGCCGCGAAGCGGTCGACGACGTCGTGGCCGAAGTTGAAGGCCGCCGGCAGCTCCCACTGGAACGACTCGACCGCGCGCCGGTACGAGGACAGGGCCTCGTCCAGTTCGTTCGCCTGTGCCACGGCGGCGAGCTTAGTCGAATCGTTGCGGCGTCGGTCGAGTCGTTGCTATTTTCACCCATGGACGTCGGGAGACGGCAAGTCCAGGGTCAAGCCGCCCGCCCGAACGGACGATTCTGTGATCTGGAGATGCTGGGCGAGGAGGCCCGGGATGAAGGTTGTGGCGCAGGCCGACGGACGGATCGTGGTCGTCGATGACGACCGGCTGGTTCGGGAGATTGTTCGTGATGCCCTCGAGGGGCTTGCACGGGTCGAAACGTGCGAGTCCGGAGAGCGGGCGCTCGAAAGCCTGTCGCGTGAGCGGGCCGATCTCGTCGTCTCGGACCTGACCATGCCGGGCATGTCGGGCATCGAGCTTCTGGAGCGCATCCAGCGTGAGCACCCGGGAACCGAGTTCGTCCTGTTGACGGCGAACGCTTCGGTGGAGAGCGCCGTGGGCGCCCTGCGGATGGGGGCTGCCGACTATCTGATCAAGCCGATCCGACCCGAAGAGCTCGCGCTCGCGGTGGAGCAGATCCTGGCCCGCCGCCGTCTGTTGGCCGAAAACGCGCGGCTGCGGGACGAGATCGAGATCGTCGAATCCTGCCGGGTGCTGCTCCGCTGTCTCGATCCGGGCGAGGTCTACGCGGTGGCCCTCGATCTCGTGCTCGGTACCCTGGGTTGCCGCCGCGGTGTCGTTCACTTCCGGTGCACCTCGGTGCCACGGTCCGAGGGCGTCGCGACGCGGGGCTTCGATGAGGATCAGGCACACCGGCTGCGGGACATCCTGGTCACCGACAAGGCGCCGGACCTCGATGGTGTCTCGGGCCCGGTGACCGTAGCCGATGGGAAGATGCACGACATCCTGCGCTCCTGTGGCATCGACCCCGGCCCGGCCGTGGTCGTGCCCGTGCGCAGCCAGGAATCCGAGGCCGGTCTGATTTGGGCCTTCGACGAAACGAAAGAGCGCGATTCGAGTGCCATCGATCGTGCGCGGCTCGTCGCCCGCCACGCGGAACTCGCCCTCCAGAATGCCGAGCGCTTCCACCGCGCAAAGGAGCGGGCCTTCATCGACGACGTCACCGAGGCCTACAACGCGCGCTACCTGCTCCAAGCCACCGAACGCGAGATCCAGCGAGCCGAACGCTACAAGAAGGAGCTGGCCGTCCTCTTCCTCGACCTGGATCGCTTCAAGCTGGTGAACGATCAGTACGGTCACCTGGTGGGCTCCGACGTCCTGCGTCAACTCGCTGAGGTTCTCGAGGAATGCATTCGCCAGGTGGACACGCTGGCCCGGTATGGTGGCGACGAATTCACGATCCTGCTGATCGACACCGACTTGGAGGAGGGCGCGACCATCGGGGAGCGCATCCGACGCATGGTGGCCGATACGATCTTCGAGGGCGAACGGGGAGCCCCGATTCGTCTCAGCATCAGCATCGGTGTCGCCACCTATCCCAAGCACGCGTCGGATCGGGACGCGCTGCTCGACGTGGCCGACAAGGCCATGTACCTGGCCAAGTCCCAGGGCCGGAACTGCGTCTGCACGGCCGATGAACTCCAAGCCTGATTCCGCCTCCAGCGCCGCAGGGACGACGCTGACCGTTCGCCAACCTCCCCACGTTCCGGTGGTTCGCCGCCTCGGCGAACCACAAGGCGCGGCTGGCGCACCGGTTGACACAGGCTTGGCGGGTTGCTAACCAACTCCGCGATTTCGTTAAACTTTTCTGTCCTTTTGACCACTCCCGATGAGGGGATTCGTGGCGCGGGAATACGCCGTTCTGGACGTGATAGGTGAGCTTCGCCGCACCCACGCGGCGGGTGACGTCGGCGTCGAACTCGAAGGCTCCGAGGTCATCCTCGGCGGCTGGGTGCACCGGCGCCGCGACCATGGCGGCGTGATCTTCGTCGACCTGCGCGACCGTGAGGGGTTGGTGCAGGTGGTCTTCCGACCCGATGCCTCTCCCGAGGCCCACGAGCGCGCCGGCGAGCTTCGCCATGAGTACGTCATCCTCGTGCGTGGCGTCGTAATGCGGCGTTCGGAGGACACCATCAATCCGAAGATGCCCACCGGCGAGGTCGAGGTGGAGGTGACCGAGTTGCGGTTGCTGAACCGCGCCACGCCGCCGCCGTTCCCCATCGAGGAGACGGTCGAGGCCGATGAGCAGACCCGGCTGCGCTTCCGGCTGCACGATCTGCGGCGCCCGCCGTTGCAGCGCGCCTTGCGACTGCGACACCGTCTCTATCAGTCGGTGCGCCGCAGCTTGTCGGACCTGGACTTCATCGAGATCGAGACGCCGATGCTGACGAAGTCGACGCCCGAGGGTGCGCGCGATTTCCTGGTACCGAGCCGGCTTCAGCCGGGCGAATTCTATGCGCTCCCACAGTCCCCCCAGATCATGAAACAGATGCTCATGATCGCGGGCTTCGACCGCTACTACCAGATCGTCCGGTGTTTCCGGGACGAGGACCAGCGCGCCGACCGCCAGCTCGAGTTCACGCAGATCGACCTGGAAATGGCCTTCGTCGGGATCGAAGACGTGCTGACGGTGCTCGAAGAGGTCACGGCGCGGGGCTGCCGCGAAGTGGCCGATATCGAGCTTCCGCGCCCGTTCACGCGCATCGCCTACGCCGACGCCATGGCGCGCTACGGCAGCGACCGTCCGGACACCCGCATCCAGCTCGAGCTCGTCAATCTCACCGACGTGTTCCGGGAGAGCGGCTTCCGTGCGTTTCGCGCTGCCGTGGACGACGGCGGCATCGTGAAGTGTCTGCCGATTCACGACGCCCAGAAGTTGAGCCGTGGCGACGTCGACCGTCTCGAGTCCTTCGTCAAGAAGGAGCTCGGCGCGCGCGGACTCGCCTGGATCCGCGTGACCGAAGACGGTGAGTGGCGGTCCCCGATCGTGAAGTTCTTCTCCGAAGACGAGAAGGCAAAGGTCCAGAAGCTCACCGAGGCGCGTCCGGGCAGTCTGATTTTCTTCCAGGCCGACAAGTCGGCCAAGGTCAACGGTGTCCTGTCGCGGCTGCGAACCGATCTGGGCGAACGCCTCGGTCGCATCGACGGACGCGAGTGGGACGTGCTGTTCGTCGTTGACTTCCCGCTGTTCGAGCGCGACGGCGACGAGAAACTGACCTATACGCACCAGCCTTTCGTGGCGCCTGTGGACGAGGACGTCGAGCTGCTCGAGACGGATCCGGAGAAGGTCCGTGGCACCCACTATGACGTGGTGATCAACGGCGTCGAGCTCGGATCCGGTAGCCTTCGCAACCACCGCTCGGACGTCCAGCGCCGAATCTTCGAGATTCTCGGGTATTCGAAGCAGGACACCGAGGCCTGTTTCGGCTTCCTTCTGAATGCCCTCGATGCGGGCGCGCCGCCCCATGGGGGCTTTGCCTTCGGCTACGACCGTTTCGCCATGCTGCTGGCCGGACTCGACAGCCTTCGCGACGTGATTGCGTTCCCCAAGACCCAAAGAGGTCAGGATCTGCTCATGGATACACCCGCTCCGGTCGAGAAGGAGCAGCTCGAAGCACTTCACCTGCGTGTCCGATTGCCCCGACGGGAGGACCCTTCGGGAGAGTGACACCCCCACGGGAACTGACCCAAACTAGTGTTGGCGTCGGGAGCCAGGATTCCATATACCGCACGCGCCATGACGAGCTCTACATCGACGCCCGCTGCCGGGGGAAAGAAGATCACGCTGGATTCCGATGGACACCTGTCGGTTCCGGATCAACCCATCATTCCCTTCATCGAGGGTGACGGAACCGGCCCCGACATCTGGGCCGCCTCGGTCCGGGTATTGGACGCCGCGGTCGAGAAGGCCTTCGGCGGCAAGCGCAAGATCGCATGGATGGAGGTGCTCGCGGGCCAGAAGGCCTTCGACGAGACCGGCGAGTGGCTTCCAGACGACACCGTGACGGCCTTCCGCGAGTACCGGGTTGGCATCAAAGGCCCGCTCACGACGCCGGTGGGTGGGGGCATCCGCAGCCTCAACGTGGCGCTGCGCCAGAGGCTCGA
>SMWR01000136.1 GCA_004356735.1 Deltaproteobacteria bacterium
CACGGGAACCTCTGCAAGCAAAACCCAAAACGATCAACCGTGCGGTCGATCACTCGTATATGGGAACGTGGCTGGACCGAATGTCACCCAGGTCCCCGGCTGCGGGCGGCTGAGCCGGCCCGGTGATCGGTGAGCCGCATGCGCAGATCGATACCGATGCCGGCCAGGATGTCGTGCAGGCCCCAGCGCTCCTGGCGCCGGACGGGTGTATCGAGGTCGGCCAGGGCGTCGGCCAGCGGGCCGCGATACCAGGGCAGCAGGGTTTCGGGCACGGCGTCGACGGGGAACCAGCGCACCACGGGGGTCTCGAAGCTCGGGCGCAGCTGGCCGCCGGTCGGGCGACACCGGTAGATGCGGGCCGTGTGGGGCCGGAAGCCGCTGCGCGTGTACTCGCCGACCAGGCGCTCCACGCGCACCTCGAGGCCGGTCTCCTCGAAAATCTCGCGACAGACGGCCACCTCTCCCGACTCGTCGCCCGAAGCGTGGCCGCCCGGCAGCTCCCAGCCGCGGAGGTCATGGCGAACGCTCAGGAGCACCCGCTGAGGCTCGTCCGCGGACAGGATGACACCTTGGTGAACCGTGAGGGGCCCGTGGATGCGCGGCGCTACCCACCCGAACCAGGCGATCTTCGCGTAGCTCGGCAGGATGCCCGCGAGGCGCCGAACCAGACCCGACACGGCTACTCGATGATCTTGTTCAGCGGGTATTCGACGATGGCCTTGGCGCCGGCCGAAGACAGCTTGGGAACGAGTTCGGTCACCATGCACTCTCGGACGATCGTGTTGATCGCCATCCAGTTCTCGTCAGCCAGGGTCGAGATCGTGGGCGTTCCCAGGGCGGGCAGGACCTTCAGCACCCGATCGAGCTTCGCCTTGGGCACGTTCATCATCAGCCCGACCCGTTCGATGGCCTCGATGGCGCCCTTCAGCATCATCAGCAGACGCTCCATCTTGCCCTGCTTCCAGCGGTCCTTGACCGACTCGCGATTGGCGATCAGCCGCGGCGTGCTTTCCATCACGGTGTCGATGATGCGCAGGTTGTTGGCCCGCAGGCTCGAGCCGGTCTCGGTCACGTCGATGATGGCGTCGGCGAGCACGGGGGGCTTGACTTCGGTCGCGCCCCAGGAGAACTCCACGTGGGCCGTGACCTTGTGCTGTTTCAGGTAACGCCGGGTCAGGTTCACCACCTCGGTGGCAATGCGCTTGCCCTGCAGGTCCTTGGGTGTGCGGATCTTCGAGTTTTGCTTGACGGCGACGACCCAGCGCACCGGCCCGTAGTTGGGCCAGGCGGCGCGCAGGTCGGCCAGCTCCTTCACCTTCGCCTTGCACTCGAGCGTCCAGTCCAAGCCCGTGATGCCGAGGTCGAGCACGCCCTGCTCTACGTAGCGCGCCATCTCCTGCGCACGGATCAGCAAGCACTCGATCTCCGGATCGTCGATGTCGGGGTAGTACGAGCGCTCCGGGATCCGCAGCTGGTAGCCCGCCTGCGCGAACAGCCGTTGGGTCGTAGCCTGGAGACTGCCCTGCGGAAGTCCCAGGCGCAGCTTGCGCTTGGCCGGGCTCATTTTCCGTAGACCTCCTTCGGGTCGAATACCTGCTCGCCTTCGTCCACCCAGCGTCCGTCTTCGAGCCGACGGTAGAAACAGCTGCGCTTGCCAGTATGGCAGGCGGCGCGCCCGATCTGCTCCACGCGGACCACGACACAGTCGCCGTCACAATCGATGTAGAGCGACTTCAGCTGCTGGGTGTTGCCGGATTGCTCGCCCTTGCGCCAGAGCTTGCCGCGCGAACGGCTCCAGTAATGGACCTCGCCCGTCTCGATCGTGCGTCGCAACGAGAGCTCGTTCATGAACGCCACCATCAGCACGTCGCCGGTGGCGTCGTCCAACGCGATGGCCGTCACCAGGCCATCGCCCTTTTCGAAGTCGAGAGCGTTGAGCGGGTCCATGGGGGAGCGGAGACTACCGGGCAGGCAGCGCGCACGCCAGACGTTCGCGAAGCGCCGTGAGCTCTCCAAAGGCCTCTCCAGGGCCGTAGGCGGGATCTCCCTTTCCCTGGGACTGGACCTGCTCGAGGATGTGTTCGTCGACGAGCCAGGCCACGGCATTGGCGAAATTCATCGGATTGGCGGCCTCCCGGCGCTCCACCTCACCCAGGATCCAAGCCCGTTCGAACTGCTCCTCCGCCGCCTTGCGGAGCTCCTTGACCGTGGCCTCGCCGTCGGTGACGACAGCGAGCACGGCCGAACAGGTGGCGTAATAGGCCTCGACGAAGGCCCGGGTCTGCTCGGCCAGGAAGCGGAAGGTCGGGACCCCCTTCTCCGTGGTCCGGATCTCGCCCTCGCGGCGTTCGAGCCAACCCTTGCGTTCGAAGTGGTCGATGAAGCCGTCCAGGTGCGCGGCCATCACCTCGCCCGGGGGCGTGAAGAACTCGCGGTAGAAGACGCGGAGCCATTCCCCCACCTCGGGCCGCAGATCTTCATCCACCGGACCCGCCAACAGCCGTCGCGCCATGAAGCTCGGTGTGGCCAGGAAGTGGACGATCGAGTTGCGGTAGAAGTCGAGGGCTCGCCGTTTCGACTCCTCGAAGTAGAGGATCTCGCCGCGCGGATCCTCGTCCGAACGAACCAGATCCATGCGGAGGATCGAGACGATCGATTCCTGGAACGTGCCCGCATCCCGGTCCAGGGCGGGCGTGAGCTTCACGTCTTGCAGGCGCAGCAGCTCCACGATCTCCTGCATGCGCCCCACCAGCTCCGTCCGGAACAGGCCGCGCCTGCGATCCCCCAGCAGACCACAAGCTGCGACCGCCGTCGCGTTCGGCACCATCGCCCAATTGATCCGCTCGACGATCCGGTTGCCCAGGTTCCCGATGAAGATCCGCTTCTCGGCCACGACTTCGGGGGTCTGCTCGCCGGCCAGGCGCGCCCGCCGATCTCCGAGGGCGGCAGCCAGCGAAACCGGCTCACCGAAGTTCAGCGTCACGCTGCCAAAGCGGCGCTGGAGGAACTTCCGGGCTCGAACCAGGCCCAGCAAGCTCTCGCGCTGCTTCTGGCCGCCCTCGAGCTCGTCGACCAGGGCGCCCTCTTCCACCAGTCGCTCGTAGGTCAGCGCAATCGGCACGAAGAACAGATCGCGGCGCGCCGTTCCCAGGAAGGCCTCGACCTCCCACGACAGGATCCCCAGCCGCGGCGGAAGGGTCTTGCCGGTCCGTGACCGGCCGCCTTCGATGAAGAACTCCTGGGTCACGCCTTCGCTCAGCAGATGCGAGAGGTAGGCCCGAAACACCTGCTTGTAGAGCGCGTCGTCGAAGGAATTGCGCATGAAGAATGCCCCGACCCGACGCCACAGAAAGCCGAACGGTCCGAAGGCCATGTTCTCTCGCGCCGCGATGTGGGGCGGAACCAGATAGTTGGCATAGAAGACGATCGAGATGATCAGGAAGTCGAAGTAGGATCGATGGCTCGGCACCAGGATCAGCGGATGAAGCTTGGCATAGCCGGCGACCTTGTCGATTCCGTTCACCTCGATGTTCGCAAAGAGCCGTCGCGTCAACGCGCTCACCACTACGTTGAGAAGCGCCAGGAAGGTCGAGTTCATGTGGGCCGCGATCTCGCGGAACATCTTCTCGGCCTCGGCCTGAGCGCGCTCGATGGGGATATGGCGATCGGCCGCGCGTTCGCGAATCGCCTGCTGGACGCCCGAGTCGCTGACCACCACCTGCTGAATCTTGTGACGCGGCCGCAGCGTCGGCCCCTCGACCACCTTCTCTTCGCGGTACAGGAAGGTCAGGATCGAGCGCCGCACCATGCGTGCCACGGAATGTTCACCCTGGGCGCGGCGTGCGTCGATGAACGCCCCCAAGTCGATCGGGTCACCGACCTTGACCGCAAGATCGCGGTAGGTGGTCAAAAACGAAGTCACCTTGGCCAGGTCCGAGGGTCGGGTGGCGGCGCCGTAGAAGAGATTCAAGAAGCGCCGGCGCGAACGCGGACCCTTGCGCCAAAAGATGGCCAGCGGAACCACGTGCACCGGTTTCTCGCCGTTCCAGACCGAGCGCACCACCTCTTCCAGGAGATCGAGCTCGGCCCTGCCCTCGCGAACGACCTGCCGCCTCGAGCCGATCCTCAGCCGGGCGGTCCGCAGGAAGAGAAAGAACGATTCACCGGCCCGGGCCAGCTCGCGCACGTTGCGGCGCGAGCGCTGTGGGTCTCCGACGGCCTCGACCTTGCTCCGGGCCCCGAGCAGTCGACGGATCGTGTCGAGGATCGGTCGGTAGTAGTAGAAACGAATTCCGTTGGCGAAGCGCGAGAGCCGGAGACCGTGTCGCAGGAACAGCGTATTGAAGAGGAAGTAGTCGAGCCGGCTCGCATAGCGCATGACGTATACGACCGAGCCCTGCGCTTCGAGCGCCCGAAGCCGCTCGACGGTCGTATCGTCCAGACGAAAGTCCCGGAAGAACCGCCAAGAGAACGAATACACCGGCAGGTTGTAGCGGCGCGTCATCGCCGAGATCGGGTCGCCGAGCTCCGCTACGGCCGCGACCGGCGCGGCCGGGGAAGGCTCGGGAACTTCGATCGGCTCGAGCGCCGGGTCCTGGGGATCTTCCGGCATGTGGCGCAGAGGGTACCCCGGTCCCCCGCCAGAGAAAAGCAGCCCCCAACGCAGCGCCCGGGTCGTCGCGCAAGTGCTCGCCGGCGCGCCGCGACGAACTGGCCTACTCGGGCAGCAGGATCTCCCCGGCCAGCATCTTGGCGGCGATCTCCCCGGCGGTCCAGAGGCCGCCGTCTTCCTGCTTGGTGATGCCCGTGTGGGTCACCACCTTCATCTCGGCGATCCGGCCATGGCCCACGTAGAAGGTCTTTCCCGTGTGGTCCTTGGCGAGATCGCTGGCGAGATACACCACCAGCGGAGACACGAGGGCGGGATTCATCGTGGCCCTCATCTTCTCATCGAAGCCAGGCAGGTCCTCGGTGAGCCGCGTCAGTGCGACCGGCGCCAAGATGAAGACACGCACGCCGTATTTCTTGCCCTCGATGGCAAGACAGCGTGAGAAGCCCGCGATACCGGCCTTGGCCGCACCGTAGTTGCACTGACCGAAGTTGCCGTTCAGACCCGAGGTCGAGGACGTGTTGATGATGACGCCACCTTCGCCCCGTTCCTTCATGTGCCTGTAGACTGCGTGGCTCACGCAGTACGTTCCCTTCAGGTGGACGTTGATCACGATGTCCCACAGGTCTTCGGTCGTATTGGCGAAGGACTTGTCGCGCAGAATGCCCGCGTTGTTCACGAGGATGTCGGCCTTCTCGAAGCTGTCGAGGGCACTCTTGAGGATCGACTGGCCGCCTTCGACCGTGGTGACGGAATCGTAGTTCGCGACCGCCTCGCCGCCGGCGGCCTTGATCTCCTCGACGACCGCGTCGGCCATGTTGTGGCCGGCACCGCTGCCATCGCGGGCACCGCCGAGGTCGTTCACGACAATCGCGGCGCCTTCCTTCGCGAGTGCCAGCGCGTGTTGTCGGCCGATGCCGCCGCCGGATCCCGTGACGATCGCAACCTTACCATCGAGCAAACCCATGGTCGCCTCCCTGCCCTCTACTGAGGAAATGCGCGGCTCGACCGCGCCATGACATTCGCCGATGAATCGGGGCGGATCCCCGGCGGGGCGCATCCTACCCGACGGCTGACAGGTGGATCAAGCCTGGCTGAACAGGATCGTGCGCAGGGTCCCAAACGGCTGAAATCCCAGGCGCTCGTACAGACGGCGGCCCGCGACGTTGCCCTCGACGACGGCCAGCTGGACGTGGTCGGCACCGGCCTCGAAGGCCTCCCGGCACAGATCCGAAACCCCCGCGGTGGCGAATCCCTCTTTCCGACACTCGGGCCAGGTGTAGACGCCCTGCAACAACCAGCCTTCGGGCCGACGCACGTCGGCATATCCCACGAAGACGACGCGACCCTTGGACTCGATCACGCGCGCCCGCGGCGAGCGCCCGCGCACCCAACGGCGAAAGCCGAGAACGTCGCCCTCGAAGGGATCGGGCCGACCCTCTTCCCGCAGGCTCTCCCGCGCCGCGATCACCAGCGGCTCCAGGTCGTCGCGCTCGGCCAATCGGGTGGGAACCCGGTCGCGGGTCGGCAGCAGTCGAGCATCGTCCGGCCGCACCAGATAGGCGATCTCGCGGCGATCAATCAGTGTGCTTCGCGCCGCGCGCTGGCACATCCGTTCCCAGAGCTCGGTGGCAGGACCGATCGGACTCTTGATCAGGCCGACCCCCACGGTCTCGAGCAGCGGCAGGAAGGAGGCGATCGCCTCGGATTCGACCGCCGCATCCAGGACCACTGTCGGCCGCAGGCCCATCACGCCGATGATCTCGCCAGCTCGGCGCGCAACGGCGGCCTGGCTGCGCATCTCGCCGGCCGCGGGCGCCTGTCCCAGCCGACTCGCTTGTTCCAGGAGCAGCAGGTTCGACAGGGGATCGCGCGCCAGATACTCGATCACGGCCGCGCCATCGGACCGTCTGATCAGCTGGGCCGTCACAGCGTCGGACATGGGCTCACTCGATCACGGCGAGGACCAAGCCCTCCTCGATCGAATCCCCCTCTGCCACGCGGATTTCGCTCAGTCGACCCGAGCACGGAGCCTCCACGGGAATCTCCATCTTCATCGACTCGATGATCAGGATCACATCTTCCTCCGCGAGCTCGTCTCCGACCGCCTTCTCGATTTTCCACACGTTCCCCGCAATCTGTGCTTCGACCTCGGTCGCCATGAACCCTCCTCCCCGCGCCGGGCTCGCGCGCCCGGCGGCACTCTCATGGTGCAGCTGGACGCAAGCTCAGGCAAGCGGCGCTATCCTGCCGCATCCGATGCTAGAGACGCTGACGCAAGGATTCACCGCCGCAAGGGAGCGGCTCGCCGGGGTACGCGAACTCAGCGAAGAAAACATCGACGAAGCCCTGCGCGACGTCCGGATGTCACTGCTGGAGGCGGACGTCGACTTCGCCGTGGTCAAGGACTTCCTGGCCCGGGTGAAGCAGAAATCGCTGGGCGTCAGGGTCGGCACCCGCACCCGCGACGCCTCCGGTCGCTCGATCCACGTCACTCCCGGCCAGCACTTCGTCCGATCGTGCGAGGAAGAACTCACCGAGCTGATGGGTCCGGTCGACCCGGAGTTGGCCCGCTCCACGGGCGGTGTGACTTCGGTGCTGCTGCTGGGACTTCAGGGCGTCGGCAAGACGACGGTGGCGGCCAAGCTCGCCAACTACCTGAAGAAGAAGAAGAAGCGCCCGCTGCTGGTGGCTGCCGACGTCTATCGCCCGGCGGCCGTGCTTCAGCTCCAGCAGCTCGGCGAAAGCATCGGCGTCCCTGTCCACGCGGGCGCCGAAGGCGAGTCCCCCGCAGCGATCTGCGCCGCCGCCGCCGAGCGGGCCCGGAACGAGTCCCTCAACGCCATCGTCTATGACACCGCCGGCCGGCTTGCCATCGACGATCTGTTGATGACGGAGCTGGAAGAGATCAACCGCGCCACCTCGCCCGCCAACACGCTGCTGGTCTGCGATGCCCTGATGGGGCGCGACGCCGTCAACGTCGCCAAAGCCTTCTCGGAGCGCATCAAACTCGACGGCCTGGTGCTCACGAAGCTCGACGGAGACGCACGCGGGGGTGCCGCTCTCGCCGTGAAGGCCGTGACTGGCGTTCCCATCAAGTTCGTCGGAACCGGAGAGAGCCTCGATCGCCTCGAAGAATTTCGGCCCGAGGGCCTCGCCTCCCGCATCCTCGGAATGGGCGACATCGTCGGCCTCGTCAAGGATTTCGACGAGGTCACGGACGAGAAGGAAGCCGAGGCCGACGCCGCCAAGCTCCTGAAGGGCGAGTTCGGCCTCGACGACCTGCTGAAGCAGCTCAAGATGATCCAGAAGATGGGCCCGCTGCGCGACGTCCTCGCCAAGCTGCCCATGTTCGGATCAATGGCCGAGCAGGTGGACGAGAGCGAGACGGTCAAGGTGGAGTCGCTGATCCGCTCGATGACGCCGGGCGAACGCGCGACCCCCGACCTGATCGACAAGAGCCGCGCGTCGCGCATCGCACGCGGCTGCGGGCGGCGCTCGAAGGATGTCCGCGACCTGGTCGAGCGCTTCGGCCAGATGCGAGAGGTGATGTCGTCCCTGGGTTCACCCGGCGGCTTGCTCTCCCGGATCCCGGGAATGGGCCAGCTGGCGGGAGCCGGCGCCGCCGGCCCGCTGGACCCCGAGGCGCTACTGGGGGGGATGGGCTCGATGGCCGGGGGCAGCAAGCCCGGCAAGGCCCGCGATCAAAAGAGACAAAAAGGCAAGCGAAAGCAGGCCCGCAGAGCGCGGAGAAAGAACCGAAAGCGCTAGGACCGGCCAGCGCCCCCTCGGGGCGGGCCGTAAGCCGCCGCGGCGGTCGGCCCGGCGCCCGAAGGGCGCCCCGTGACCGGCATCAGGTTCTGCGGGCTCGTTGCCGATGCGTGGAGAATTGATGCGCCAGCCGCTGATCATCTTCTGGACGACGCTTTGTGTCGCGACGAGCAGCCTTGCCGCCGCTGCCAATCAACAGCTGCCGCTGCCGGCGGAGCTGGAGCCCAACGTCCGGTTCTGGACCCGGATCTACACCGAGGTCGACACCCGAGCCGGCCTGATCCACGACAACCGATCGCTCGATGTCGTGTACGCAACCATCCGGATCCCCAAAGGCCTGAGCCGACGCGCCCGCGAGCGACTTGTCGGGAAGTCGAAGAAACACTACGCCACCATCCTGCGCCGCTTGGCGACGGGCAAGCGCGACGGTCTGACCGAGGAAGAAGCCCGGGTCCTGGCGCGCTGGCCCGAAGGTGTGAGCGACAAGACCTTGCGAAGCGCCGCCTACCGGCTGCGCTTCCAGCTGGGCCAGGCCGACCGCTTCCGGGAGGGGCTGATCCGCTCGGGAAACTGGATCGACGTCGTCCGGCAGATCATGATCGATCGGCAGGTCCCGGTCGAGCTGGCCGCCCTGCCCCACGTTGAATCGTCGTTCAATCCGCGCGCCTACTCGCACGTGGGCGCCGCGGGCCTGTGGCAATTCACGCGGTCCACGGGCCGCCGCTACCTGCGCATCGACAACGTCGTGGACGAACGCATGGATCCCGAGAAGGCCACGGTCGCCGCCGCCCGACTGCTTCGCGACAACTACGCGCGGCTCGACTCGTGGCCCCTGGCGATCACCGCCTACAACCACGGCGTCGGTGGCATCGCGCGTGCCGTGCGGAAGCTCAAAACCCACGACTTGGGGAAGATTTCCCGAAAGTACAACGGTCGCACCTTCGGTTTCGCCTCCCGAAACTTCTATTCTGAGTTCCTGGCGGCGTCCTGGATCGACCAGGACCCCGAGCGCTATTTCGGCGCGATCCAGCGCGCCCGGCCGATTGAGTACGCGGTCCTGGAGACGGACCACTACTACAAGGCCACGACCCTCGCGAGCGCCCTGGGCGTGAAGTTCTCGACGCTGCGCGACCACAACCTGGCTCTCCGTTCGTCAGTTTGGATCGGTGCCAAGCTCGTCCCGAAGAACTACCCGCTGAAGATCCCGGCCGACGCCGTGCAGATACCGTTCGTCACCGCGCTGGCCAACATCCCGAGCCGTGAACGCCTCACCGAGCAGCGGCGCGACCGCTTCCACAAGGTCCGTCGCGGAGAAAGCCTCTCGAAAATCGCACGCCGCTACCGCGTGAAGGAGCGTGAACTGGTCACGCTGAACAACCTCCGCAGCCGCCACCGGATCCGCGCCGGTCAGGTGCTGCGCCTCCCCGACGACGGCAGAGCACCCGTCGTCCGTGTTGCTCGGATCGCGCCTCCGGCCGACGGCTTCTACAGCGTTCGTCGTGGCGACAACATCACGATCATCAGCCAGCGCTTCGGGGTCACACCGAAGCTGGTGCTGAGCTGGAACCGCCTCCAGAACCCGAATCACCTGACCGTCGGACAGCGCCTGCGGGTGTCGGCACCCGCCGTTGCCAGCGCGGCCGCACCCCGGTCCGCCAGCCTGACAGCGCCGACGTCGGCTCCGGCCCCGAAGACACAGCCGAAAGAGACCGCCATCCAGACTGCTTCTGCATCGCCGACGGCACCCGCGAGTTCCAGCTCCGTGGTCGCGGCCGACGCCCAGCCCGAGCCTTCCCTGGCGGAGCTCCCGACCGGCGAGGTCGTCATCGTTGCCGGAAACGGTGAGCCGGTCCCGCTTCCGGATCCCTCGAACTATGCCGTCCATCGTGACGATCAGGTCACCGTCCAGGCCGAGGAGACCCTGGGCCACTACGCCGAGTGGCTCGAGATCTCCGCCAGCGACCTGCGCCGACTCAACGGCATGCGCTACGGCACACCGCTGGCGATCGGCCGTCAGAAGAAGCTCGACTTCAGCCGGGTGACGCCGGAGGTCTTTGAGCAACGCCGCCTCCAGTTCCACCGCGGCCTGCAGGAAGACTTCTTCAACGCCTACATCGTGACGGGAACCCTGTCGTACTCCCTGCGCCGCGGCGACTCGCTCTGGTACATCTCCAACCGTAAGTTCGACGTGCCAATCTGGCTGCTCCGCCAGTACAACCCCGACCTCGACTTTGGCAAGCTCCACGCGGGAACCCCGCTGGTCATCCCGGTCATCGAAGCGCGCAACGAACGTTCTTAGGCACGCACATCGGTGGGTCGAGGCAAAGGACCGCCATTCCCTGGCGTCGGGCACGATGTCGCTGGGGGCGCGCTTCTCTCGGGCGCCCGATTGCGTGTTTTCGCGGACGGGGCGTGCGCCCGTGACCGGTTTCGGGCCCTCAGACCTGGAAGAGGGTCTCATCCGGAAGGCGGATCGCCGTCAGGTAACCGCCGTAGACGGCACCCGTATCGATACCGATGCTGAAGGGCGGATTCCAGCGCACTTCGAAGTCGGGCGACGGCGTGTGGCCGTAGACGACGGTCAGACCCAGCTTGTGGGGACGATCGATGGCAGCGCGGTCCCATAGGAGATCCTCCGGGGGGGCCTTCTCCATGGCAAAACCGACGTCGGTCTCGCTCAACAGGTCGCGGCCGATGCCGGCGTGAACGAACAGGTAGTCGCCTTCCCGGTAGTGGAGACGCAGGTTCTGGTAGAACTTCTGGTGGCTCCGGGGCAGCTTGAACTTCTCCTGGTCCGGCTCCAACATCTCGAAGTATCCGTAGCTGGCCAGCGTCCGATCGCCGCCGTTCATCAGGAAGGCGTCGCCGGCGAAATACTCGTCCGCCTCCCAGCCAATGAAGTCGAGGAACATCGACTCGTGGTTGCCAAGCAAGAACACACAGTCGCGTTTCTTGGAGAAATCGATCAGCAGATCAACGACTCCCTTGGAATCGGAGCCGCGGTCGACGTAATCGCCCACGAACACGAACCGGTCATCCTTCTTCGAGGGCACTTTTTCGAGCAGGTCCTCGAGTAGCTTGACCTCGCCGTGAATGTCCCCGATCGCGTAGAGCATCGTCTCCCCCGCCCGTCTCTTCGGCCCCGGAGGGGCATCGCTTGACCGGTCGCTAGGCCGCCGCCTCGCGTCCGGAGCGCAGGGCCAGTTGGCCGCAGGCCGCCTGGATGTCACGGCCCCGGCTGCGTCGTAGCGTGACCCGGAGCCCCGTGGCGGCCACCTCCCGCAGGAAGCAATCGATCACCGCTTCCGACGGAGAAGCGTGGGGCGAATCTTCGTGGGGATTCATGGGGATGAGGTTGATCTTGGAGGGAATTCCCCGGAGAAGTGGCGCCAGTCGGCGTGCATCTTCCGGTGAATCGTTGATACCGGCGATCAGCGTGTACTCGAAGAACACGGGTCGTTGGCGGGTGATGCAGTCGAGGTCCCGGAGGGTGCCGAGCAGCACGTCGAGTGGGAATTTTCGATTCAGGGGGACGAGTTCGTTCCGAACCTCGTCGGTGGTCGCGTGCAACGAGACCGCCAGGTTGACGGGCACGCTGCGCAGCAGGGGCTCGATGCGCGGCACCACGCCCACCGTTGAAACGGTCACCCGGCGCGGCGCAATGGCGAAGGCCTTGGGATGAATCAGCAGCCGGATCGCTTCGATGACGTTGTCGAAGTTGAGCAGCGGCTCACCCATTCCCATGAAGACGACATTGGTGATGCGCCGACCCTCTCCGAGCACGGCCCTCATGCGGCACACCTGGTCGATGATCTCGGCGGTCGACAGGTTACGGGTCAGGCCGAGCTTTCCAGTCGCACAGAAGCTGCACGCAAGCGGGCAGCCCACCTGGGTCGACACGCACAGGGTCGTCCGATCCTCTTCCGGGATCAGCACGGACTCGACCCGAGCGCCGTCCCGTGCCACGAGGATGGCTTTCACCGTTTCATCCACGGAGTGGTGCAGGCTCTCAACCTCGAGTGCGGTGGTTTCCCAATCCCGGGCTAGCGTCTCGCGAAGCTCTCGGGACAAGTCCGTCATGGCACTGATGTCGTCCACGCCCTTGCGATAGAGCCAGCCGGCGACCTGTTCCGCCCGATACGGCGGAATCCCCTGCTGGCCGAACCGCTCGCGCAGGCGCTCGATGGAGTGATCCTTCAGGCTGGGACGCGCGCTCATGACGGCTGGGAGTCTAGCTCTGCTGCTCGATCGCGCGCCGAAACTGGACCTTCCACCCCGACCTGGCGCCGGTACCGGAAGAAGTGGAAGGAGCGCCCCTCGGCCCGCCATTCCAGTTCGTAGGAGGTGGTGGGTCGGCCCTCGACCGAGTCACGCCAGCCGTCGGGAGCGTAGAGATTCTCCAAGCCCGGCTCCCGGGACAGCACCTCGTCGATCCACTCGGCGTAGCCCCGATGGTCCGTCGCGACGTTGAAGACGCCACTGGTTTCGAGGCAGCGGACGATCTGGGCTACGAAGGCGGACTGGAGCATCCGGCGCCGATGGTGTCGCTTCTTCGGCCAGGGATCGGGGAAGTTCACGTAGAACTCTCGCACCGAGGCATCGGGCAGGCACGCCCCCACGACCGCCTCAGCGGTCGCGTCGCACAGCAGGATCCGGGTCAGCCCGCTGCGCGCCAGCAGCCTCGCCATCTTCAGTACCCTCTTGAACGAGTACTCGACGCCGAGAAAGAGCGTATCGGGATCCTGCTGCACCAGGGCCAGCAAGAACTCTCCGCGCCCGAAGCCGAGATCGACCACCAGGGAAACGTGTTCTTCCGACGATCGGCTGAAGCTCTCGCGCAGTCCCTTTTCCTTGATCTCCTCGGGCGTGATGCGCCAGTCCGGGCCGGGAATATCGTATTTGAGCGCGCGCGACATCGATCACCAGAGCTCCATGCGGCCGGGCAGCAACCGCAACAACGAGAACAGGCTCGGAATCGCGGGCAGCCTGGGATAGAAATCGAGCAAGAAGCGATCGGTGTCCAACAGACCGGCCCGACGACGTACCTCTGCAAGAGCGTCCAGCGGCCCCCCCAAGCCGTCGACCAGGCCGTGGGTCTGGGCGCGCACCCCGCTCCAGATCTTGCCCTGGGCCACCCGGGCGACGGCTTCCCGCGAGAGATTCCGCCCTTCGGCGACGCGATCGACGAAGCTGTCGTAGACCGCGTCCAACAGCCCCTGGACTGCAGCACGCTCGTCGCCCGTGTAGCCGCGCGCCTCCGAGAAGATGCCCGCGTGAGCACCGCGCTCGACGCCGTCCTTCACGACACCCAGCCGCTGGTAGGCCCCTTGCAGGTCGATCTTGCCACCGACGACGCCGATCGAGCCGGTGATGGTACCGGCTTCGGCGAGCACGAAGTCGGCTGCGGCAGCCATGTAGTAGCCGCCCGACGCAGCCACGTCGCCCATCGAGACCACCACGGGTTTTTTCTCAGACACGCGGGAGATCGATCTCCACAACAGGTCGGACGCCACGCCATCGCCGCCGGGGCTGTCGAGCCGCAGCACGACTCCCTGGATGCGATCGTCGCGCCGGATCCGCTCGAAGATCTCCCGGAAGGTTTCCGAGGCGATGCCTCGGGTGCCGCGTCCACGGTGGATCGTGCCCATCCCAACGACGTAGGCGATCCGGGGAAGGTCCGCCCAAAGTGGACGCCAGCCCGGATCCCCCACCACCAACGCGTGGTACAAACGCGCATCGAGCAGCTGGGGCAACTCGTCGTCGCCCTTGGATGTCGTATCCGGTGCGAGCCGCACGAGCTCGCGCTCCACTTCGTCGGGATAAAGGCATCCGTCGCTGAGCCCCTCACTCTCGGCCGCCGCGGCCGAAAACGGTCCACGGTCGATGACATCGCGCACGGCATCGGGCGCCATCCCCCGGCCGGTCGCAATCGAATCAATCAACGCTTCGAACAAATCGTCGGCCAAGCCACCGAGCTGTTCGCGTTCCTCCGGCGACATGCTCTCGCGTACGAAGCGGTCTCCCGCAGTCTTGTGGCTTCCGACCCGCAGGACTTCGGGTCGAATGCCGAACCGGTCGAGCAAGCGCTTGATGAAGAATCCCTCGACGCGCAGTCCCACCAGCAAGACGCTGCCCGTCTGGGGCATCCAGAGCTTGTCCGCGCCACTGGCCACGACCAGCGATTCCGCGCCCAGCACCTCCCCATAGGCAATCACGTGCTTGCCGCGTTCTCGCAGGTGATCGACGGCTCGACGCAGTGACAGTACCCGGCTCCAGCCTTCGAGGGGCTGCTCAAAGCGCAGTACGACCCCGGCGATGTTCGGGTCGTCGGCTGCGGACTCCAAGGTCCGGAGCAGTTCGAACAGTCCCAGCCGCGGAGACCGCCCCCAGAGGCGCGGCGGGGCCAGCTCCGGCACGGCTCCCGAAAGTCGTACCGCCAGCCAGGCCCTGCCCCGTCGCGGCAACGCAGCCCGAGCCGCCGCCTTGCGAAACACGCGCCCGAGATTGGCGCCCGCGCGGCGAAAGAAGCGGGAGGTGTCGTGTTCGGCCATCAGAACCGTCGGTTTCGCCGACCGTTCAGGTAGTCGACCATCATGAACGAACCCAACCGACTCGGAGCAGTGAAGAAGGCGCGCCCACGATTGACCTCGGTCATGTGCTCCACGAAACCCAGCAGCTCCGGTGAGTCGTCGAGCATGAACGTGTTGATGGTGACGCCGCGCCGGGTGAGTCGCCGGACCTGCTTCATGGTTTCGGCGACTGCGTGCGGCGACACGCCTCCGAACCCCATCGGCCACTCGACGTGCAGCTCCCTGCCCAGGAAGTACGCAGTGGGCTGGCCGTCGGTGATCACCAGGATCTGCGGACTCCGGCTGGGGTTCCGGGCGATCAGGCGTTCGGCCAGCATCAACCCTTCCTGAAGATTCGTGAAGGGCTCCGCCATGTCCCAGCTGACCTCCGGAAGCTCCTGGATCTTGATCTCCCGGGCCCGGGTCGAGAAGCCCACCACGAGAATTGATCCCGGGGATAGCGGGTCCGGATCTGTGCCTTGTAGCGATCCTTCAGCGGCGTAATGATGCGACCGCGGCTGGTGTAGTCCTCGGGGTTGGCAGTTGCCACAATCAGTACGTCAATGGGCAAGCGCATCCGGTAGCCCTTCACCTGGACGTCCCGCTCCTCCATTACGTTGAACAGACTCACCTGGACCTTCTCCGCCAGATCCGGCAACTCGTTGATGCAGAAGATCCCGCGGTGGGTACGCGGCACCAGCCCGAAGTGGATGGTGAACTCGTCGGAGAGGCGGCGCCCTTCGCGCAGCCGCTCCAAAACGTGGGTTCGCAGCTCGTCGCGAATGCTCCGCGGTCGATAGCCGCTAGCACGAAGCTCACCGACGCTGCGATGAGCAGGGGGTTGGGTACCCATGGTTTCTCCGGTTCCGTCTGTTCAGCGACGCCTCGACTGCGTGAGCAGCTCGATTCGTCGCTGGATGATTTCCAGTCTGCCGCCATCGCTGCGCATGAGTCCATGCTTGTTGGGAAGCTCGGCGATCAGCGCCTGGGTCTCCTGGATGCGATCGACCGTCGTCGGGTGGTCCGACAGGAAGGCGGGAGGCTGTGGCCCACCCTGTTTCATGAGCACTTGGAAGAACGTGACCAATCCGTCGGGGTGGTAGCCGGCTCGTGGCATGACCTCGACGGCGAAGGCATCGGCCTCCATCTCCGCTTCGCGCCCGAACTGGTTGAGGACCGCCATGGCCGCGAGCCCCCCACCCAGGCTGGCAAGTCCTCCGGCCGCGCCGCCCGTCAGGATGTTTGCGGCTGCCGTCACCATCTGGGTGCCGATCTTGGCATTGCGCTGGCGGTTGTAGTTGGTCGCCACGTGTCGTAGCGCCACGTGACCGACCTCGTGTGCGATCACGCCGGCCAACTCGCTCACGTTGCTGGCTTGTTGGATCGTCTCGGTGTGGATGTAGATGTGGCCGGCGGGACCCGCGAAGGCGTTGATCTGGTCGTCGCGGATCACGTAGAACTGGTACTTGAATTCGTGCGGGGCGAATGCGCCGACGATCTTCTGACCGATCTTGTCCACGTACCGGTTGACGGCGCCATCGCGCACGAAGGTCACCTCGCGCGCGATCTGGCTCTCGAACTGGTGGCCGAGCTGCTGTTCCTGGGCCACGCTGATCGGACCGCAGGCCGAACTCGAGAGGACCGCGAACAACAACGCCAGGCCCGGCGGGGCCACGCGCCGTCTAATCCACCTCCCCCTCATCGACACCCCCGCGCTTGCGAAGCCCTTCGACCACATGTCGAATGATGAACAACACGGACCGGTCGAAGGACACGTTGTCCACGATTGGTACATCGTAGCGATCCGCCAGCTCGAGGATGTGGTCCTGAATCCGGAGAATGGCATCGAGATTCTCGAGGTAGCGATGGGGCGGGCGCAGGCGCGCGTCCTTGCTGCGGGAGGCGAAGCGGGCGTGGAAGGCATCTTCATCGAAGGTCGCTACCACCAGGAAGACGACGTCGGCCACCTCCCGCCAGGCGTCGAGATCGATCAATCCCGGCAGAAGCGAAACGCCGTCGAGCACAAGGCTGGCATTCTCGGCGACCGCACGCTCCATGAAGGCCCGCACGCCCACCGAAACCGTGGTCGACTGCTGTCGGAACCCTTCGATCACCGGATCGTCGCCCAAGGACTCGGGCGGCAGCCTCTGGTTGGCGTCGTAGGAGGACGCGTGGATCGCGGGTACCAGGTCCTTGGACAGCATGATCCGCATGATCTGTCGAATCGAATCCGTCGAGAGCACCCGGCCGATGCCCAGACGATGGGCGACTTCGAGAGCAAGCGACGTCTTCCCAACCCCGGTGGCACCGCCGAGCAGCAGGATCACCGGCCGCTCGGGATCCTGGAAGCGGCGCCAGACCCCGTAGCGATCCGCCGTCTTGGTTCCAATCTGACGCGCCAGAGTCTCGTAGGTGAGTCGGCGCAGATCCGATCGGTCGACCTCGCGCTTCCCGCGCCCGACGAGCTCCCGTTCGATCTCGCGGGCCACATCAAAAGCCTCGTTCGGATCCAGGGCAGCGGCCAACAGGGATTGGGAGAGGATCCCCTTGGAGAAGGGGCGGTCGGAACCGACGCCTGTGACCAGGATGTTCTCGGGCAGGGGGAGCCGATGGTCCTCTTGGAACGGTTCGTTGCCCAGCAGCTCCCGGACGGCCTTTCGGATTTCGTCCTTGGGCACGACGTCACGGCCGCGCAGGCGATCCCGAATGGCGTTGGCAGTCCGGTAGGCCGCGTCAAATTCCACGCCTCGGGCGAGCAGCGAGTGGACCATGATGCCGCGCATAAAAGGGCGGCGGCGCCCGGCGTCCTCGACCATGAGGCGGTCAGCAGCCGCTTCCGTGGACTTCGAGGATCGCTGACCCGACATTGGCCCAGCCTACCCCAGGGGCGGTTCTTGAGCGACCGAACGCCGCCTTCTGCGGGAAAACCACGGTTTCTCGGGGTCATTACCCCCAAACTGGACCATTTTTCTCTCAGTTTGGGTTGACTTCTCGCAGAAACGGGACCTACGCTTGCAGCTAGGAGATGAGGGGGGATTCCCAGTAGTGGCTGATGGGCGCTTGTTCCGCACTGGCGACGTGGTCGAAATCCTTGGGATTTCGCGTCGGCAACTGCAGTACTGGGCGCAGACCCACCTGATCACCCCGAGTGTGCAGACCCCTGGGGGACACGGCCGGTACACGTTCGAAGACCTGGTCACCCTGAAGGCTGCCAAGCGATTGATAGACGCCGGCGTCTCGGTCCAGCGGATCCGAAAGTCCATACGCGCACTGAGAAAGATCCTGCCGGCCGTCGATCGGCCCCTGGCCGAACTGGTCCTCGTGGCAACCGGGGACGTGGTGCTCGCGTTCCAGGATGGCGTCGCCTTCGACGCCGTATCCGGGCAGGAGTGGATCTTCGAGGTCGCGCAATTCCAGCGCGATGTCGAAAATTGGCAGAACTCCTCCCGAACGCCTGAAACGCCGGCGCGCGTTCCTCGCGCTCGCGGGGTCCATCGGTTTCGGGAGCGTGTTCGAACGGCCTGATGTCATAGCTTCTGCCAGGAGTCCTGGACTGGACCCCGTGGCCGCCTCGCCGGCAACAACGTCCCGCGGATGCGGGACGAAGAGGCATTTCGAACGGCGCTAGCAGGTTGGGGGGAAAAGCATGCGGATCATCGCCATCGTGAACCAGAAGGGGGGCTGCGGAAAGACGACGACCGCAGTGAACCTGGGCGGCTGTCTGGCCGACGACGGCAGGCGAGTGCTGCTCGTGGATCTCGATCCACAGGCTCATTCGACACTCGCCCTCGGCTGCAACCCCGACGACCTGGACGAGAACCTCTACGAGGTACTCACCGAGCCGGACGGCGTGCAACGGATGGAGGAGGTGATCGTCAACGTCGGAGAGAATCTGGACATCGCGCCCTCCGGCATCGTGCTCTCCGCCCTGGAGCAGCGGCTCGCCTCCGAGCCAATCGAAACGCGCACCGAACGATTGAGCACGGCGCTCGACCAGCTGCCCGGAGACACCTACGAGTACGTCCTGATCGACTGTCCGCCCAACGTCGGACTGCTCACATTCAACGCGCTGCGCGCTGCCAGCGAAGTCATCGTTCCGCTGGAGACCAGTTTCTTTGCCATCCACGGCGTTGAGAAGCTGCTCGAGACCATCGGGCTGCTCGCCGAGCGCATCGGACACGAACTCACGGTTCGCGTCCTCCCCACGCTCTACGATGGGCGCACCCGTTACGCGCGCCAGACCCTTGCGAAGATCCGCGAGCGCTTCAAGGAAATGTGCTTCGACACGGTGATCCGTTCGAACGTCAAACTTCGGGAGGCTGCCGGAAGTGGCCGCCCGATCGTGCGATACGCGAAGTCCGCGAACGGCGCCATCGACTACGGCGCCCTCGCCGCCGAGGTCGAGGCGCTGGGGCTGGCCGAACAGGCGGCCACTCTTGGCGCGGCTCTCGACGAGTCGGCGACGCCTCGCGAAGTCATCGTGCGCTATCGTGACTCAACTGCCAGCGATGTTCGGATCGCGGGCGACTTCAATGGCTGGGTGCCTGACAAGGGAGTGCGCTCGTTGATCGAGACCGAGGGGCAGACGCGGGTGTGGACGAAGATCCTCCAGCTACCGCCCGGCACGTACGCCTACCGGTACGTCGTCGACGGCGAGTGGCGCGAGGATCCCGACAACCCCGACGTCGTCAGCTCCGAATCCGGGGGTCGCAGTTCTCTTCTCGTCGTGCGCTAGGAAGCACGAATCAGTGCGCCAGGAAGCGCCGGTCAGTGCTCTAAGAAACGCCAGTCAGTGCGCCAAGAAGCGCGACGGGAGGGTTGACGCTGCCGCGAGATCTGGGTGATGTAGCCGACTACTTCCTCCCTCGGGCCCAGAGCGCGGCCAGCGCGCCAAGGTTCAAGCCGCAGCGGCCGGAATCCGAACCGGACCGGATCGGGTCCGATTCGAGCACGAACCGGGTCGGGATGGGTCCCGATCGCCCGGCGGCGCTTCCCATCCTCGCCGTGCCCGTTGGCGACCGGGACGTGGTCCGCGCCGCGTTCACGTGGAACCTGGTGGTGGAGGTTGCACGGCTGGGCGGCTGTGCCGCCCTGGTTGCGCCCAACAGCGACAGCGCCTCTCCGTTGTGGCCAGAAGCCGGCAAGGGCCCGGTCGGTGCGGAGGTGTACACGGTCCCCGCCGCGAACCTCTCGGAGCTGCATCTGGCGGCCATCGACGTCGCCGTCACACGGGCCGCAGATTGCGCCGAGACCGGCATCGTGCTGGTACGCACGCCACCGGCGTGGCTCGAGGGTCTCACAGCGGAGGCCGAAGGTCGGAACCTGCTGCGCTGGACGTTGCTCTTCGCTTCGACCGAGCGCGAGGATCTGTTGGAAGCCTATGCTCTGGCCAAACGAATCGTGGGGATATGCCACGATGCGCAGGTTGGGGTCACGATCCACGGCGCACGCCGCGTGGCTGAGGCCGAGCGTGCCTTTCACCACGTCGCGAGTGTTTCCCTGCGCCACCTCAACCGGACATTGCTGAGCTACGGACTCCTCGTAGACGACCTCCACATCTACCGCGCTATCGTTTCCCGACGAGCCATCGGCATCGAGCATCCCCAGTCGCGCGCGGCGCGCGCGCTCCGCGACGTGGCGCAGCTGGTGCTCGACGACGCCCGAAAGCTGGCCATTGCCTGAAATCACGATCACCGCACCTCCTCCCCGCGCCGAGCTGCTCGGCCATCTCCGGCTGCGGCTCCTCGAGAGTTCACCGGGCATGCGGATCGTGGCCGAGAGCATCCTGGCCGAAGATGGATACGTCGACTTCGTGGGCATCGAGCCCGATGGCCGCGTGACACTGGTGCTGGTGGGCGAAGCCGGTGAGGATCTCGAGCTGGTGGCTCGCGGTCTGGCCCAACGGGCCTGGGTCGAGCGAAGGCTCGGCGACTGGCTGCAACTGGCTCCCGACCTCGGTGCACGACCCGAAGCCGGCATCCGGGTGCTGCTGTTCTGCCCGGCCTTCGGCTCCCAGAGCCGGGCCGCCGCCGCCGCCCTCGGGCCCGACGCCCCCGAGCTGGGCATCTACCGCTGCTTCCGTAACGGCGCGGCCATCCAGATCCTGGTCGAAAGCCTGGGGTCCCACAGTCGGGAGCCGCAGCGCCCGCACGCCGTCCAGGCCGAGCCGCCCGCGGCCCCGCCCGTCTTCCGCACGGGCCTGACCGACTCCGATCTCGGCCTCTCCCGAGACGAACGCACCGAACTCGAAGGCTGATCGGTGCCCGCCTGTGGCGGGCCCCCGTCGGCTTGCGCGATCCGAGCGACTGCGCGGCGGATTCCCGCGGGACAGTTCCCGTGCCGTTTTCTGTCCTTTCGGTGACATTTTTTGACACCTGGCGACGGAATGCGGCCACTTCCGAGACGGGGGGGGCCTGCTTGGCGGAGGCCACGGGAGGTTGGAAGGACGTTCCAGGGAAGGGAAGGACATGGCAGAATTTGCAGCAGTTGGGATCGATCCGATCCCGGATCTCGAGTTGATTGATCAAGTCCTCCAGGGGAATCAACGGTCCTTTGAGACCCTCTACGAGCGCTACTTCCCCCGGGTCTACGGATTCGTAAACCGTCGAATGCGCAATCGCGAAGATACGGAGGAGACGGTCCAGGAAGTCTTCATCAACGTCTTCTCATCGCTGGCATCGTTTCGTCGGGAGGCACCGTTCGGCGCCTGGGTGCTGGGCATTGCGCGACACACGGTGGCCCACCGCTTCAAGAAGAAGCACCACCCGACAGTGCCGCTGGACGATTACGAGGCGGGTTCCGAGCAAGACCTCTCGACGAAGCGTCGCGAGGCCACGCCCCTCGAGCACCTCGAATGTGGCGAGCGCATCGCGGAAATGATGCACACGGCCTTTCACGAATTCACGGACGAGCAGCGCATGCTATTCGAGTGGCACCACCTGGAGAACCGGTCGATCCGCGAGATCGCGACGACGCTGTGCAAGAGTGAGGACGCCGTGAAGTCGCACCTGTACCGGGCACGACGGATGCTCCTGGCGCGCTAAAGTTCCAGGCCGTGACGGCCTCGCACCGACCCGCATCCTGGAGTGAAGGCTGGAGCGGCGAGCCGCTGGGGCTCTGGCGGGGTGCCGTCACCCGCATCGAAGCCACCGGCTCGACGGGCGGAAGCGTCGATCTGCGCGAGCAGGCCATCGAGTTCTCGAGCCGCGGGGACCGGGTCCCTGGACGGCTGCTGCTGCCCCGTGAAGGCCGGGGCCCGTTCCCGGTGGTGCTCCTCCAACACGGGGCAGGTGGCTGCAAATCCGCGCCCTACATCGAGCAGATCGGAGCCCCGTGGGTGGAACGCGGCGTCGCCCTGCTCTGCATCGACTTCCCTCTCCACGGCGCGCGGCGCAACCCCAAGCTGTTGGAGTTGATGCAAGAGGGACGCAATCCCGATGCCTCCCCCACTGCGCGTACGGTGCGCGATGACTGCGTCCGCCAGGCCGTGGTCGACCTGCGCCGGACCCTGGATGCGGCGGAGAAGATCTCCGAGCTCGATTCGGACCGGGTCGCCTATGTGGGTCTCAGCCTCGGCGCCATCATCGGAGCGACCTTCTGTGCCCACGACCCGCGACCGTGTGCAGCGGCCCTGGCACTGGGTGGCGGCGGCTTCGGAGCACCCGATGTCGATCCGGCGAAGCAGGTGGGCCGGTTCGCGCCACGACCCCTGCTGTTCGTCAACGGCGCGCGCGACGAGACGGTGCCGCCGGCGGCGGCAAAGAGGCTCCACGAAGCAGCCGGGGAGCCCAAGGAGATCCACTGGTTCGACGGGGGGCACCGGGAGATGCCGGGCGCGGCGATCAAGAAGATGTGGCTCTTCCTCGCGCGTCACCTGGAGGTCGGGGGCGCCTGACCCCGGATCGCCAGCAGCGTTCCCGCGACCACCAGAACCGGCATGGCAAAAAAATTGAACCCCGGTACCAGGCAGGCCAGGAAGGCCGCCGCGCCAAAACCGACGCTGCTGGGTCGATTCGCAGACAGCCACGAACGCTTCTCGGAGAACGAGAGCTGCCGCCGATCGAGCGTGTAGCTCACATAATCGAGGGGCAAGAAGAAGACGGTCACGCCGACCAGCAGCGGCCCCGTGATGAGCTGTGCGCCCGGCACGACCATGCCGACGACGACCAGGGGCAGGGTCGCGGCCAGAAAGCAAGCGACGCGTTTCAGCTCTTCCAGGGCGGCGCGCAGACCCCCGATGACGACGCCCCGGAATCCGCCCTGCCCGGTCTCGATCGCGCCGCCGGCGATGAGTCGTTCGACCCGAGACGCCAGCGCGTCGTGGAACGGGGACGCCAGCAGGCTCGCCAGCAGGAACGCCGCCACGACGCAGGCGGCGGCGATGGCCAGAAACAACGACAAGCCGATCAGGAACAGGAGAGCCCTGCCGGGTCCGATCCACAGCCATTCCCACCACCGCTCCGCGGTCAGCACCGGCGTCCAGTCGGTCGCCCAGCCGTGAATTTCGGTCGCGTAAGCCACCACGCCACCCACCGCGGCGGACAACACCAGCATCGAAATCAGCACGGGGAGGACCGCCACTGGCCAGAGGCTTCGTTCCCGCCGGAGCAGGCGCCAACCCTCCAAGGGGAGACGAAAGCCGCTGAGCGCGGTACGCAACGGGACTGCTGATTCCATTTCGTCCATGGCATCGCTGCTGATGGCATTGGCGCTCGTGGCATCGAACCAATGCGCGGCCCCTATACTCTAGCTGCACCTTCGTCCGAGGAGCCTTCATGAATCGTCTCGCCGCCTGCGGCACGAGCCTGGGCCTCATCTCAGTGCTTTTCTGCTGCACCCCCGCGTCGCAGACATCGAACGACTCAGGCAGCGGAGACGATGGCGACTCGCAGGTGGTGGCCCGGGCAGGAGACATGACGGTTACGACCGCCGAGCTCGACGCCTGGATCAAGGAGAAGCTGTTCGAGGCGTCCGCGGGCACGGCGGCACGGCTGTACGAGCTGCGGTCGCGCTACGTCACTGAGCTTCTCAGCGAACGCCTGCTTGCCGCCGAAGCCGAGAAGCGCGGAACCACACCCGAGCAGGTCATCCAGGACGAGGTGACGGCCCTGGGTCCGGTGACCGATCAGGAAGTCGAAGATTTCTTCGCCGATATCCAGGATCGCGTACCGGAGGCGAGTCTCGAGGACATGAAGAATACGATCCGCAAGCTGCTCGAAGCCCAACGGAAAAGCGATGCCATCGAGGCCTTCCGCGACCGTTCGAACATCGTCATGGTCTTGGAGCCGCCGCGAATTTTCGTCGACGCCAACGGGCCATCGAAGGGTTCGGACACTGCAAAGGTGACGATCGTGGAATTCAGCGACTTCCAGTGTCCCTTCTGTCGCCGCGTGATCCCCACCATCGAGGAGGTCCTCGAGCGCTATCCCGACGAGGTCCGGCTCGTGTATCGCCACTTGCCCCTGCGCAGCCACTCCCGGGCACGCCCGGCCGCCGTGGCTTCCGTTTGCGCTCAGGAACAAGACAAGTTCTGGGGCTATCACGATGCCCTGTTCGCAAACACCAAGGCGTTCGCCGACAAAGACCTGCGTCGCTACGCCGAAGAGCTCGAGCTCAACATGGCGGCGTTCGACGCGTGCATTGCCGACTCTCGAGCCGCCGATAAAGTCAGCAAGGACGAGGAGGATGCCGGGCAGGCCGGGATCAAGAGCACGCCCGCCTTCCTCGTCAATGGGATCCTGGTATCGGGCGCGCAGCCAGCCGAGAACTTCTTCGTGATCATCGACGCTGAGATCGCTCGCGCCAAAGAAGCGACGGGCGTCTTGTCGCCCGCGGGCGACAGGATGCCCGGGACCTAACCCGCCTCGATCCGCTCTAGCAGCGCGTCGCGGTGGGCGACCATCTCGGCCTCGGTGTTCGCTTCGAGGTTGAGCCGCAACACCGGCTCGGTGTTCGACGGTCGCAGGTTGAACCACCAGTCCGGGTAGCGAACCAACAGCCCATCGAGATGGGACACTTCGGCGTCGGAGTGTTCGGCCTCGATGGCGGCCAGAATCGACGGGATGTCTTCAACACGCCGATTGATCTCACCGCTTGCGGAATAGCGGCGGAGCGGACGGATCAGTTCGGACAGGCGCTTCCCCCTGGCGGCCAGCACGTCGAGCATCAGGACGAAGGCCGCGATCCCGTCGTCGGCCACCAGCGTGTCCGAAAACCGGAAGTAGAAATGGCCGGACAGCTCGCCGGCGAAGACAGCGCCGGATTCGCGCATCTGGGCCTTCACGAAGGAGTGCCCGACCCGGCACATCTCGGCGACACCGCCGGCCGCCTCGATCTCCTCGCCCGTGACTCGACTGGAGCGCAGGTCGTAGAGCACACGGCCGCCCGGGTGGCGTTCGAGGACGCGACGGGCGAGCAGGCCCGTCAGAAGATCGGACGAGATCGGCTCGCCCTCGTCATCGATGAACACGGCCCGGTCCGCATCCCCGTCGAAGGCCACGCCGAAGTCGGCCCCGATGCGTTTCACCGCTTCGCACACATCACGCAGATTCTCGAGCTTGAGGGGGTCAGCGTCGTGATTCGGGAAGGTTCCGTCCGGCTCGAAGAAGAGCCTCTCGGTCTCGAGATCGAGCCGCTCGAGGACCGGACCGAGGCCGACGGCCGCCATTCCGTTGCCGCAATCGATCGCCACCCGCAGCGAAGGGCGGCCCTCACCCACAGCGAGCACGTGATCGGTGTAGGCGTCACTCACGTCGACCTGGCGAACCTGGCCGCGGTGGGACCGCGGTGCGTCGTCCGTGCAGGCGGCGGACAGCGCTTCGATCTCCCTCAGACCGCTGGCCTCGCCAATTGGAATGGCGTGTTCACGACAGATCTTGAAACCGTTGTATTGGGCCGGATTGTGGGAGGCCGTCAGCATGATCCCGCCACTGGAGCCGAGCCGGTCAACGGCGAAGTAGAGCATCGGCGTGGCCACGAGACCCAGGTCGTCGACGTCGACCCCCTCGTCACACACCCCGCGCACGAGCGCCTCGAACAGTTCGGGAGAATGACTGCGGGCGTCACGACCGATCGCGATGCGGCTGCCGGCCAGGTGCCGCGCCGTCGCCCGGCCCACCCGCCAGGCCAGGTCGGCGTCGAGTTGGTCGGGAACCGTACCGCGGATGTCGTAGGCCTTGAAGATCGACATAGAGACGCAGTGTACGGGCAACCCTGCCCCAGGACCAAGCCACACGGATCGGGGCCGGCTTGACCGGCAACCGGGTCGGGGGCACCCTCTCCCTCAGCGGCGAATCTTCTCGCCACGCGGAGCAACGCCATGTTTGGCATTGGAGCCACCGAGCTCATGATCCTGCTCGCGATCGTGCTCGTCGTCTTCGGCGCTCGTCGACTGCCCGAGCTCGGAGCTGGAGTGGGCCGGGCGATCAAGAATTTCAAGGCTGGTCTCAGCGGCAAGGACGAGATCGACGTCACGCCCAAGCCCGACGAAGTCAGCGAAGGAAATTCTTCCGAGCGCTAGCTTCCGCTGGAGGCCTCGAGCGAGGTCCCACGCGAGGATGCTCCGCGCGCGGAGGCACCGCGAGACGGAGCTTCGACCGGAGTCGGTCGAGGGACCGGTACTGCCACCAGCTCGAAGCCCACGGCCTCGGGCGGGACATTCGACAAGACCGCCTCGAACTTGCGCTCGCCACCCGATGCTAGTGGCCTCCAGGCCCAGCGCGTGCCAGTGGCGTCGAGTTCTTCGCGGAGACCCGTGGGCGCCTCCTCCCGCAGCCGCTTCGGGGGAAGCGCGGATCCCAGCGTCGCCGCGTTCTCCAGCACCACGGCACCCGACACATCGTGGAGTCGCACCACGAACCTCGACTGGGGCGCCACCGCTCGGCCACTCGTGTTCCGGATCACACCGGACACGACGTAGATCGGGCCCACGGCCAGGTTGTCGACCCAGCGGCCGCGGAGATCCGTCGCCTCGAGACCGGCCAGCGTGGCGGGCGCGTTGACAGATCTCTGCTCCGCGGTCCGCTGTCCGATTCCGGTGACGAACCCCGCCAGCAGCAGGATCGCGACAGTGGCCGAGCCCAGCAGGTGTCCGATCCGCTCGAGATGTACGCTCTTGCCCGACGCCTCGGTCTCCACCTCGATCGGGGGCCGTGCCATGTTGGCGGTGTCCACGGCCGGAACGAGAGCCGACATGAGCGCTGCTCCGGTCTGCTCTTGCGGCGCCTGCTCCCCGGGCGCCCCGCTGGGCTGATCGAAGAAGTCCCAGTTCTCGGGAGTGCCGAGGTCCGTGTCCAGGGAATCTCCCAGCGGGTCGCCGTCCGGCTCTTCCATACCGTCGAGCTCGGGCAGCTGGGCGTCGGCCCCGAGATCGGCCGTCGGATTGGCTTCGAGGCCCTCGTCGGCTCCGATCGACGCTGCATTGAGCAGCGCGTCGATGTCGTCATCGACGCCGGGGCTCGAGTCGACGTCGTGCTGTTGGGCGGCATCGGTCCCCGACAGCAGATCATCGATGGCTTCGCTGGCGGCGTCGAGACCGGCTCCGGCTGCTTCACGCCCCGGGCCCGCATCGAGGCCCGTTTCCTGGCCGAAATCGATGGGATTGGATCGCGACAAGGCCGACGGTCCCGAGAACGAAGCGCTCAGCTCACCGGGGTCGTCGATCGAATCGGTGTTGAAGGTCCAATCGCCGCCCTCCGGAAGCTCATCGTTCGCGAGATCGAATCCTTTGCCGTCAGGCGCTTCAGCAAACGGCGTTCCTGCCTCGATGTCGTCCCGGACGGCGTCTTCGTCCTGGGCGGCGTCTTCGTCCTGGGCGGCGTCTTCGTCCTGAACGGCGTCTTCGTCCCGGACGGCGTCTTCGTCGTTGCGAGCCTCATCCCCGAAAGTCCCGTCTGCGAGATCTTCGACGCGAGACGCGTCGAGATCGGTCGATTCGGGATTCGCAGTGTTGGCCAGAGCCTCGCGTGGGTCTGGGTGAAGGGCAGCAGCCGGATTGAACTGCTGGGTCGAGCCGAACGGCGGCGCTCCGGCGTCCTGGGCGAGCGCCTGGTCGACTGCGTTCTCGATCGGATCCCCACCACGCGCTGTCGGCTTCACGAAAAATGCGTGGCGACAGCGCGAGCAACGCACCTTCGCTCCCTTCGCAGGAACCCGTTCGTCATCGAGCTGGAAGCGCGTCTCACATTGCTCGCAGGTAATGATCACCGGGGACTTCCCTTTCACAGATCGGCCCACGAACCCTGTGCTAGCGTCCGGACCGATTCTTCAGCGCTGTCGACCGTTTCGGAAGCGCTGACGCTGTTCTTGAGGTTCCACCTGCCTCTTCAGCGCGGTTGGAACCTTCCGCGGAGGTGCGATGGACCGGCCGCCGCCCCCGGCACCCGCCCCGTCTTCGGCTCCCACCCCGCTTCTGGATCGACGACTGGTGATCGTCACCGGCAAGGGTGGGACGGGAAAGACCACGATCGCGGCAGCCCTGGCCCTGGCCGCGTCCCGGGCGGGCAAGCGTGTCCTGGCCGCCGAAACGGGCCCCGACGAACATCTGGCCCGTCTGCTGGCCCCCGGCTCGCCACCGGTGGGCTATCTGGGGCGCGAGCTGCTGCCGGGGCTGCGGGTCATGCGGATCGACCCCTTCGAGGCCTTGTCGGAGTACCTGGGCCTCCAGATCGGCGCTCCGAGACTGGTCCGCCGGATGCTCTCCAACCGGGCCTTCCACCAGCTGATGGCGGCTTCCCCGGGTTGGCGCGAGCTCATCACGCTGGGGAAGCTCTGGCATCTGGAACAGATGACGGATGGACAGGGACGACCCAGCTGGGACCTGATCGTGGTCGACGCCCCCGCGACTGGACACGGTGTGGCATTTCTCAACGTTCCAAGCGTGGTGGCCTCGGCGGTTCGCTCGGGCCCGCTGCGCCGCCACTCCCAGGCGGTCGAGGATCTGCTCAAGGATCCGGCGCGCACCCTGCTCCTGCCAGTGACACTGCCCGAAGAGCTCCCGACCCGTGAAACCACTGAACTCGTGAAGCGCCTGCGAGACGAAGCGGGCATCGCCATCGATCGTGTGGTGGTCAACTGCATCGTTCCGCAACCGTTTCCGACCGGCCTCGCAGAGCTCGACGCAGCGCTGGCCCGGTTGTCTCCGCAGCTTCGGTGTGGCGAGCTGCCGAGCGCCGGGGCACTGACGCACTGTGCCTCGTTTCTTCGCGGGCGCCACGATCTCAGCCTCACCCACATCGACCTGGTGGGTGAGCTCACCGGGCTTCCGCTGGTCCACCTGCCCTTCCTGGCAGCCGGCGTCACGGGACCCGACACGCTGGAGATCCTGTCTCGAGGGCTCGTCGCTGCGGAGGCGTACGCTCGATGACGCCCAAAGCCTTCGCCGCATCGATCCTGCTCGACAACCGCATCACCGTGTGCGTCGGTTGCGGTGGCGTCGGCAAGACCACGGTTGCCGCATCACTCGCTCTCGAGGCCGCGCGTCGCGGACGTCGCGCGCTGGTACTCACCATCGACCCTGCCCGACGTCTCGCCGACGCATTGGGCGTCGAAGCGCTGGGCAACCAGCCTCAGCAATTGTCGCGCGCCACGCTTGAGGCCCTGGGTGTCCCGGCCGAAGGCGAACTGTCGGCGCTGATGCTCGACATGAAGCGCACCTTCGACGATCTGGTGGCCCGCTTCGCCGAGAGCGAGGAGTCCCGCCGAAGTATTCTCGAAAACCCGATTTATCAGCACGCCTCAGAGGCGCTGGCCGGCAGCGTCGAATACTCGGCCATGGAGAAGGTGTACGAGGTGTGGAAAAACGGCGACTACGACTTGATCGTCGTGGACACGCCCCCAGCGCAGCACGCTCTCGACTTTCTCGACGCGCCCCAACGCCTGATCGAATTCCTGGAGAGCCGCATCGTGCAGATCCTGATCCACCCGGCCATGGCCGCTGGGCGATTCGGCTTCCGCATCTTCCAGCAGGGCACGCGCCGCGTACTCGGTCTGATCGAGAGAGTCTCGGGAATCTCATTTCTCGAGGACATTTCGGAATTCCTGCTCGCCTTCGAAGGCATGTCGGCTGGTTTCCGGCAGCGTGCATTGCAGGTTCGCTCGCTCCTGACGGGCCCGCAATCGCGCTTCGTGCTCGTCACGGGTCCGAGCGATGAATCGGTGCTTCAGGCGAACCAGTTTCGCAGGCGCCTCGAGGGCCAAGGCATCGAACTCACGGGGGTGCTGGCGAACCGCGTCTGCCTGTGGCCGGACGGTCCGGTCCCGGACGAGATCGAGGCCTCGCCCGAAGACCTCCAGACGCTCGCCCGGGCGCTGGCCGAGGCCAACGGGTCCGATCTCCCGTCGGAAGCTGCCGCTCGGGCGGCGGTGGACGCCGCGAGGGGATACGCTGCACGGGTACGACGCGATGCGCGGGCGACACGCGAGCTGCGCGAGATGATGCTGAGCCAGGGCAGCTTCTGGGGCGAGATCCCCGAGCAGTCCCTGGACGTTCACGATCTGAACGGGCTGCTTCGCATCGCACGTGCGATCTTTGGCGAGGAGGAGTTCAGTCGTGGCGACAGGGTCTAGCCCGAAACACGAAGCCGGCAGAGATCCCGGTCGCCGGACACCGCCGGCGACGCCCCAGGAGGCCCTGGCGCGCGCGCAACAGCACGCCCGCCGCGCGGCCGCCGAAGCCCTCGAAGCCCTACACGCGTTGATCGACGCGACGACGTTGGCGGCCAGCGGTGAAGCCGCCGAGAACTCCGTGCTCGCGCCGGCGGCGAAGCTCCTCGAGGGACTCGTCGCTGATCTGCAGCCGAGCAGCTCGGGCTCCGACGGCCTGCTGTCGTCATTCGCCGAGGCCTTGGACGCCGAGATCGGCCGCTGGGAGAAGCGCTCCCAGCGGGATCCCGATGCCCGCGCCGTGCTGCGCGCGTTCCTTGGCGTCCGAGAGCTGCTGTGGGAGATGGGTGTTCGGACCCACCCAGAACGAGGTGCACCCCAGCCGCCCCCAAAAGCTCCGACGGATCGTCCCCGGCCAGCGCGAGCTGCGCGAGTGCAGCGCGTCCGGGTCGAGGGCTGACCCCGATGGGAGTCTGGGCTAGCGTGGCGGCCGCGTTTCGCCACACCGGGGCCGCCTGCTCATGACCGTTCTCATCAAGCGGTACGCCAACCGCAAGCTCTACAACACCCAGACGAGCCGCTACATCACGCTCAAGGGCATCTCCGAGTTGATCGAAGCCGGTGAAGAAATCCGTGTGATCGACAACGAGACCGGCGAGGACATCACCAAAGTCTCCCTCTCGCAGATCCTGCTCGACAGCGAACGCGCGGGCCGGCAGGTTCCGAAGTCGCTGCTCACGGACCTCTTCCAACGCGGTGGCGACGCGCTTTACGGGGCCCTGCGTAAGAGCGCCCAAGACGCGA
>SMWR01000137.1 GCA_004356735.1 Deltaproteobacteria bacterium
GTACCAGTGGTCGATCGCGCTGGTGCCGGATCCGGAGGACCGCTCCAAGGACGTCGTCTCATCGGGTTGGATCGAGCGCATTGCGGAACCCGAGGGCTTGGAGGGCCGACTGTCGAAAGCCGGGCCGTCCGGTGCCGCCTCCGTCTACGGCACGGAGGGGTTGTGGTACGACACGCTGGCTGCGACCCACGCGCAGATGATCCGAAATCCCGACGACCCGCGTCATCGACAACAGCTGTCCACCCTATTGGTTCAGGTGGGTCTGCCGGACAGCGCGGCACGCCAATAGCAGGATCATCGGGCCGGAAGGTCCATCGGGCACGACCAAGCTAGCCGGCGCAGGGCCTCGCGCGGGATGCGGCGCTGCATCTTTAGCTGCGAGCGGCGTTGCCCTCAGAACGTCTCGATCGGGCGGCGACTCGCGTCGCGGTCGATCGACGTCGCGTGAACGTGGGCACAGTCGACCCAGCGCTTTTGCACCAACCAGGTCCGGTCACGAACCGCGACGAAGCAACGCTGCTGATCCTGGCTGACTTCCAGCAGCAGTCCATCACCTGTCCAGAAGTCACCCGCCCGCATGTCGATAAAGGCCCGCGTGCCGCGGTTCGGCATCTGGATGCATCCCAGGGTGAGGAGCAGTCCGCAGATCAGCAGGATTCGGGCGGCCATGCCCGGTCCATCGGCCGGGCCGGGGGTTCGCTGAAGCCCGGCCCCCCCGCTACGTTCGAGCCGTGCTGCTTGCTCCCGCTGCCGCCAGCCAGCGCCTGCAGAGCCTCGATATCCTGCGCGGCCTGGCTCTGATCGGCGTGCTGATCGAGAACATGCAGCACTTCGTCTCCCCGACCTACGCCGCCTATCTGACCTGGCCGGCCGCGGGCGAACTCGACCAGATCGTCGTCTGGTGCATCCGCTTCGCCTGCGAGAACAAGGTGTACTTGCTGTTCGCCTTCTTTTTCGGCTACAGCGGAGCCCTCCAGATGCTGAAGGCGGAGGCAACCGAAGCCAGCTTCACCCGACTTTACGCCTGGCGGATGCTCACACTCTTCCTGATCGGCATCGTGAACACGGCCATCTGGAGAGGCGACATCCTGTTGACCTATGCGTTGCTCGGCTTCACGCTGCTGCTGCTCCGCCATCTGTCGAGGAAGAGCCTGTTGGGAATCGTTGCAATTTCGATGGCGATCCCCTCGATCTGGATGAACACTTCGGGCGCCGACCCGGAGATGATCTCGGAATTCATCTATCCGATTCGCCAGACGGCCTTCGCCTTCGCCATGTTCGCGCTCGGACTGGTGGGCGGTCGCGCGAACTGGTTCGCCGACGCCCCCGCCCTGCTGCGACGCACCCGCCCCTGGCTGCCGGCACTGCTGCTGCTGGCCCTCGCGGCCAACATCGTCTTTGCGATCTACTTCGATCGCCAGAACACGGATCCTGCGTCATGGGTCTCCTTGGCGACCGAGGTCTGCGCCGCCCTGGGCACCCCCAGCTTGGCCGCTCTCTACGTGTTGGGAACGCTGTGGGTCCTCGAGCGACCAGCCGGGCGACGCTGCCTGCGGTCGCTGGGCGACCTCGGTCGAATGACCCTCTCCCACTACCTGCTGCAATCGATCATCGGCATGGGCGTGATCCATACGCTCGCCAATCACCTGCCCGGTCCCATCACGCCCCCCATGGGCGTCGTGCTGTCGGTTGTAATCCTGGCCGGGCAGATCGCGCTCAGCGTCTGGTGGCTGCGGCGCCATCGCTTCGGACCGGTCGAGTGGTTCTGGCGCTCGGCCACCTACGGCCGACGCCTGCCCCTGCGCATCGCCGATTGAATCCGGCGACGATCGCTCGCTCGTGAAGCAATGCGATCTCTTCGGGCGCGCGCCCGGCATCTCGCAGCACCCCGTCCGTGTGCTCGCCATGCAGGGGCGGCGCCGCGCGAATCGAATCCGTCGTGCGGGAGCGCTCGGTCGGGAGGCCCGTGGTGCGGAGCACGCCGATCTCGTTCAATGGGACGGATCGTGCTGCCGTCGGGCAGTTCTCCGTGCTAGACCTGGGGTCCCTTCACGGCTGGAGATCCCAAGTGCCCACCCCCTGGCAGCGCGACCTGGATCGCGATCGCAAGAACCTCACCGAGTGGCTGGCGAGCCGGCTCCCGGACGCCCGAAAGCTGCGCATTTCCGAACTCACGACGCCCCAGTCCTCGGGCTTCTCGAACGACACACTTCTCTTCGACCTCGAATACGACCAGGACGGCGCCGTCGTCCGCGAGCCGTTGGTCGTCCGGATCCAGCCCACCGGCTACCAGGTCTTCCCGGAATACGACATGGGCCTCCAGTTCCGGACCATGCAGAAGCTCGCGAAGACCGACGTCCCCGTGCCCCGCATGTACTGGCTCGAGGAGGACGACACGGATCTGCTAGGCGCCGCTTTCTATGTCATGGGTCAGGTGCAGGGTCGCGTGCCGCCGGACAATCCGCCCTATCACAAGGACGGCTGGCTGACGGAGGCCACGCCGGAAGAGCGCAACCAGGTCTGGCTGGCCGGCTTCGAGTGCATGGCGAAGATCCACCGCCTCGACTGGGAGGCCCTGGGCTTCGGCTTTCTCGACAAACCCGAACTCGGAGACACGGCCCTCGACCAGCAGATCGCCTACTACAAGAACTACCTCGAGTGGGCGGCCCGGGGCCGCGAGCAACCCACCGCCGAGGCCGCCCTCGAGTGGATCGAGAAGAACAAGCCCGACGACTCCCGCAGGTGCCTTTGCTGGGGCGATGCCCGCATCGGCAACATCATCTTCGACGGCACCACGCCAGCTGCCGTCATCGACTGGGAGATGGTGACCCTCGGCAGCCCCGAGCAGGATGTCGCCTGGCAGATCTTCCTCGACCGCCACCACAGCGAGGGGATCGAGACACCGCGCCTGGAGGGAATGGCCGACTACGACGAATCGACGGCCCACTACTCCAGGCTCTCGGGTTTCGACGTGGACCACCTGCACTTCTACCAGGTCTTTGCCGGCTTCCGCTTCGGCGTCATCATGATCCGGCTGGCCCAGCAGATGGGCGAGTACGGCGTGATGCCGGCCGAGGCAGCCCTCGGGTTCGAGACCAACAACACCGTCACTCGGCTGCTGGCCAAGATCATGGGTCTGCCGATGCCCGGCGAGAAGCTGGCGGACTTCGGCGCTTGAACCCAGCCGCCGCCCGGGCGCGGGCGCGGGCCCGAGCGTCGGTCGAAAGATCTGGGTCGGTCGACCGGACTAGTTGTAGTCGATGACCGAGCGGATCACCTCGCCCGACTTCATGGCGCGGAACGCGTCGTTGATCTCGTCGAGGTCGATGCGCCGCGAGATCATGCCCTCGAGATCCAGCTTGCCAGCCTTCCAGAGGCGCAGCAGCTTCGGGAAGTCGACGCGCACGTTGGCGCCACCGTACATCGATCCCTTGAGCGTCTTGTCGCCGTAGAAGAGCTCGAAGGCGCTGAACTCCACCTTCTCCTCGATCCGGCCCACACCGACCACCACTGCGGTTCCGCCGCGGCGCGTCAGGTCGTAGCACTGTCGGATCGTGACCGGGCTGCCAACACACTCGATGGTGTAGTCAAAGCCCTCACCGGCCGTGACCTCGTTCTTGACAGCTTCGATGTCTTCCGGCACCACCGCATGGGTCGCGCCGAACTGCTTGGCCAGGTCGTGCTTCGACCGCACCGGGTCGATGGCAACGATCTCGGCGGCGCCCGCAATCCGGGCGCCCTGGATGGCGGAGATGCCGACGCCTCCACAGCCGATCACGGCCACCGAGGAACCGGGCTTGACGGCGGCGGTGTTGATCGCCGCACCCACGCCCGTAGTCACACCACAGCCGATCAGGGAGACGACGTTGAGGGGAATGTCCTTATCCACCTTCACCACCGCGTTCTCGGGAACGATCATCTCTTCTGCAAAGGTGCCGCAGCCGGTAAAGCCACCGATGAGATTGCCGTCCACGATGAAGTGAGGCGTAGTCGCCATTGAGATCATCGTTTCGCAGAGCGCGGCCTGGCCGCGCAGGCAGGCCTTGCACTTCCGGCAGGCCGGCGTGAAGGAAAGGATCACATGGTCACCTTCGACGACGTCGGTGACAACCTCACCGACTTCCTGGATGGTGCCGGCGCCTTCGTGTCCGAGCACGCAGGGAGTCCCAGAGGGAATCGTCCCGTTCTGGGCCGAGAGATCGGAGTGGCAGACTCCGCTGGAAACCAGCTTGATGCGGACCTGTTCGGGCCCGACCTCGGTCAGTTCGACATCGTCGCGGATTTCGAGGTCCTTGTTGAGTTCCGTGAGAATTGCGGCTTTCATGAAGACTCCCTGCAAGGCGGCGCCGGAATTCTTCCGACGGGTGAGGATCGCTCAGGGTAACCGAGCGGGCCTTGCCGACACAAGCGCCGCTCCGGCAGGTGGGACCCCGTGCTAACCTGCGGCGATGCTGCGCCTGGCCGGGGCCCCGCTCGTCGCTGCCGGCCTCCTCTCGTGCGCTGCCCCGCCCGGTCACGACGCCCGGCCCGTGCGGCGTCGTTTCCGGACGCTGGGCGATCTCGAATGATCCGCTCCCGGAAAGGATGATGCACCGCTCCCGCTTGACCGAACTCGTCGTCCTCGGCTCCGTGCTCGCGTTGTTCCTGGCCGAGGCCATGCTTCGCGCAGTCCGCCCGGCTCGCCTCGACGTCATCCGCTATCCGTGCGTCTATCAGCCCGACCCGATCCTCGGATTCCGCTACACACCGGGTGCGCAGGGACTGGTGGCCGGCCACTTCGAGATCCACAACCCCATCACCCTGAACTCGCTGGGCTTCTACGACGACGAACCCCTTCCGCTCGGCGAGGCTTCTCCTCGTATCCTGGCGCTGGGCGACTCCTTCACCGCCGCCATGAACGTTCCCCGGGACGCCGTCTGGACCGCCGTGCTCGAGCGCGAGCTTCGAGCCCAGGGACACCCCAAGGCCGATGTCGTGAACCTCGGCCTCGACGGAACCGGAACCGACGTCCACCTGGACCTGTTGCGTCAGTACGTTCCGCTCTTTCGTCCCGACGTGATCGTTCTCGCCTTCTTCGGAAACGACATACTGGACATCCTCAACGGCCGCTTCCAGCGCGAATGTCATCGGAGCATCGTTCTCTCGTACCAGACCGACGATCAACGAGGCGACTTGCGAGATCGGGTCGATGCGCATCACGAACGCCGGCTGCGACGCTGGTTCTTCGACCACTCCTACATCGCACGGCTGCTACAGCTCGCCCTCGACCCGCTCGACCCCCTTCTCATCGAGTTCCTTCAGCCCTCGGCCAAAGAGATGGGCCTCAACGACGCCGTTCGCAATTCCCGAAGCTCCCGGGTGATCGCTGCGTTCGACGGCCTCGAAGAGATCGCCAGAAGCTGTAACTGCCGTCTCGTCATCGCTCCGGTGCCCCCCCGCAGCAATGCCGAAGGAAGTGCGCGACTCGCCAGAAAGATCATCGGCAAGCGCTCGCTCGAAATCCTCGACCTGCTGCCCGACATGGAGCTCGAGCGCAAGCGCGACGGGCGAGAGCACGCCGACCTCTATTTCTTCCACGACGCGCATCTGAACGTCTATGGGAACCAGCTGTACGGACGGACGCTGGCCCGACGCCTGGAGCCCGGGCTCTAGCGACCCGGGTCATGCTCGTCTCGGAATCCCGGCTACGACCTTGGTATGCTCGATCGACCGGGAGACCCGCAGCCTGAGGAGCCGTAGATGGGAGAACCGACCAAGATCCAGGGAACCTGTAACGAACGCTTCGAGCGCGTGCGCGGGGTCTTCACCAACGCCTTCAAGGAAGGCCTGGAAGTCGGTGCCGCCGTCTCGATCGTCGTCGACGGCGAACGCGTCGTCGATCTCTGGTCGGGTTGGATGGACGCCGGCCGGACTCGGCCCTGGCAGCGCGACACCATCGTCAATGTCTTCTCGACGACCAAGGGCATGACGGCACTCTGCGCCCATCGCCTGGTGGAAGAGGGCCGCCTCGACCTCGAAGCTCCGGTCGCGAAGTACTGGCCCGAGTTCGCGGCGGCAGGCAAGGAATCGATCACGGTCCGGCAGCTCATCAGCCACCAGGCCGGGCTTCCGGCCATCCGAAAGACGCTGGCGCCTGCTGACATCTACGACTGGGACACGATGGTCGAGGCCCTGGCCGAACTGGAGCCCTGGTGGGAACCCGGCTCGGGCCACGGCTACCACGCGCTCACGTTCGGATGGCTGGTCGGTGAGGTCGTGCGTCGCATCACGGGCAAGAGCCTGGGAACCTATTTCCGCGAGACCTTCGCCGAGCCGCTCGCGGCGGACTTCTACATCGGCTTCGGCGAAGAACTCGACGATCGTGTGGCGGATCTGATCCAGGGACCCATGCACTTCAATCCCGATGAGCCGAGCTTCATCGAGGCGATTCTCAACGATCCGCAGGGCATGACGGCCAAGGCCTTTGCGAATCCGAACGTCTTCGGCGACGTCCCCATGTCCCGGGAATGGCGCGCTGCCGAGATTCCGGCCGCGAACGGGCACGCCTCGGCCGCCGGCATCGCAACCCTCTACGGCGCACTGGCCGCCGGCGAATTGCTGGGGCCCGATGCCATCGAGTGTGCACGCCAAGAGCAGGTCTGTGGACCAGACCTCGTCATTCCGCTCGTCACCAAGATCGCCAACGGTTTCATGCTGACCCCGGACCAGGAACCCTGCGGACGCAACCCCAAGGCATTCAACCATGCCGGAGCGGGCGGCTCGCTCGGCTATTGCGATCCCGAGGCCCGCATGGGACTCGGTTACACCATGAACAACATGCACATGGGAGCCTGGTTGATCGACCCGCGCGCACGCGCCCTGGTCGACGCCGTCTACGAGGGGCTGTAGCAGGGCTTCGAAAGTCCGCGCGGACGGTAACGGACGGGGACGTTGTTGAATATTCAACTCCTCGATGCCAGGGAATGATGATGAACAGGACGGAGTTGAATATTCAACAACGTCCCCGTTCGCCTCGTCGACTTGTCGAGCCGCCAGCCGGAGTAGCATGGTCCCCATGAGCCGCCGCAAACAATATCTCCTCTACCTGCTCTCCTTCGTCATGGTGTTCGCGGGCGTCGGGCACCTGCTGAACCCCGACTTCTACCTGGTGATCATTCCTCCGGGGCTCCCGAATCCCGAGTGGCTCAACCTGATGGCCGGCTTGATCGAGA
>SMWR01000138.1 GCA_004356735.1 Deltaproteobacteria bacterium
CTGCTGCTTCCGGAGCTCGACGACTTCAAGCCTTCGGGGGAGTTCGAACCACCGCTGGCGCGTTCGAGCGCATGGATGCAGACGACAGACCCCGAAACCGGCGCCCCGGCGTTGCGCGACGCCAACACGATGCCCCAGTGGGCGGGAAGCTGTTGGTACTACCTACGCTTCTGCGATCCGCGAAACGACCGGGCGGCGTGGTCCGAGGAGGCCGAGCGCTACTGGATGCCCGTCGACCTCTACGTCGGCGGTGCCGAGCACGCCGTGCTCCACCTGCTCTACGCCCGATTCTGGCACAAGGTCCTCTACGACCTGGGACTCGTGCACACCAAGGAGCCGTTCCAGAAGCTGCTCAACCCGGGAATGGTCCTCGGGTACAGCTATCGGTACTACGACGACAATCTGACGGACGATTCGGACTCGACGGTGCGGGCCTATCCATCGTCCGAAGTCCGCATCAACGAAGAAACCACGCTCCACCGCGAGACGGGGGACGAGCTCAGGGTGCGCTGGGTCCAGGCCGAGGACGTTCGCTGGATCGACGACGAACCGTGGCACCCAACGATCGATGGCCTCCGGCTCGAGGAGGTGACCGAGAAGATGTCGAAGAGCCGGGGCAACGTCGTGAGCCCCGACGCTGTGATCGAGCGTTGGGGAACGGACACCATGCGGCTCTACGAAATGTTCATGGGGCCGATCGAAAAGAGCGCACCCTGGTCCGATGCATCGATTCCGGGTCTGTACCGCTTCCTCGAGCGGGTTCACCGGGTTTTCATCGGCGAGCCGGACGAGCCGGTGACCCTCGTGGACGGAGACGGGACCGAGGAACAGGCGCGGCTGACAGCCACTGCGATCACGGGCGTCACCCACGACCTCGAGGGCATGCGCTTCAACACGGCGATTTCGAAGCTGATGGTTTTCTCGCGGGAAATCGCGCGCGACGCAGCCATTCCGCGTGCGGGCGCCGAGGCATTCGCGCTGCTGCTTGCGCCCTTTGCCCCCCATTTGGCCGAAGAGTTGTGGTCCCGGCTGGGCCACGACGCCGACCTGGCCCACGGGCCTTGGCCCGAGGCCGATCCGGCCCTGCTGGTCCGCGAAACGATCACGCTGGTGGCCCAGGTCAACGGCAAGCGGCGCGACGAGATCGAGGTCGCTGCCAACGCCGACGACGCCACCATCCGGGCAACCGCCCTCGCCTCCGAGAAGGTCCAAAAGCACCTGGCGGGACGCGAGCCGCGCAAGATCATCATCGTTCCAGGTCGCTTGGTGAACATCGTCGGATAAGAGCGTTTCGAAACGATGTTTCAGCCGGTGTTCTGATCACTTTACGCGCGCTTTCATGTCCCCGACTCCGGTTTCCGGCTGCTTCTGGCCCGGTTTTGGGAATCTTCGCGCGAGGCCTTGCGGAATCCTGGTCAAGCGCTATTATCTTTCTATTGTAATCGTGAAACGGCCCGCTTCTGGCGGGCTTCTTTTTTGGTATGACTTTCGTCTTTTCTTCTCTTCTTGGGTCTTTTTTCCTCCGAAGAATCCCTGAACACACCGATTCAAGGGAACGTCCAACTCCTCTAAGGAAGGACTGGGCTTGCGACAGGAGGTCACGTGGCGCCCCGACGCACCACGACTCTCAAGAAGAAGACTGCCGATCAAACTCCGGCCCTCAGCGGGATCCAGGGGGCCAAGCTCGAGCCGATCCGGACCGTCGAGCGTGAGCTGACTCGGCCCGATGGCACCCAGGTGAAGGTCCGCGTCCCGGTCTATCCACCCTTCCGGCTGGACGAGCAAAAGGCACGAAAGCACCAACGGGCGGCCAACAAGAAGGCCAGCTAACGCGCGAGGCGCCCACGCGAACGCCTATGCTGCGGGGGCGCGCTGTACCGTGAGAGCCCCTTGACCCCGATTGTCTTCGTCCTGGTTCTGGCTTCGGCCCTGCTCCACGCCCTTTGGAGTGTCTCGATCAAGGGGAGCCGGGACCCCTTGGTGTTCAACCTGCTGCAGCAGGTTTCGATCGTGGGGGTGGCCGCCCTCGCGTTGCCCTTCATCAACCTGAGTGAAATTCCCACTGAAGTCTGGCGTTGGCTCGCACTCACGGGCGTGACCCACTCGCTCTACTTCTACTGGATGAGTCGCGCCTTCGAGTATGGAGACATCACCCTCGTCTACCCGATCGCGCGGTCGGCGCCGGCCTTTCTGCCACTGATCGCAATTCCCTTGTTCGGTGAATCGATTTCAACGGGCGGCGCCGCCGGGATCGTCATCGTCGTCGCCGGATTATGGCTGGTCCATGCGAGCAGAGGTCTACGATCGAGCGCTCTTACCGGGCCAGCCGCGCGCTTCGCTTACCTGACCCTGCTCTCGACCATCGTCTATTCCCTGGCGGACAAGGGCGCCATGGCCGAGCTCGCCCAGGCGCCGTGGAGCAGTCCGATTCCACGAGCCCTGGCGTATTGCATCTTGCTCTCACTCGCGAGCTCGGTTCTCTTCTCGATCCTGGCCTTGCGCCGCGTCGGCGTAGCCCGCGTCGTCGCAGCAACGCGCACCCAGCTCGGTCCCGCAACTGCTGCGTCGATCAATAGCTTGATCGGATACGGATTGATCCTGAAGGCGATGGAGACGGCCCCGGCGAGCTATGTCGTGGCGGTGCGCCAGATCAGCGTGCTCTTCGTCATGCTGTTGGGTGCCGTCACGCTTCGCGAACGGCCCGGCCCTGTGCGCGTCCTCGGCGGTGCGTCGACGGTCGCCGGTGTGGTCCTGATCGCGCTCTATGGCAATCCGACCTGACTCCGGCAACCCACGAGGCTGGCACCGATCAGCCCTTTTCGGCTTCTTCTACGATCGGGGTAAGCCAGGCGCCGAGGTCGACGTGCTCAAGGAGACCCGCCTTGCGTAGCCGCCGGGCGCCGATGCGCTGCACTTCCCGAGCGGTACCGGCCGTACGGACCTCCCGAGCGTCGGCGGCGGCATCGCTCGCGTAGAGCCCATGGATGATCTCCTTGATGACAGGCACGGCGCTGGGTGTGGCCGATAGCTCCTCGATGCCGAGACCCACGAGAATCGGGACGGCCAACGGGTTGCTCGCCATCTCGCCACACAGGGAAACGGGAATCTGCGCCCGAAGCCCGGCACGGACGCTGCGATCGATCAATGCCAGTACCGCCGGGTGGAGCGGCTCGTACAAATGGGCGACGTGCTCATTGGTGCGGTCGACGGCCAGCGTGTACTGCGTGAGGTCGTTCGTCCCGATGCTGAAGAAGTCGCACTCCCGGGCAAGGACGTCGGCGATCAGGGCGGCCGAAGGCACTTCGATCATCAATCCCACGGGAACGTCAGGATCGAAGCTACCGCCCGTCGCCCGGATCTCGCGTTTGGCGTCTTCCACCAGCTCCCGGGCGCGGCGCAACTCGTCCAGGCAAGACACCATCGGGAGCAGAATCCGCACCGACCCATGTACGCTGGCGCGCAGGATGGCTCGGAGCTGCGCCCGGAAGCTGCCTTCGCGCTCGAGCGACAGTCGAATCGAGCGACAACCGAGCTGGGGGTTCTCCTCGTGTCCCACCCCCATGTCCGCCACATCCTTGTCGCCACCGATGTCGAGGGTCCGGATCGTGACCGTTCTCGGCGCCATGGACCGGACCACACGCTCGTAGAGCTGCTCCTGCTCGTTCTCCTCCGGAAAGCCGCGGTGCGCGAAGGCCAACAACTCGGTCCGGAAGAGCCCGATGCCCTCCGCGCCGTGCTGCTCCACCAGCCGAAGCTCGCTGGGGAGTCCGACGTTGGCGGTGAGCCGAATGCGGCGCCCGTCCCGGGTCTCGGCCGGCCGATCGCGCATGGCGTCCAGATGCTGGATCGCCACTGCGTAGCGCATCTGGGCCCGCTCGTACTCGGCAACCAAGTGCTCGTCCGGCGAGAGGAAGACACTGCCCTCGCTACCGTCGACGATGGCCATCTCGCCCTGACGAGCTGCTTCCCGTATGCCAACGACGCCAGTGACGGCTGGAATCTCCAGCGCGCGGGCAAAGATCGCACCGTGGGACGTGGCGCCGCCATGTTCCGAAACGATGGCTCCCACCTTGTCCAGCTCGAGCCGGGCGAAGTAGCCGGGCAGGATGGTGTCCACCACGACGATCGAACCAGGAGCCACCTGGGCGGTCTCGTGGCGAATGCCCAGCAGCTTTTCCACCACCCGACGGCCGACGTCCTCGATGTCCCACACGCGCTCGCGAAAGTACGGATCCGAGATGCGCTCGAAGGTCGCGCGATAGACCGCGAGCACGCTGCGGAGCGCCTCGAGGGCATTGCCCGTCTCCCGAACCGTCGTCTGGAGCTTCGAGACGAAACCCTTGTCCTCGAGAATCTGGACATGCGTTTGGTAGACGGACGCGAAATCCGGACCGAACTGCTCCTCCATGTCGCCACGGGTGTCATCGAGCTCGCGGCGGGCGTCGTGTAGTGCCTTGAAGAGGTCGGCTTCTTCCTGCTCGGCGTCGGCGTTCGGTGTGTAGCTGAGCTTATCGAGATCGACGGGGCCAGACAGCAGATGGATCGGCCCGATGGCGACGCCGCGGGCAGTCGCAATCCCCTTGCACCGAAGCTTGCGCGTCTCGGAATCGGTGGGCACGCTCGCAATCGGAACCCCGGACCTGGCCAGACTGGCATCATCGCGGGCGCGCTCTTCGTCGGTCTGTCCGGCCGCGGACAGCAGTTGCGCATTGACCACCACGGGCGCGATCAGCTGGGCACAGGTCAGGAGTGTGTCGACGTCACCCTGATCGAAGTGACGGGCGACCACGGTCTGCACCGCCAGCACGCCCGTAGCCATGCCGCGGAACATCAATGGGACCGCCATCAGGGACTCGAAGCGCTCTTCGCCAGTCTCAGGAAAGTACTTGTAGCGCGGGTGCTGCTGAGCATGATCGAGGACCACGGGCGCCTTGCCCTCTGCCGCGAGACCGATGAGCCCCTCGTCCTTACGCAATATGACGCGGCCCACGGCGTCCTTGTTGAGGCCCACTGTCGCGGAGAGCCGCAGCCGGTTCAGATCGGACCCGCAGGTGTACAGGGAGCAGACGTCGGCGTCTAGCCGCTTGGCCACCAGGTCGACGACGTTGTTCAGCGTCTCGTCCAGGTCGTGGGAGCGCGAGACGATCTCGGCGACGTCCGCCAGCAGTGTGACACGGTCGGGAATGAGGGGGCCTCCCGTCGGACCCGCAGGTCCGGAAAATCAGTGCGGATCGGTGGACTGAGCCCACCAGTGGCCGCGGGGCACACCGGAGCCGTACGGGGTCTGCGTATGGTAACGGAAACGGGGAGGCGGTCAGGCCAGCTCTTTGCTGGCGTGACCCGGTGGCTCGTTACGACAGACGCCCGGGAAAGTCGATCGAATGGAGCGGCGTCTTGGGCGGGAATACGTGATCCTTGTCCTCGAACCGGAGCCCGAGAGCCAGCAGGATCTTTCGCTTCGTATCCATGCGGCAGTTCATGCCCTTCTCGACACTGTGGATCGTCCGAAGAGCGACCTTTGCCTTGCGGGCGAGCTGCGCCTGAGTCATGAGGCGATTTTCACGCAGCTCGCGAACCCTGTTCCTTCGAACCTGGCTGGATCCATTCCCTTCCATGCAGCGCACTCCTCGGTTTCTCGATCAACGAGATGCAATC
>SMWR01000013.1 GCA_004356735.1 Deltaproteobacteria bacterium
CGGCGCGACATCGTGGAAGATCTCTGCAGCCGCTTCTTCGGCGAACCCACACGGGTCGAGGTCGAGATGCAGAATGCAGGCTCGCCGGGTGGCGGGCCCCGAAACGATCCCGAGGTGGCGCGTCGGCTGCGCCAGAAGGCCCTCAACCACCCGGCGATCGGCGCCGCCGTCGAAACCCTCGAAGGCGAGATCACCGAGATCCGCGCCCTCGGCGGCGGGGGCACCCAGCCGTGAAGCCCGAAGATCTCGGCCAGCTGATGGAGAAGGCCCGCGAGATGCAGTCACGGCTGGGCGAGCTGCAGCAGGAGCTGGCCACGAGGCGCTTCGAAGGCGCAGCCGGGGGCGGCATGGTGACGGCGGTCGTGACCGGGGCCCTGCGCGTGCTCGAGATCCGCATGGAACCGTCGCTGCTGGAAAGCGGCGACCGGGACATGATCCAGGACCTCACGGCAGCCGCCGTCAACGCCGCCCTGCACCACGCCCAGAGCATGGTCCAGCAGGAGTTGCAGCGCGCCTCGGCGGGGATGGCGCTTCCGAATCTGTTCGAAGGCGAGACGGGCTGATCCGCCGTGCTCAGCTCACCCCCCATCGAGAGACTGGTGGCGGCGCTCAAACGCCTGCCCGGGATCGGAGAAAAATCGGCGACACGCCTGGCCTTCTACCTGCTCGGTGCCCAGGAGGCCCAGGTCCACGAGCTGGCTCAGGCCATCGATCGCCTGAAGCAGGAGATCGTGCTGTGCGAGTTCTGCTTCGACCTGACCGACCAGTCGCCATGCAAGATCTGTCGGGACCCGAAGCGCGACACTTCGACCCTCTGCGTGGTCGAGGAGCCGGCCGACCTGGCCGCCATCGAGAAGAGCGGCCGCTATCGGGGCCGCTATCACGTTCTGGGTGGGACCCTCTCGCCCATCGATGGAGTCGGGCCCAGCGAGCTGCGGATCGCCGAGCTCGAAAAGCGGGTGGGAGAAGGCGGCATCGAGGAGGTCATCATGGCGACCAATCCCAACGCCGAGGGCGATGCCACCGCCCATTACGTGAGCGACCGGCTGCAATCCACAGGCATCAAGCTCACGCGGATCGCCTATGGCATGCCCCTCGGTGGTGATCTCGAGTACGCAGACCCCGTCACCATCGGCATTTCCATGGATCACCGCAGGAAGATGGAATAGTCCCGATCTGCGAATCACCCGCAGGGTTGGTGCCAACCCCCCGGGATCCCTAAAGCTGCAAGCCAATCAGGCCGATCCGTCAGCGATACCGCGGCTTGGCGCGGGCGTTGTCTGCGGGGTAGAGTGCGGGTCGAAACCCCTTTACCCCCGAGCGTTTATCGAGGCGAATGCCGATGCACGATACCCAGCTCGTGATGTACGAAGAGGATTTCCGCAAGGTCCTTGCGGTGACCCAGCGGCTCGTGAAGGACGCAAACGCCAAGGGCATCTTCGTCGTCGACCGCAACGGCCAGATGATCTCCGAGGCCGGCGAGATGCGCGGCATCGACACGACGAGCCTGGCGTCGCTGACTGCAGGCTCGGTGGCGGCCACGGGCGGGCTGGCAAAGATCGTCGGTGAAGAGGAGTTCCCGGTCCACTTCCATCAGGGCCAACGGGACAACCTCCACATCACATTGATTGCGGGACGGATCATCCTCGTGGTGATCTTCGACGACCGCAGCTCCCTGGGACTCGTTCGACTGCGCGTGAAGAAGGCCGGGGCTCAGCTCGCCAAGATCTTCGAGGAGATCCAGAAGAAGGCAGAGCAGAGCCAGGCTCAGGGCAGCGCAGGAACTCCGTTCGCGGAGATCACGGACGAAGACATCGACAACCTGTTCTCGGTGTAGCGAGCGGATATGTCCTTCATCAATTACTCGTCACGCGAGATCAACTGCAAGATCGTCTACTACGGCCCCGGCCTGTGCGGAAAGACGACGAACCTGCAACACATCTACAGCAAGACCAATCCGGAGCTGAAGGGAAAGATGATCTCCCTGGCAACGGAGACCGAACGAACCCTCTTCTTCGACTTTCTGCCGCTCGCACTCGGCCAGATCCGCGGCTTCAAGACCCGTTTCCACCTCTACACGGTCCCCGGTCAGGTCTTCTACGATGCCAGCCGGAAGCTGATCCTGAAAGGTGTGGACGGTGTGGTGTTCGTGGCCGACAGCCAGGTCGAGCGCATGGAGGCGAACATCGAGAGCCTCGACAACCTGCGCGTGAACCTGGCCGAGCAGGGCTATGACATCGAGAAGGTCTCCTGCGTCATCCAGTACAACAAGCGAGACCTTCCCAACGCCGCGGCGCTGGACGAGATGCGCAAGCTGCTCAACCCGGGCGGTCTATCCGAATTCGAGGCCTCTGCCACCACCGGCCTGGGTGTCTTCGAGACGCTGAAGGCGGTGGCCCGTGGCATTCTTCACGACCTGAAGCAGATGAGTGGTTAGCCCTTCGGGCTAACCTTGCAGTTCGCCGAAGCGGCGAACTGCCGGTGGCCACGCCACCCACTTCCCCATTCCAGAATTCAAGCAGTAGAATCGGGCCATGACATTGGTCACGGTTCGGGGTCGGAAGATCTATTCCGAGACGCACGGCGAGTCCTCGGGAACGCCCCTGCTGCTCGTCATGGGAATGGGCGGCTCCTGTCGGGGCTGGCTGCCACTGCAGGTTCCGGATTTTTCAGCCGTCCACCGGACTGTGATCTTCGACCACCGCGGTGTGGGCGAAAGCGAGGATCCGGGCGGCGCCTTCACGACGGCGGACCTCGCGGACGACATCGTGGGACTGCTCGACGCCCTGGAGATCGAGCAGGCGAACGTGCTCGGCATCTTCATGGGCGGCATGGCCTGTCAGGAGTTGGCCCTGCGCCACCCGGAGCGGGTCAACCGGATGATCCTGTCGGGCACCTTCGCCCGGATCGATGCCAAGCGCGACCTGCTGCTCCAACAGTGGTGCGACCTCGCGCGCCTCGAACCGCCCGCCGAGATGCTGGTCCGGGAGCGCCTGATCTGGACGCTCCAGGACGAGACCCTCGAGCAGCACGACCTGATCGATGCCATGGTCGCATTCTTCTCGAAGGGGGGCGCGCCCTTCACGCCCGACCTGTTCGTCCGCCAATGCGACGCCGTCCGTCGCCACGACACCGCCGACCGCCTGCGGCAGATCCCGCACCCGACGCTGATCCTCCACGGTCGCAATGACGGCCTCACGCCGCCGAAGCTGCACCGCTTCCTGGCCGACGAGATCCCCAACGCCCATCTCGTCTCGCTCCAATACGGCGGCCACCTGGTGATGGCGGAGTCGGCGCGGGCCTTCAACAAGGCCGTGCTGGACTTCCTGGCTGCCTGATGCTGAGCGCCCGGCTAGGACGAAGTTCCCTTGAGCGTCCTGAAGTTCATCAGCGGCAGGGTGGCTGCGAGGATTCGTTCCGAGGCGACCGCGGCACGCAGAGCCGGGGCGGAAAGCGGGCGGGGTCCACCCACCAGGATCCGGTTGTCGTAGTCCTCGACCACGATCCGCACGATTGACGGAAAGTGGCGGGCCAACTCGCGGGCGACCTCGGCCGACTCGTCGATCGTATTCGAGACGAACAGCCCTCCCCGGTTCAGGCGACGCACGGCGCGCCCGACGCCGGGGCTCGGGAGCCAGTCCGGCTTGTGGACATTGCGGCCCTGGCCCACGAAGACGTCCTCGATGATGAGATCAAAGCTGCGTCGGCTGCGGCTGAGGAAGTCCTCGGCGGCAGCCTCGATCACTTCGATTCCCAGAAAATCGAGATCCAGATGGGCACGAGCGGCGCGCAGCACGCGCCGATCCTTCTCCACGCCAACGATCTTGGCGCGCGGCGCCAGGGCGCGAACCACGCGGGCGACGCTGCCACCCCCCAGGCCGAGAATCAACACACGCCGTCGCCGGGGTCGGGGTAGGAGCAGCAACGGGGCTCCCAAAGCGTCCCAGACCGAACCCGTGATCGAGACACCGGGCTCGTAGTAGGACGCGAGGGTCCCATCGATGCGGAGTTCACGTCCCCGTCGGCCCCGACGGACTTCGATGCGCGGCACTCGAGCAGCTCTGGCCGGGTTCACCCCGCCCCACCCTTCCGCCTGCCGTACACTGCCAGCACCGCCATGACCCAGCCCCTCTTTGCAGCGTCCACCGGAGAAGTCGTCCGCGTGGCGCTTCCCGTTCCCGCCGACGATCTCTTCGATTACGCGGTTCCAGCGACGATCGCCACCCCTATTCGACCCGGAATGCGAGTTCGTGTGCGCTTTCGCGACCGGAAGCTCACGGGCGTGGTAGCCGAAACCGGGTCTGGAGCTTGCTTCGAGGGCGAACTGCGTGCCATTGAGGACGTCATCGACGAAGTGCCCGTGATCTCCGCGGCCATGCTCGAAATCCTCACCGACGCGGCTCGCGACGCCTTGTGTCCCATCGGCTTGGCGCTCGCGACAGCACTGCCAGCGGGCTCGGCGCCGCGCTCGGTAAGCGGCCTGGCCCTCACCCCCCGCGGACGCGCCGCCTTGGAGGCCGACGCTTTGCCATCGGAGGCGAGGCGGGCGTTGGAGAAGCTACGGCGCGGTGCCCGCCCCACTGTGGACCTGCGCCGTTCGAGGCTTTCAGCCTCGCTGTTGGCCGACCTGACCCAGGACGGCTGGGTCGACGAAGTCGACATCGAATGGCAGCCCTCGGCCCGGCCCGCGACCGAACGCACCGCCGAGATTGCGGCCGATGTCGAAGTGGAAGCCGCACTCTCGGGCCCCCTCAAGCACGCGCGTCAACAGGCTGCCCTGTTCCGCAGGCTGTGCCAGACGGGTCGGACACCGGTGACAGCCCTGACCGGAGACTTCCCCACCGTGGCCGCCTTGCTCCGCGCACTCCGGGACCGCGGCCTGGTGGTTCTCGACCAGCGCCCGGCGCCCCGGGACGTGCTCGGCCAACCCCTCCACCAGGAGCCGCCCGTCGAACTCACGCCGGACCAGGCCGACGTTCTGAAGCCGATCCTAGACGCCATCCGCGGCCGGGAGGCACGCAGCTTCCTGCTCCACGGGGTCACCGGTAGCGGCAAGACCGAGGTCTACCTGCAGTCGGTGGGCGAGGCCCTGCGCCAGGGGCGGCAGGCGTTGGTGCTGGTCCCCGAGATCACGCTCACCCACCAGATCCTGGCGCGCCTGCGCGGACGCTTCGGCGACGACATAGCCGTGCTCCACAGCGGGCTGCGCCCGGGCGAGCGGGTCGAGCAGTGGCAGCGCTTGCACACGGGCTCGACGCCGATCGCTGTCGGGGCCCGCTCAGCCCTGTTTGCACCGCTCGAGAACCTCGGCGTGATCATCATCGACGAGGAGCACGACAGCGCCTACAAGAACGAGGAGGGCTTCCGCTATCACGCGCGTGACCTGGCCACCCGCAGAGCCAAGAGCGCGGGCTGCCCGCTGCTGCTGGGCTCGGCAACGCCGTCGCTCGAAACCCGCTATGCCGCCGACCATGGCGCCATCCGACGGCTGGTACTGCCTTCGAGAATCGGTGGCCGGCCTCTGCCCACCGTCAAAATCGTCGATCTGAACCGCGAACGCGAGAAGGTCGGACGCGGCCGCAAGATCATCCTCTCGGATCCCCTGGCCCGGGCCATGCACGAGAACCTGGCCGCCGGCGGCCAGACGATCCTGCTGTTGAACCGCCGCGGCTTCTCGACCCAGATCTTCTGCTTCCAGTGCGGTTTTGCCGAGAACTGCCCGAACTGCGATATCGCGCTCACTTATCACGCGACCGAGCAGCAGCTCCTCTGTCACTACTGCAACCACAGTGTGCCGCCTCCCGACCAGTGTTCGAAGTGCGGCGCAGCGGACACGGCGCTGCTGGGGCTCGGTACCGAGCGCGTCGAAGAGGAGGTGCGGACGCGGTTCCCCGGCGCACGGCTGGCGCGGCTCGATCGGGACACCGCCCAGCGCCGCGGATTCACGGAACAGGTCCTGCGCGACCTGCACCAGCGCCGGCTCGACATCGTGATTGGCACCCAGATGGTGGCGAAAGGGCACGACTTCCCGGGCGTTCGCCTGGTGGGCGTCGTGCTGGCCGACATCGGTCTGCACCTGCCCGATTTTCGTGCCGCTGAGCGGACCTTCCAGCTGCTCACCCAGGTCGCCGGACGCGCCGGACGCCCCGGACACGATCTGGCCCCGGGCCGCGTCATCATCCAGACCTACGCCCCGGACCACGACGCGGTCCGACCGGTCCTCCGGCACGACTACGAGGCTTTCTACGCCCGGGAGCTCCAGCACCGTGCCGCGCTGGGCTATCCGCCCTTCGGGCACCTGGCCCACGTACTCGTGTCCGGCGAGAACGAAGCCCGCACCCGCGAAGCCGCCACTGCCCTGGCGAAGAGCGCAGACCCGGCCGAGAACGTACAGGTGCTGGGACCGGCGCCTTCGCCACTGGCTCGGCTGCGTGGGCGCTTCCGCTATCAGCTCCTGATCAAGGGGCACGATGTCGCCGCCGTCCACGCTGCCGCCGCCCGGGTCCGCGCGGCCGGCGCCCGCTTGCCAGACGAGCTGCTGGCCGTGGTCGACACCCAACCCGTCAACATGCTCTAAGGACCGCTTCGGCTTGCCATTTCGCCCCGTTCGGGTACCACCGATTGTCATCATGGCGCTGCGCGAGGTCCTCCAGTTTCCGGACAAACAGCTCAAGCAGATGTCCGAGGCCATCGGCGAGATCACCGACGGAATTCGCAAACTCGCCCAAGACATGTGCGACGTGATGTATGACGAGCCCGGCGTCGGCCTGGCAGCACCCCAGCTGGGCGAGTTGATCCGGCTGATCGTCATCGACACCGAGTGGACCGAAGACGGAAATGACAAGAGCGCGCTCATCCTGGTGAATCCGGAGATCGTCGAGCGCGACGGCAACATCACCTGGGCCGAGGGCTGTCTATCGGTCCCCGATTTCACGGCCGACGTCGAGCGCGCCGAACATGTGAAGCTGCGAGCGACGGACCTCGAGGGCGAAGCAGTCGAAATCGACGCCCATGGCCTGCAGGCCGTCTGCTTCCAGCACGAGATCGATCACCTGGACGGTATCCTGTTCATCGATCACATCAGCCGTCTCAAGCGCGAGATGTACGTGCGCAAGCGCAAGAAGCAGCTCCGGCAGGAAGAGTTCGACGCCGAGCCGGCTCCGCTGGTGTGAAGCCCTGACGGCGCCCGGTCTGCGCATCGCGTTCTTCGGTACTCCCGAGTTCGCCGTAAGGACACTGGAAAGACTGATTCAGAGCCGCCACCCGGTCGTCGCCGTGGTGAGCCAGCCCGATCGCCGTCGCGGGCGGGGTCGTCGCTCGTCACCCTCCCCGGTCTCCGAAGTGGCGCTGCGCGAAGTCATCCCGCTGCTGTGTCCGGAGCAGCTGGAAGATGCCGCGGTCGAAGCGGCCCTGCGCGACACCTCACCCGATCTGGGCGTCGTGGTCGCGTTCGGCCAGTTCATCCCCAAACGCATTCGCGAGCTTCCCCGGCTCGGCTACTGCATCAACGGACACGCGAGTCTCCTGCCGCGTTGGCGCGGTGCCGCACCCATCGCTCGAGCCATCCTCGCGGGAGACGAAGTCACAGGCGTCTCGGTGATGCGGGTGGAGAAGGAGATGGACGCGGGTGCCGTGGCGTTGCAGCGAGGGCTCGCGATCGGACCCGGCGAAACCGCCGGAGAGCTGACCGCGCGCATCGCGGCGCTGACGGCGGAGCTCGTAACCGAAGCCGTCGAAAAGATCGAAGCTATCGACATCGTTTGGACAGACCAAGACCCCTCCGGCGTGACCGAGGCGCCGAAGCTCGAACGAGACGATGCCCGCATCGACTGGAACGAACCGGCCGACGCTCTGGTGCGGCGCGTTCGCGCCATGGCGCCCAACCCTGGAGCATTCTCGAAGCTCGAAGGCAAGGCGCTTCGGATCCTGGCTTGCACCCGCGAGGATGGCCCGGCCGACGCCGCACCGGGAACGGTTCGAAACAAACCTGGTTTGCCTCTTGCCATCGCCACCGGCGACGGCTGGCTCGTTCCGAACGTGATCCAACGCGCCGGTGGCAAGGCCATGGAGATCGATGCCTTCCTGCGTGGACGCGCCGTTCCCGACGGCGTTCGCCTCGGGGACGGCTAAACTCTGCCAATGTCCCCCAGCACGGACGAGAAGCCTCGGCAGCGGCGTCACCGCGGCCGGCCGCAGCGCGCCCGGTCCGGCCCGGACCGCGAAGTGACGCGCACGCGGTTGCTCGCCCTGCGGGTGCTCGAGCGGGTGCAGCGTGCGGGCGCTTATGCCGACGTGCTGCTGCACGCCCATCTCGGGCGCAGCACGCTCCCGGCCCTCGACCGCGCCTTCGCGACCGACCTCGTCTACGGAACCCTCCGCTGGCGCGGGCGGATCGACTTCCTGTTGGCCCACGTACTCGATCGCGACTTGGAGAAGCTGGAGCCGCTGGTCGCCAACGCACTGCGCCTCGGCGCCTACCAGATCGTGTTCTCCGACCGCGTGCCCGACACGGCCGCCGTCGACGAATCGGTGCGCTGCATCCGCGCCGCGGGAGCCGAACGGGCCACGGGGCTCGTCAACGCCGTGCTGCGCCGGCTCTCGGCCGAACATCGCCAGATCACGCTACCGACGCTGGAGAGCGATCCGCTCGGACACCTTACCCACGCGTTGTCGCTGCCCAGCTGGCTCGCGGCTCGCTGGATCGAAACCTACGGATCGGAAGATGCAGCGGCGTTGGCGCGCGCTTGCAACCGCGTCCCGCCGCTCACGATCCGGGCGAATCGCCAGCGGACCACGGCCGACGAGCTGCTTCAGGAGCTCCTGCCACGCTTTCCGGACGCCCACCGCTGCAAGCTGGCAGACGACGGCCTGATCCTGGGTCGACGCGGCAACCCGGCAATCGATGCGGCGTTTCTCGATGGACGCTTCACGGTCCAAGACGAGGCGGCCCAGCTCGTGACGTCGCTGCTCGATCCCCAGCCCGGCGAGCGCATCCTCGACGTTTGCGCGGCGCCGGGGGGCAAGGCGACGGCCATCGCCGAACGCGTCGGACCCGAGGGACATGTCGTGGCGATCGATCGCCATCCGCGCCGGCTCGACCTGCTGCGACGCCAGGCGCGGCGCCTGGGACTCTCCAATCTCGAGGCCGTGGTTCGCGATGCGACTCATCCCTTCGCCGAGTTTGCCGAGCCGGACGCCTTCGACCGGGTGCTGGTGGACGCACCCTGCTCGGGCCTGGGAACCCTGCGGCGCAACGCCGACGCTCGCTGGCGAGTGAGCGCATCGGATCCCGAACGCCTGGCCGCGGTCCAGGGCGCCATCCTGCGTCAGGCGGCCCTATCTTTGAAACCCGGTGGCGTGCTCGTCTACAGTACTTGCACGTTGCTGCCCGAGGAGAACCAGGAGGTTGTCGACCGCTTCCTCGCCGATACCGATGCGTTTCGCGTCGCTGCCGTCGCCGAGATCCCGCAACGGCTGCAGCCCGTCCTGGACGAAGCCGGCGCCTTGCGCTGTTTTCCCCACATCCACGACACCGACGGCTTCTACGCCGCCCGGCTGGTAAGGAACCCGTGAGCCACAAGATCCGAATCGCGCCGTCGCTCCTGTCCGCCGACTTCACCCGCCTGGCCGACGAGCTCGCCAGTGTCGAGGAAGCCGGGGCCGACTGGATCCACATAGACGTGATGGATGGACATTTCGTCCCGAACATCACCCTGGGGCCCTTCATCGTCGAAGCGGTGAAGCGCGCCACAGACCTGCCCCTGGACGTCCACCTGATGATCGAGCGGCCCGAGCGCTACATCGAGGACTTCGTCCGGGCCGGCGCCAATTCGGTTGGCGTCCAGGTCGAAGCGTGTCCCCACCTGCACCGCACCATCGCCCAGATCCGCGAGACAGGGGCCCGTGCTTGTGTCGTACTCAACCCGTCGACGCCGGCCTCGGCGGTGGAGGTCGTGTTGGGCGACGTCGACCAGGTTCTGGTCATGACGGTCAATCCCGGCTTCGGCGGACAGAAGTTCATCGAGAGCATGCTTCCCAAGATCGAGACCCTGCGGGGCTGGATCAACGAGAACGGCCTCGACGTGGCCCTGGAGGTGGACGGCGGAATCGCGGTGGAAACCATCGGACGCGCAGCCGCCGCTGGCGCCGACGTCTTCGTCGCAGGCAGCGCCGTCTTCGGGGCCCCGAACCGGGCGGAGGCGATCGCCGCACTGCGCCGCGCCGTGGGCTGAAGCGTCCTCCCGACCGGCCTCCGTCTGGTGTAATCTCAAGCTGCGATTCCGTTTGGGGAAAGTCGTTCATGCGCGCCAGAAACTGCGTCGGTCTAGCCTTCGCTACCACCGTTCTCATCCTCACAGCCCTGGCGAATTTCGCGATGGCCGACGCCGTTGCGCCGACTGCTTTCGCCGACGGCCTCACGGGCCACGACATCTACTCGAAGATCGTCGAGAACCGCTTCCGGTCGTTCAGCCAGGAGTCGACGCTCATCTCGGCCGACCGCGCTGGTCGCACCCAGGAAAGCCGCTTCGACATGCGGTGGCAGGACTTCCGAGACGAGAACGGAGAAGCTCTCCGCGGCATCTTGTCGAAGACGCTGGTCAAGTACTCCCACCCGTTCGACATCCGCCACTCCGGTTATCTGATCCAGGCCAACAAAGGGCGCAGCAACGACCAATTCATCTACTACCCCTCGCGCCGCCGGGTCGTGCGCGTGAATCTGAGGAACCAGTCGATTTATGGGACCGATTTCAGCTTCGAGGACGTGATTCCCCGTGAGGCCGAAGACTTCGCCTACCGGCGTCTGGCCGACGCTACGGTCGACACTGTCCCGGTCTTCGTGATCGAGCTGTATCCAAAGGAATCCACCGACTCGGAGTACAGCAAGATCGAGGTCAAGGTGGACAAGGAGCGCTTCGTGATCCTGCGCTCTCGCTATTGGGACCAGGCCGAGGTCGAGATCAAGCGGTTCTCGGCCGAGACCGCACAGGTGCAGCAGTTCGAGGGCGTGTGGGTGACGATGAAATCAAAGATGAAGAATCTGCTGCTCGAATCGTATACGGAGCTGATCATCACCAAGGTGGTGGCAAACCCGGACTTCGCATCAGACACTTTCGATCTGGGCCGACTCGAAAGCCACTGAGGCGACCGAGGGGAGGTTGTCCCCGTCAGCAGCGAGAGGTCCCACGCCGCGCCGTCTGGCTCGAGAACTCGGGATCTCGCATCATAGGCGCATCCGCACCAACAACGCCGGCAGAAGCACCAGATCCGCCAGGAAGCACACCGCCATGGTGAACGCCGTGAGGAACCCGAACTGGCGCAGTGTCGCGAAGTCGGAAGCGGTGACGCTGAGGAAGCCCAGCACCAGCATGGCGGATGCGATGGCGACCGGACGCCCGATCACCACGCTGGTTCGCTCGACCGCCTGCTCCGGCCCGAGCCCCCCGTCTCGCTCGGCCCGGTAGCGCACCAGGTAGTGGGCGGTGGCATCGATCGCGATGCCCAGGGCGACGCTGCCGATCAGGCTCGTAGGCAGCGACAGGGGCGCGGCGCCCAGTCCGAGCGCGCCGAAGAAGATCACGATGGGCAGGACGTTCGGGATCATGGCCACGAGGCCGAGGCGGACCGAGCGAAGTCCCAGAGCCAGGAGCACGAAGATCGTGACGGCGGCCAGCCCCACCGTCAGGGGCTGGCTTCGGGCGACTCCGTCGGCCGCCCGGTTCAGCAGCAGGGCGTTGCCGGTGACGACCGCCTCGATGTCCTCCGGAAGCAGTCCGTCGCCGAGGACGGCGGTGATCCGGTCGCTGAGCTTCCGCATGGATGCAGATCCGACTTCGCCGGTGCGAACGATCAGGTTGGCCGCGCTCTGGTCCACGGTTAAAAAGCGCGCCAGGTCGCTCTTGGGAAACATGAAGAGCAGTTCCGACACGCCGGCCCGCGAATCCGGAATCCGTTCTTCGGCCGGATCGCCGCGCGCCACGGCACGGTTCAGGACGCGTAGTGTGTCCACGAACGAGTTTGTGCGACTCACGCCCTCGAGATCGTCGATGCGGATCTGGAGGCGTTCCAGACTGCGCAGCACCTCGGGCTCACGAAACGCTCCGGGCGAATCCGCTCGCATCACCACGTAGAGCGGCACGACGCCCGCCAGCAGGTGATTGATGGCATCGAAGTCCTGCCGGACGGGCGCTTGCTCGTCGAAGAAAGTCAGATAGTCCGTGTCGATTTCGATCCGCGGAATCGAGGCCAGGGCGACGCCCGTGATGACGAGCCATACGATCACGATCGGCCCGCTGCGTTTGATCGTGAAACGGGAAAGCCGCCCCAATCCGTCATCGAGCGCCAGACCGAGCTGCTCCGCCAGTCGGAAGCGGGTGCGACGTCCACCCGCTCGATGTGGCAGCAGGCTCAGCATGGCCGGGATTGCGGTGAGCGACAGCAGGGTGATCGAGGCAACGCCCAGGACCGAGAACGCGCCGATCTCGAACACGGCGGGGACGTTCGAGATCATCAGCGCCCCATAGCCCACCACGGTCGTGAGCCCCGCGATCAACACGGGAACGATCATGTGACGGCTGCAGGCCAGCACCGCAGCCATCCGGTCGTCGTCCTTCGCCGCCTCTTCCTCGTAGCGATTGACCACATGAACACCGTAAACGCTGCCGACCGCCACCAGGGTCGGCGCCAAGAGGATCGTCAGGATCGTCAGGGGGCGCTCCAGGAACGCGATCGTTCCGAACGTCCACAGCAGCGCGATGCTCACCGTGCCCACCGGCAGCACGACGCCGCGCACATTTCCCGCGATCAGTGCCAACACCGATGTCAGAACCAGCAGCGCGACCGGGATCAGGACCAGCAGGTCGCGAGTCATGGCGCGGTACATGACCGACTTGATGTGGGGTCGACCGGAAACGTGGAACCGGCGATCGGCGGTGGTTTCCTGGTCGAGAACCGAAAGGATCTGACCATCGATGTCCGCGGCGATGAACTCCAGATCCGTCATGGGCCGGAACGACACGTTGAGCGCGGCGGTCCGGCCATCGTCCGAAATCAGATTGCGCCGGTACATCGGATCGCTGAGCGCCCGCTCGCGAAGCCGCGCGAGAACGGCCGGATCTTCAGGAATGTCCTCGATGAATGGCCTCACCTCGAGCCAGTCCTCTTCAGGGACGTAGCGGAAGGATGTCACCTTCACGAGACTCTTCACCACGGTGACGCCGTTGATGCGCGAGATCGCGTCGCTCACGCGTCGCATGGCCTCGAGATTTTCTGCCTGGAAGACGTCGTCGCACACCATGGCAATGACGAAGACTTGATCGTCGCCGAAGTCGAGGACGGAGCGGCGGTAGACGTCGATGTCGGGGTCGCCGGTGGGAAGCAGGGGTTCGGTGGATGGATCGATCGTGAGCTGCAGTCCGATCGGATCGAATCGGATCAGGGATCCGGTAGCAGCCAGCGTCACCAGCAGCAGCATGCCGAGAACGGACCTCGGCCACCGCACGACCCACTCGGGACGCCGCGCGGCGACAGACAGCGCCACCGAGATCCAACCGGCCACCCCGACGGCAAACACGACCGGGTCGACCGGACTCACACCCTCCGGCATAATCCGCGCTAGTCTACGCGATTCGTTCGGCAGGGTCCCGCTCGGAGTCGGTTTTGAAGCTGTAGCCTGAACCCCGAAATGCCGGGCGAATCACCGTCTGGACGCTTGAGAGTCGGGGCGTGGCGCAGCTTGGTAGCGCGCTTCGTTCGGGACGAAGAGGTCGCTGGTTCGAATCCAGTCGCCCCGACCATCCGTTACCTGGATGTGCGATAGACTCACGAGAACGCGAGGTGTGAGATGTCTCGCAGACTCCCTGTGCTCGTATCCTTCCTCCTGCTCGCAATGCTCGGGGGCTGCACTGCGGAAACCAACGTCGTCACCGACGACGTTCTGGTGACTGTGGGCAACATCGCGCTCGATCGCCGGAACACACCCGTGGTCATCCTCGAAGAGGCCGACGGCCCCCGGGTCCTGCCCATCTGGATCGGCGCTGCAGAAGCCACTTCGATCGCACTCCAGATGCGCGAGATCTCCACACCGCGACCCAACTTCCACGACCTGGCGCAACGCCTGATCCATCAACTCGATGCCGAAGTCGTTCGCCTGGTCGTCACCGAGCTGAGACACGGAACCTACTACGCGGTCCTCACGCTTCGCAGCCGCGGCCACACGGTGGAAATCGACGTCCGCCCCAGCGACGGAATCGCCGTCGCACTGCGCACCGAAGCCCCGATCCTCGTGCGAGCCAGCGTCTTCGACGCCGCAGGAGAACTCATGGACGACGACGGCCTCGGGCCCTCGATCCGATGGAATACGCCCAAAGACGGTGATCAGCAACAAGAGGCAACTCATGCCCTGATGCTTTGATTTCCGACGGGAAATCGCAAATTGGCGCACACAACGTGCCGGTAGCCTTCCGTTGACATCATATTCATCCGCTGGCACGATGCTTTCGAACAGGCGCCGCAGCGGGTCCCACGCCGCGGTCGCACGATTGCACTACGCGCGCAGGCGACCCCAAGCACCATGAGTCAAACTGATACCACGGCACCCTCCCGCGAAGAAATTGCTTGGGAGCTGGTCGAACTCTACGATGAACTGTCCATCGAGACCGTCAACGAAATGCTCGCCAAGAACGTTCCGATGGAAACCCTCGAGTTCATCGCGGCCTACGCCGGAGACTTCGCCGACACGCACGACGTCAACGATCGGACCCGACGCGGCCTGCCCAACCTGATCTTGCTCGGCTATTTGCTGCGCATCGTCGAAGACCGATTACTGGGCGACGAAGAACTCGAGTGAAGGAAGTCCGCACCGAACGGGCTCCGGCCCCGGTCGGCCCGTACTCCCAGGCCATCGAGCACAGCGGCTGGGTCTTCGCCTCGGGTCAGATCCCTCTGGACCCAGCGACGGGCAAGCTCGTGAGGGGCGACATCGAGGCCCAGACCCGGGCGGTACTCGCAAACCTGAAGGCCGTGCTCGAGGCCGGCGGCGCATCGTTCTCAAACGTGGTTCGCACCACCATCTATCTCACCGATCTGGCCGACTTCCCGCGTGTGAATGCGGTCTATGGCGAACACTTCAGTGCCGAGCCCCGACCGGCCCGGGCCACCGTCCAGGTCGCGGCCCTGCCCCTCGGTGCCAAGATCGAAATCGACGCCATCGCGGCTGTCCACGCCGACAGCTGACCCCGACGCGGGCTCAGGAATGCCGACCGACTACAGATTTCCGTAGCGCACGGCCAGGAACCTGAGGTTCACGGCGTTGATCAGGAAGTGTGCGAAGACGGGCGCAATCAGATTGCCGGTCCGGTCGAACAACGCGCCGAGCAGGAATCCGGATGCGACCGTGAAGCCCGTCCAGGGCAGCAGTTCCTTTCGGGGAGCGAAGTGCGCCAGCCCGAACAGGAGACTCGCTGCCACCCAGCCCACGGCCGGTTGAAGCGCCCCGCGGAAAAACGCCTCCTCGGCCACGCCGCTCAGCACGGCCAGCAAGAGGCACTCGGCCCAGGACAGGGGGCCCAGCACCGCACCCAACAGTTTCCCGAGTGCATCCCCCCAGCGCGTCTGGAGCGTGAGCAGGCGCGAAACCAAGACGATGAGACCGCCGGCCAAGCCGCCGACGATCAGGTCCTCCACGAGCGCCACGCCGCGCTCCTCGGCCTCGGGCGTGGCAAAGAGAAGCGACCGGCCGGCCACCAGGCCCCAGAGCACGGCGGCACCCATCAGCAGCGCGTAGAAGACCAGCGCTAGACGCACGATGGACGGCGGCGCGCCCTGGTGCGGCGGTACGGCGGGGTCGGGCCACTCTCCGCTCACCGGAGGCCGCCACGATTGACCGGTCCAGTGGGCATCGGTAATCTCCAACGGTGGCCGGCGCCCCCCGAGGGAGCGCCGGTCGGGTTTTTTCAGTGTAACGCCGACCGAGGAACCTCGATTTGCCCGACCGCGCCCCCATGACCCGCTCGGGGTATCTAGGCCTCCAGCAGCAGGTCAAGCGCCTCAAGAGCATCGAGCGACCGGCCATCGTCAAGGAGATCGAAGTGGCGCGAGCCCACGGCGATCTCTCCGAGAATGCCGAGTACCACGCGGCCAAAGAGAAGCAGGGCCACATCGAGGGCCGGATCCAGATGCTCGAGGACAGGCTGGCCCGCGCCCAGGTGATCGACCCATCGGGGCAGAGCCTGGACCAGGTCCGGTTCGGCTTCACGATCGATCTCGAGGACGCGGAGACGGGCGAGAAGGTCACGTACGCGATCCTGGGCGAAGAAGAATCCGACGTCTCGCAGGGCACGATCTCGGTCGGCTCACCGGTGGCTCGCGCCCTGCTCGGCAAGGCCGTGGGCGACACCGTAACCGTGCGGGTTCCCAAGGGAACGCGCCAGTTCGAAATCCTCGAAATCCGCTACGAATGACGCTCCCCCGTCGGGGGAGCAGCAGCGGGGCTCGGTTGCAGCGCCACAAGAGCGCGGTGTAGCCTTCCCGGGTCGTGTCCAGTCTTGCAACGGCCGCTTCGAACAGGGGTCGACAGGGGAAGCACAGGGAGTGGGACGAGATTCGGACGCCGCCGTCTACGAGCGTCCGTCAGTAGGGGGGTAGATCCCGGCTTGCGATCACTGCAGGTCAAATTCAGCGCGCTGGTGGTCACGGTCCTGGTCGTGGCATGCGTGAGCCTTGCCTGGGCGGCAACCCAGCACCAACGCGGCGCTCTCGAGACCGAGATCGAGGAGCGCGGCCGCGTCATGACCCGAAGCCTGGCCGGCGCCGCCAAGGAGCCCCTGCTGCGCGTCGAGCAGGGTGAGTTCAACGAGGAGCTGATCCTGGATCGTCTGATCGAGGAGATCAGCTTCGCCCACGGTGTCGTCGCAGCCCGGGTGCTTGGCCGGGATGGGACGATTCTCGCCTCCATGGACACCGAGGAGCGGGACTCGACAGGCGTTGCCCTCGCTTCAGAGAGAACCGGTCCAGACAATGACGGGACGCGCTCCAGGCAGCGCGACCGCCTGCTGCTGGTGGCCACACCGATCCACTACAGCGGGCTCCACATCGGCGAGGCCCAGGTGGAACTCGACCTTCAGGTCCTGGTGGACCCGCTGGTGGCCCGCACGACCCGCCAGTTGGCGGCCATCGCCGTCACGCTCATCTGTCTGGGGATCGTGGCCGGTGTGATCTTCGTCGCGCTGCTGGTGGGCCCCCTGCGGCGCCTGCGATTGGGCGTCGAGCGACTCCGCGACGGCGACCTTTCGGTGCGGGTGACGCCGACCTCGCGGGACGAGGTCGGAGAGCTCACGCGGGCTTTCAACGAGATGGGCGATTCCCTCCAGCAGAAGCAGCGCATCCAGAACGCGTTCGGTCGTTACGTGAACGACTACGTGTTGAACCAGCTGCTCGAGGGCCCGGAAGAAGGGGCCCTCGCCGGGATCGAGCGCGAAGTGACGATCCTGTTCTGCGACATCCGTGGCTTCACCCACCTGTCCGAGGGCATGAAGGCCAAGAAGATCGTGGCCTTGCTTCACGAGGTCTTCCAGCTCGTGTCCGACCGGATTCTGGAGCAAGGCGGTACCATCGACAAGTTCATCGGCGACTCGGTGATGGCGTACTTCGGAGCCCCCGTGCAGCAGAACGACCATCCGCACCGTGCCGTTTCGGCCAGCGTCGAGATTCTCCGCGCCCTCGAGGAACGCAATCAGACCGCACCCGAGCGGGGCGACGCGGATTTCGTCCCCGTCGAGGTCGGAATCGGAATCCACACGGGCGTGGTGATCGTGGGAAACATTGGATCCGACCGACGCACCGATTTCACGGCGATCGGCGATGCCGTCAACGTGGCCCACCGCCTGGAGAAGCTCGCACGTCCAGGCGAAATCCTGGTCTCGGAGACGGTCCAGCGCGCCGTCCGAACCGAACACCGCCTGCGCTTCGAGGGCGAGCGACAGCTCTCCGGACGCGAGGAACCGGTCCACGTCTACTCGGTCGACCTCGAGCGTCCGACAGCAGACGTGAGCGGGAGCCGGCAGCCACAGGCATGAGGTGCGCGGTCGTGGTTGGTGTCGTGTTCCTCGCCGGTTGCATGACTCCCCTGGAGCAGGGCTCCCGTCTGTACCAGGACGGAGATCAACTCGGCGCCCTCGAAGTCTGGCGCGCGGTGCCCGAGGGATCCTCGGGCTACGAGGATGTGAGCGAGCGGATCGCCTTGGTCGAGACCGAGTTCCAGCGGCTCGTGGTCCAGTACAAGCAGCGGGGCCGCTACCACGAAGACAAGGATCGGCTGGCCGAGTCGATCCTCGACTACCGGCTCGCCCTCGAACTGCAGCCCGGTGACGGGGAGCTGCTCGATCACGTCCAACAGCTCGCCCGCGTTCTGGCAGCGGCCAAGGTGGAACGAAAGGTTGGGTACAAGACCGCCTTGGCGGACGGAAACCTGCCGGAAGCAAGACGTGTGCTGGAAGCCCTGCGCGCCCTCGACCCGTTCGACCCGGAACTTGAAACCGACGCCCGCCAGCTACACGCCGCTCTCCGTCTCGAGGTCGATCGAAGCATGGAGGAAGGCCAGCGCGGCTTCGCCGCCGGCAACTACTCCGTGTCCACCCGCGCGTTTCGCTATGCGTTGGAACTGGAACCGGACAACGAGTCGGCGCGCGGCTACCTGTCGTACATCGCAACGATCCGTCGCGAGACCCGACTGGCCGGCAGCCGACCGGCCGCCTTCGAGGCCACCGACACGATTGCATCCGACGCACAGATTCGCGCCGAGGGCTTCTACCAGAACGCGCTGGCGTCCGAGGAAAAGGGCGATTTCTTCGCTGCGATCCGCCACGACCTTCGGTCGGTCGGAGCCGACCGCGATCACGCGCAAGCGCAGCGTCAGCTGCGTCGGCTGCGGGCCCGACTGTCGGTCGAGGTGGACGACCTGATCGAAGCTGGACGCGCGGCCTTCCGCGAAGAGGACCTCCAGTCGGCGCTCGACATCTGGCGACAGGCCCTGCTGGTGGATCCTTCGAACGAACGCACCCGGGCCTACATCCGAAGTGCCGAACAGCAGCTCCAGAACCTCGAGCGCCTGCGATCTGAGCCCGACGTCGCAGCGAGGAGACGCTGAGGATGCAGGCACGGCGACACTCCTTGGGCCTGGCGCTCGCAGCCCTGGTGGTCGCGGGATGTACCGGAACCCTGGACTTCGAAGGCGCGAGACGCTGGCTCGACCGCCCGGAGGCCCCCACCCTTCCCGACTTCGTCGAAACCGCCGAGTCTAGCTTGCCGGCTCCCGAGGGCCTGCGCGCGACCGACGGAGAACTCCGATCCATCCCTCTGCACTGGGATCCGATTCTGGAGGGCAGGGTCGGCGGTTACGTGGTGGAGCGGGCCGAGTCGCCCGACGGACCGTTCACCAAGATCGCCGCGATCGCCGAACCGTCGAGGACAGTCTGGACCGATCAAGGCCCCGCGGAATGGCCTGGCGGCGGGATGGTTTCCGAGCGCCAAGAGATCGGTGACGGCGAGAGCCTCTACTATCGGGTGCGCGTCTTCTCGACCACGGGCGAGCTGGCGACCGCAGTGTCCGACACCGTGAAGGCAACGACGGCCCTGCCACCCGCACCGCCCGAAGGATTGCGCGCCTACAGCCACCAGCCCCGAGCAGTTCCATTGTCCTGGCGCGCGTCCGAGGCACCGTACGTGGCCGGATACGCGATCGAGCGCAGTCCCAGTTCGGGGGGGCCCTTTGAGCCCGTCGCACAGCTAACAGGACTTCACCAGACGGTCCACCTCGACTCTGGTCTCGGTGATCTGCGTGTCTTCTACTACCGCGTCGTCTCCATCAACACGGCGGGGGGACGGGGCCCGCCGTCCGCTCCGGTGCGCGCCATGACCAAACCCGAGCCGCTTCCGCCGTTCGGTCTCCATCTGGTCTCCCAGAAGCTCGGCAGCAACGAGCTGGCCTGGCTGCCCAACGTCGAGACCGACCTGGTGGGCTATCGCCTGCTACGGATCCGCAATGGAGCGAGCGAAGCCGAGGTCGTGGTCTCGTTGGCGGCCGAAATCACGCGGGGCGAAGATGCGGAAGTCGCCGCCGATGAAGTGGTCGCCTATCGCCTGGTCGCCCTCGACCACGACGGCCTGGAAAGCAACCGCTCGGCGCCAGTTCGGGTCGAATCCGTGGGCTACCAGCTTCGGGCCCAGGCGACGGGTGATGGGGTCCACCTCTCCTGGAACTCCCGCGCCGACGAAGGTTTCACGGGCACCCGGGTCTACCTGCACGGAGCACTGGGACAGTCGGAGCTGGCCTTCGTCGACGGCGCCGAGTTCGTGCACCCGGACGTCAAGCCGGGCAACCGCTACCGTTATTCGGTCGTCCTGGAACGACCCGATGCCAGTCGCGCCACCGCCTCCGCGCCGGTCGAGGTCACGGTCCCCTAGCGTACCGATGGGAACGTGGTTTGGAGTTCGATACTTGTCCCGGACGAGATCGGTTCCGCGCTTCAGAAACATCGAACTTGGAACGACGTCCCACTCGCTCGCGCAAAAGGAAGGCGGACGGATGGCTCCCCGGGCAGGACTCGAACCTGCGACCCAGCGGTTAACAGCCGCTTGCTCTACCAACTGAGCTACCGGGGATGATTGGCCGGCGGGGGATTGTAGGCAGTGTCCCTTGAACTTCAAGCAGGTCCCGGAGGTCCGCGAAGCGACCGAAGACCATCTCGAATCAGCGGATTCCGGCGGATTGGGGCGCATCGACACGGGCGAAACTGGACAGCGGCGATAGACTCCGCCCCGTTCCGCAATCGCTCGCGGGGAGATCGCAGACATGATCCGACGCGCCCTGTGGCTGGTCGGCCTCGTTTCGACGTTGTGTTTGCTCGCCTCCGGCGTTCAGGCCGAACGAGCATGGGTCAAGGACGAGCTGCGCCTGAACGTCCGGACCGGTGCAGGCACCCGCTACCGAATCGTCGGCGTGCTCCAGACCGGAGATCGTGTCGACATCCTGTCACGCGCGGAAGGCTGGACCCAGGTGCGCGCCTCCCGCGGGCGCGAAGGCTGGATTCGGGCCGGCTACCTTCAATCCGACGTTCCAGCACGAATGGCCCTCGACCGATACGCCACGGAATCCGTCGAGTTGCGAAAACAGGTCGCGTCACTCATGACGCAGGTGGAAGAGCTGGGCGGCGGAAATGCGGAGCTTTCGAATCGTGACGCGAATCAAAAGGCCGAGATCGAACGTCTGACCCGCGAGAACATGGAGCTTCGTGTGGGCGCACGTTGGCCCGAGTGGATCGCGGGCGCATTGATTCTTTTCGTGGGCGGCCTGCTGGGCCTATGGATCCGCAGCGCGAGCCAGCGCCGCCCCACGCCGCGCATCCGGATGTAGTCGCGGCGTACGCGTTCTCGACTCGGAAGCATCCCGCGTCGCCACGGATCCAGCTGCTCCGCCGCCGGCTCGTCGAGTCGATCGATACGCGGTTCATGCAGATCACCCACGATTCCGGCACCCAACGTTCGCTGAAAGGCGACAGAGACTCGCTGAGATTCCGCGCGAAGTCGAAGATCAAGATCCCAACCACCCGAGCTTGTCGGCCAGGACCAGGCCGCTGAAGTAACCGAAGAAGACGATCGAGACCAGAAGCGCGCCAATTCGAACGGGATGGAGTGCTAAAGGACCCTGGAACGTCTTCCAGTTGAGCCACAGCAGCAGACCCGAGTACAGGAACATCACGAAGCCGTTGAGCGCGGCCGACATTACCAACAGGGTGAAGGGGCGATCGAAGCCGGCGAGCAGCACGACGATTCCAAACACGACGAGCCCCCAGAGCACCCCCAGGTACAGGTGCGACAAAGAAAACCCTTCCCGCGCGAAGAAGCTCATCTTGAGCAGGTCGGCGGTCACGCGCGATACGGCGTCGAGGAGCGCAATCTCCGTCGAGAAGAGCACGGCGATCCCCGTCACGAGAAAGATCGTGCGGCCCGTAGCACCGAAGCGCGCGGCGATCGCGTCCGCCTCGGCGGCCAGGAATTCGAAGTCGGCACCGGGGTTGCCGTCGGTTCCCAGCAGCGTGGCCGCCAGGAGACAGAAAAGCGCCAGGGACAGGAGCGCCAGGACGTAGAAGCAGAGGAAGTGTTCGAGGTTCGTTCGGCGCCACCAGACGTGCCAACGTGCGAGATTCTCCTCGGTCACCTCGAAGACTACGCCGACCCCGGAGGTCGACTCTTCCCGGCCCGTGAAGGGACTCGTGATGCGCCCGATCCACCGGCCCATGCCATAGCCCTTGTCTTTGATGTAGTTCGACTGGGCCAGGTTCACCGACCCACCCGCTCCGGCGAAGGCCAGCGCACCGAGCAGCACCGGCAGCTCGATGCCGTCGGGAATCGTCCCAAAGGCGACGGCACCGCGCGCGAGCTCGAACACCGTTTCGACGCGCACCAGCAGGAAGGTCAGGGTCAACAGGGCCGTGAAGATTACAGCCACCAGCACGAGCTGGATCACCTCCATGGTGCGATACACGACGGGACCCACCGACAGGATCAAGCCGCACACGATCAGGCTCGCAATCGCTGTGCCCGTCACCGGCACCGGCAGCTGCCAGGAGATCAGCGTCGCCGCCCCCGTGGCCCAACCGGGCCAGATCCACGGCACCGTGGCGCACACCAGGAAGATCGGTCCCCACCAGCGTGAGAGACGCAGAAAGCCGACCACGGCGCTCTCGCCGGTCGCGAGCGTCCAGCGTTCGATCTCCATGTTGAGGAAGAACTGGAGGGTGACGCCGACCCAACACGCCCAGAAGAGCACGAAGCCGTACTCAGCCGTGAGCCGCGGCCAGAGCACGAACTCGCCGCTTCCGATGGAAAGCCCGACCAGGATCACGCTGGGCCCGATCATGCGACGCAGGCTGATGGGAGCCGGCAGGTCCCCACGCTCCGGCGCCGGTAGAACGTGATCGGGTACCTGCAGCGGGGCTTGCGCCCGGTCGTCAGACGAGGGCAATCGGCCCCGCCTCTCCGCGCAGTGCGGCGTACGCGACCGCCGCGCCGAAGTCGCCGGCCCGAATCAACATCTCGAGATCGACCGCTTCGGCGACATCGGCGGCGCTGTGATAGCCGCGCGGCAGACCGCTCTCGACCAGTCCAATCAGGGTGAGCGCCGGCCAGCCGCGGGCCGCTGGCACCTGACCGTCGGTGCGAAGATCCAGATCCGTGAGCCTCACCGGTCCAAACAGGCCGCTGCTGGCCACCCGCCTCGCCAGTTCCAGCAGCAGCGATGGATAGGCCTGCGGAAGCGTACCCTCGGAGCGCACATAATGAAGCGTCCCCCCCCCCACGCTCTCGAAGTTCACGAAGTAGGTTGCCGCGGGAGCAGGCTCGGTCGGGTCGTCGCAAAAGGCCCGCATGCCGCACAGGCCGACTTCCTCGGCCCCAGTCCCGACCGCCCACAGGTCGACGCCCTCGGGAAGCTGAGCCATGAGCTGCTCGGCGCAGGTCAGCATCGCGGCCACACCCGACGCATTGTCATTCGCACCCGGGCTCGCCGCAGCCAGGCCCCACTGCAGGCCGAGACCGACACCGATGCCCAGCAGCGCCGCGAGTCCGAATCGGACCCAGTCCGCCAGGGCCACGTCGGCTCCCAGCCAGACTGCAACCGCAACGACCGATGCTGCCAACAGCACCATGCTCTGAATGGGGCGCATGTGGCGCGCGGTGCGAAGCCAGACGTCTCGAAAGATCCATCCGCTCTGGGGCGCATCGATGTGCGCGCTCAAGACGACGCGTTGCCTGGGCCGCAGGGCACCCGCGCGACCCATCACGTTCCGCGAGGGCGGCGCGGGGAGCAACCGGGAGAGCGAGAGGCGACCAGATATGTGGCCCACATAGGAGAGCGCTCCGAAGCAGGTCAACAACGCGCCCGCCGCTCCTCCGATCACGAGCCCGAGGCCACCCACCCCGAGGTGGAGGGCGGCCACCAGCCCCAAACGTGGCTTTGAAGCCACCGGCGCGATCCGGACGTCGTCGAACCCGAGCTCGGACAGCCATTCCCCTACCTGCTCGGCAGCCTGGGCCTCACCGCCAGAACCGGCGCGCCGGTCCGGGATCTCGGACAGCATTCGGACCCAGCGAAAGGCCCGAATCTGTCGGTCCAGATTCTTGATGGGGTCTCCGGGGTCGGTCATCGAACTCCGTCCGGGGAATCGCGGCGGTTGTACCCAAACCCGGGGGTCTTGGAAACCCCGGCTGCGTCTATCCGAGCTTGTACCGCTCGCGAGCCTCTTCGGGGCTCAGATTCGCGGCCTGGGCGATGGCCGCCAGTGCAACCGGATCCTCGAGGTCTTCAGACGTGATCCGGTCCTGGAGCATCAACGCATTGCGGTAATAGTCCGACTCGACGTCCACAACACGCACCTTGGATTTCCCGGTCTCGGGATCGATCATCTGGCTGAACGGAATCGGAACGATCTGGCCCTCCTGTCGCGTGACGAGCACGCTCGAGATTCCGCCGAGCAGCGTCATCACGGCGCCCACCCCGAGGTCGCGCGTATAGTCGCGATCAAAGGCCAACGGATAGCCGGCGCGCACCTCGTAACCCACATCCTTCTCGCCGATCGTCACCTTCACACCCCGGCTCGCCAGCGCCTCAGTGACCCCCACGCGGAGCACCTTCGCGATCGGCACTTCGGCCAGGCGAACGTGGCCGTGTTCGTCCAAGGGGGCGTCGGAGAGCAGCGGATCGTTCGGATCCATGTACTCGCAGACTCCCTCCGCGATCACGGCAACGCCATCGGCTCGACCGGCAGCCAATCGTTTGACGATGGCGCCTTCCAGGGTTCGAACGACCTCGTCGAGTTTGATCGGCCGGTTCGGAAAATCCTCCGGAATCACGATCAAGGGAACACCCGCGGACTTGCCCGCCCCAAGCGCCAGATGGCCCGCCGATCGCCCCATCATCACCACGAAGAACCAACGCTGGGTCGTGATCGTGTCCTCCACGATCCGCTGGACGACGGCAGTGGCGTGTTCGCGCGCGGTCTCGAACCCGAAAGTGGGAATGTTGTTGGGAAGGGGAAGATCGTTGTCGATCGTCTTCGGAACATGAACGACACGGATCCGGCCGCGCGCCGCTTCGGCCACCTTGCTGGCCGAAGTCGCGGTGTCGTCTCCGCCAATGGTGATCAGGTGGGTCACGCCGAGCTTGTCCAGGGACTGGACGCAGTTCTCGAGGTGGTCGGGATTCTTCGTCGGGTTCGCCCGGGCCGTGTGCAGGATCGAGCCGCCCCGCAGCAGGATCCCACTGACGCGGTCCAGATCGAGCTCGACCACATGGTCGGTGTCCCCAGCCATGATGTGCTGGAAGCCGTCGAGGATTCCCACCACGCGATGGCCCCGACGGATGGCCATCGTGACGGCAGATTCGATGACACCGTTGATGCCCGGAGCCGGCCCCCCCGCGACCAGGATTCCGAAGGTCGTCATGTCCTCCCCCTCTGCGTTGCGCAACTGAAAGGTACCCCCCTGACGGGAGCGAGTCATCGAAAATCACGAGGCGTCGCGCTTCCGATGAGGCAACTCGTAGGCGGATTCGGGTGCGCACCGGCGCAGTCCTCCGGAGTCCCGAAGAAATTGCAGCCGATGGGCGTCAGCCCCACAGCCACGCCCCGAGCGCGAGAATGTCGAAGCACACCACGGGCGCCATCAGCATCAGCCGGAGCTTCCCCCAACAGAGCCAGCAGTCGTCTCGACGAGCGGCTCCCGATCCACCGACGAGATGAGGTTCTCACGGAGGATGGGGTAGGATGCCGACATGACGGCGGTAGGTATCATTCCGGCTCGTTACGAGGCGATCCGCTTCCCGGGCAAGCTGCTCTGCAAGATTGCGGGGCGACCGATGATCCAGCACGTGTGGGAAGGTGCGTGCCGCGCCAAGTCACTGCGCATGGTCCTCGTGGCCACCGACGACGAGCGCATCGCCGACGTGTGTCGCGACTTCGGCGCCGAGGTCGTCCTCACCCGGTCGGATCACGAGACGGGCACGGACCGGCTGGCCGAGGCCGCAGCGAGTTTCGTCGACGATTTCATCGTCAACATCCAGGGCGATGAGCCCTTGATCGAGGGCTTCGTCGTGGATGCGGCCGTCGAGGCCTTGGGCGATGCACCGGAGGCTTCGATGTCGACCGTCGTCCACGCGGCCGGCCCCGCCTGCCTCGAAGATCCGAACCGGGTCAAAGTGGTACTCGACCACTCAGGGGACGCGCTCTACTTCTCGCGGAGCGCGATTCCCCACGGCCGCGACGGCCGAACACCTGAACGCATCTGGCAGCACGTGGGCCTGTACGTATATCGACGCGCATTCCTGCAGAAGTTCGTGCAGCTGGCACCCTCACTGCTGGAAC
>SMWR01000014.1 GCA_004356735.1 Deltaproteobacteria bacterium
GGACGAAGGTCCGAGCCCGTCGCAGTGACGAAGGCTGGATGCTGACCGAGCCGCTCGAATTTCCGGCTGACGAGTTCGCCTTCGATGGAATGGCCTCGGCCCTGGCCAACATGACGAGCGTCGCCGTCTACGATGAGCCGCGGGAGCTGGAGGTCTACGGACTCGATGACGAAGCGCTCGAGGTGCGCTTTGGCGCCGGGGATGCGGAGTACAAGCTCCGAACCGGGGACAAGGCGCCGGTAGGCGGCAATGCCTATGTCTGGATTCCGGGAGAGGAAGCCGTCTACATGGTCTCGCTCGTCGGGACCAACGGTTTGCGCAAGGCCTTCGACGATCTGCGCGAGAAGCGCCTGCTGCGCTTCGACCCCGACAGCGTGGAAGCCTTCACGGCTTCCTGGCCGGGCGGTCGCGTCGATCTCGTCCGTGGCGAAGAGGGCTGGGCGATGACGGCGCCGGTCGAGGGTCCGGCGGATCAGCAGGCCCTCGATGATGTGTTGTCGGCACTGTCGTTTCTCCGCGCCGTCGGTTTCCAGGACAAACACCGTGGAGACGCCGCTGTCGGGTTGGTCGAACCCGCCTACGCGGTCGAGCTGAAGCTCGCGCCGAAAGAGGAGGGTGGCGACCCGCGCAGCCTCTCCTTGGAGATCGGATCCGTGGAGCTCGACGGGGTCCTCCATGCGCGGACCGCATCCCCGTCCTTGTACTGGATCGATCCGGCGCGCCTGGACGCTTTTCCCACCGAGCTCGATGCCTATCGCCACAGGCAGCTCGCCGACTTCGAGCCCGGTGCGGCGAAGCGCGTCGAGCTGGCGTTCGAATCCGAAGAGGCCGGCCAGTCCTATGTCGTGACGGCGACGGCGGGCGAGGAGGGTTGGTCGTCGTCCCCCGATCCGATGGCTCCCGAGAGGATTCAGCGCCTGGTGGACGAGCTCTCGGATCTCGAAGCCCAGCGCATCCTGGCCGAGCGCGTGGGCCCGGAAGAGCTGAAGGGCTTTGGTCTGAGTCCGGCCAACGCCACCTTCCTCGTGTACGACGAGGCCGACGCGCTGCTCGCCAAGATCCGACTGGGCACGATCCGGGGCAGCGAGGGCATCGTGGCCCAGACCGGCGAGAACGCCCAAGTCTTCGAAATCTCCCTCGAACTTGCCGAGCAGCTCCCCGTGAGCCTCGAGGCCTTCCAGAACCGCTTCATCGAGGCACCCGAGGAAGACACGGAAGCGGAGACCGAGGCGAACCCCGCTCCCTGACCCACCGGTTCTCGAAGCAGCGAACGGGGACGTTGTTGAATATTCAACTCCTCGACCCCGAGAAATGATCATGGACGGGACGGAGTTGAATATTCAACAACGTCCCCGCCGCGGAGGCCGAGGAGCTGCCGGCTCCCTGATCCGACGGCTCCCGAAGCAGGATCTCCGGAAGCCGTCGCGCTTCGCAGCGAGCTGCTCGCTTGGCAACAGCCGGTTAGCGACCCCCCAGGATCTCCAGCAGCGTGTCGTGAAGCTGCCCGTTGCTGGCGGCGACCTCGTGTCCGGTGCGGGGTGCCCGACCGCCGGACAGGTCGCTGGTGCGACCGCCCGCTTCGTCGACCATCAGCAGGCCGGCCGCTACGTCCCAGGGGTGGAGCTTGAGCTCCCAGAAGCCATCGAGGCGGCCCGCGGCCACGTAGCAGAGGTCGAGGGCGGCGCTTCCGTCGCGACGGATTGCCCGGGCCTGCTTCACGACCGAGGCGAAGCGATCGATGTTGTCCTCGGGGCTCTTGCGGATGTCGTAGGCGAAGCCCGTGGCGATGAGTGCGCGGCCGAAGTCCGCCTCCGACGAGACCTGGAGCTTACGACCGTTGAGGGTCGCGCCGTCGCCGCGGACCGCGCAGTAGAGCTCGTCCAGGAGTGGGTCGTAGACGACGCCGACGGTCCGCTCGTCCCGGTGTTCGATGCCAATCGAGACACAGAAGCGCGGATAGCCGTGGGCGTAGTTGGTGGTGCCATCCAGCGGGTCGATGATCCAGCGCCACTCGGCCCCTTCGCGATCACTTCCGCTGCCTTCCTCGGCCACGATCGCATCGTCCGGGCGCTGCTTCGAAACAGCGTCGACGATCTGCTTCTCGCAGGCATGGTCCACCTCGGTCACCAGGTCGATGGCCGCACTCTTGGTCCGGATTTCAAAGTTCGTCTCGTAGCGCTCGCGCTGGATGGCGCCCGCCTCACGAGCGAGCTGCACCGCCAGATCGAGGACGGCTTCGGTCTCGTTCACGCCGCGTCCTCCGGCATGCGGAACAGGCGCCGGGCATTACGGCTCGTGGTGGCCGCCACCTCTTCGACCGCCACGCCGTGCACTTTGGCCAAGACGGTTCCCACCACCACGACACGCGCAGGCTCGTTGCGCTGGCCCCGGTGTCCTTCGGGCGAGAGGAGTGGCGCGTCGGTTTCGACCATCAAGCGGTCGAGGGGCAGCCCGCGGGCTACGTCGCGCAGGCCGCGGTCGCGCTTGAAGGTCAGGATGCCCGAGAACGAAATCTCGAGGCGTTCGTCCAGAGCGCGTCGGGCGAATTCGAGGTTGCCGGTGTAGCAGTGGAGGACGCCGTCCACCTCGCCGCCGCCTTCCTGGCGCCAGATGTCCAGGGTCTCAGCGAAGGCGTTGGGCTCGTCGCCCCGGACGTGAAGCGAGACTGGCAGGTTCTTCTCCCGGGCCAGGGCCACCTGCCAGGCGAAGACCTTCCGCTGTACGTCACGCTCGGAGTTCATGTAGTGGTAGTCGAGACCGCACTCGCCGACACCGACCACCCGCGGGTGCGACAACAGGGTTTCGATGTCGGAGCGTCCCGCGTCGTCGAGTTCCTTGGCTTCGTGGGGGTGCACGCCGACCGTGGCGAAAACGCGGGAGTCCACCTCGGCGAGCTCGACCGCCAGCCGATTGCGTGAGACGCCGTAGCCGGACCCGATACCGATGAAGGTCGAGACGCCATCGGCCTCGGCGCGGTCCAATACTTCGCGGCGATCTTGGGCGAACTCGTCCGCCGTCACGTGGCAATGACTGTCGATCCACATGGGTCGGCTAGCTCTCGACTTCAATGCGCGGGAAGAGCGGGGCGCCCTTGGACGTGGGGGTGCCGGGCGCGAGGCTTCCCCACGTCGCCGCGTCGTCGGGCAGCCGCGTGGTTGCCAAAGCGTCTGGGATTCCCAGCCGCTCGAGGATCTTCGGTGCGGTCTCGGGCATGAACGGCGCGACCAACAGCGACAGGACTCGCAGCGCCTCGCAGCTGGTGTAGAGCGTGGTGTTCACGTGGGCTTGCCAGCCGGCGGCTTTTTGCTTGGCCAGCTTCCAGGGCGCCCGGGCTTCGAGGTAGCGGTTCACGGTATCCACGAGGCCCTGGATCACCTCGAGCGCACGATGGAATTCGCAGCTGCGCAGATGGGCGTCCACCTGACCGGCGGCGGTGGCCGCGGCATCGGCCACCGCCTGCTCCTGGGCCCCGGGTTGGCCCGGTTCCGGCACGTTTCCGCCGCAGAAGCGTCCGGTCATGTTCAGCGTGCGACTCACGAGATTGCCCAGGTTGTTGGCCAGATCGGCGTTGATGCGGGTGACCAGGGCCTCCTCGCTAAAGTCCGAGTCCGTGCCGAACGCCATGTCGCGCAGCAGGAAGTAGCGGAACGAATCGAACCCGTACTTGTCCCTCATCACCAGCGGATCGATCTTGTTGCCCAGGCTCTTCGAGACCTTGCGGTCGTCCACGTTCCAGAAGCCGTGGACGTTCAGGCGTTGGTAGGGTTCGAGCCCGATTGCGTGCAGCATGCAGGGCCAGAAGACAGCGTGGGGCTTCAGGATGTCCTTGCCGATGAAGTGCTGCGACGCGCCCCATAGCGTTGCGAAGTCCGGCCCGTCGGGATAGCCGATCCCGGTGAGATAGTTGATTAGCGCGTCGAACCAGACGTAGCAGATGTAGTCCGTGTCGAAGGGGAGCTCGATGCCCCACTCCAAGCGCGATTTCGGTCGTGAGATCGAGAGGTCGCCCAACCCGGAATCCTCACGCAGCATGCCGAGGACCTCATTCCGGTATCGATCGGGCCGGATGAAGTCCGGATGGCTGTTGATGTAGTCGATCAACCACTCGAAGTGATGAGTCATCTTGAAGAAGTAGTTCGATTCCTTGCGGGACTCGAGGGGGCGGTCATGATCGGGGCACTTGCCGCCGACCATGTCACGTTCGGTGAAGAAGCGTTCGCAACCGATGCAGTAGAGGCCTTCGTACTCGCGGAAGTCGATCTCGCCGGCGTCGTAGATCTTCTGGAGGATGTTCTGAACGACCTGTTTGTGGTCGGGGTCGGTCGTGCGGATGAAGCGGTCGAAGGAGAAGCCTAGAGTCTGCCAGGTCCGGCTGAAGGCTTCCGAGTAGCGATCGGCGACGGCCTGGGGCGTCTCCCCTAACTCGAGTGCCACCTCGGCGATTTTCTCGCCGTGCTCGTCGCTTCCGGTCAGGAAGAAGGTCTTTTCTCCGGCCAGGCGGTGGTAGCGGGCCAGGGTGTCGACGACCACGGTCGTATACGTGTGGCCGATGTGGGGCTCGGCGTTCACGTAGAAGATCGGGGTCGTCGCGTAGAAGGCGCCCGTCATCGGATCGCTCGCTGCAGAGCCAGAAGCGCCCGTTCGGCCACCATCTGGGGGTTCGCGTTGCGCTGGTCGAGCACCTTGCGGCAGTCCGACAATTCGTGGTGCGCGTCGAGTTCCCGGCGCACGTCGCAGCCGGGCTCGCGGACGCGCGCAACGACGCGTTGGTGGAGCCACGCCGTGCCGGTTTCCAACAGGCGGTGGACCTCGGTGGCCGCCTCGGCCCGGGCCCCGCGGTATTCGGCGGCCCAGTCGAGCAGATCGGGCGTGTGTGTCGAAGCGAGTGTCTCGATCCGGTCGATGAGCTCGCGTCGTTCCGGATCGGCCAGCAGGTCTTCCGCCGGCGCGGGGAAGGAAATTCGCTGGCAGCGGGAACGGACCGTGGCCAGCAGCGAAGCCGGGGACGAAGCGACGAGCACCAGCGTCGTGTTCGGAGGCGGCTCTTCGAGCACGCGCAGCAGCGCGTTCTGGGCTTCGACGTTGAGCCACTCGGCGTCGGCGATCACGGCGGCACGTCGGCCCTCGCCCTCGGGCCGCAAGCGCAGGGCCCGCTGAAGCTCTCGGATCTGTCCGATGCGCACCCGCGTGTCGGCTTCGCCCCGCTCGATCCAGAAGAGATCCGGGTGGTCGCCCACGTGGCGCAGCAGGGGGCCTCTCTTGCCCGTCCCATCGATGGCGATCGGCTCGCGCTGGCTGGAGCGGCGACAGGCCGGGCATGCCTCGCAGGGCTCCGGGCCGCCAGCGCTGCACACCAGGGCGCGCACGAAGGCCTCAGCGGCCCGGCGGGGCTCCTCGCCCGGACCCGAAAGCAAATAGGCCGAGTGAAGCCGTTCGCTGGCGAGACTGCGTGCCAGAAGTGTCCTCGGCGGGTCGGGCAGCTTGTCTTCAGAGTCCATGGCGACCGGAAACTAGCAGCCCGGACAGGGACATGGACGAGTCGTGACGGTCGTCATGTTCCTGGCCCGGGAGCGGGCCGATCGACCGCTTCGACCGCCCGGCGGCGCTTCGTTCTCGTGGCTTGGGCCACGGGGGCTTTGAATCAAGGGGGAAGTCGAAGCGCCGCCGGGCGGCCGCCAGCCATCGGCGGATGCGGCCTGTCTCAGCCCGCTTCAGCACCACGCATCGGGCACGCAGCTCGCTCCCCAACCCCCCCTTTCGCCAGCCGCATTTGGTTCTCAAGTCCGCGCCTTCAAACGCCGATCGATGAGCTGCCTCTTGAAAATCACGTCTCTGATGGAGGGATTCCAAAATGGCTCTGAAATCATTCGGCCGCGGTGGCAACAGCGGTGCAACCGGAAGCACGATCGTTCCGAAGTCAGCCGCGACCCCGGCTCCCAAGGGAGTCTCGGCGCCCGGCGGGTTGACTGCATTCATCGATCAGGGTTCGGATTTCGAAGGCAAGCTCTCGTTCCGCGACACCGTGCGCATCGATGGGCGCTTCCAGGGCGAGATCACGAGCGAGAATACCCTCATCGTCGGCGAGAGCGGCGAGATCGATGCGAAGATCCGCTCCCAGATCGTCGCCATCAGCGGCAGCGTCGAGGGTGACATCGTTGCCGCCGAGAAGGTCGTCCTCCACAAGACGGCCCGTGTGAACGGCAACATCGAGACGCCTTCGCTGGTGATGGAAGAGGGTGCGGTCCTGAACGGCATGATCAAGATGACCTCGGGCAGCGGAGCGCTCAAGGCCATCGACGGCGGAGCACCCAAGGGCGCGGTCGCTCCGAAGAGCGAGGCCGCTCCCAAGAGCGCTGACGGGAACGGCGGCACCAAGGACTAGGTTCATCGGGCACCGGGCGAAGCGCCCGGTGCCCGCGTTCACTTGGTTACCTTCGTCACCTCGTCGCCCTCGCGGACGCGCTGGCCGACGTGCAGGCCGACTTCCTGGCCCACGCCGGCCTGGTTCACGGCCGCGTGGTCAACCTCGATGCGATCGACACGCTGGTAGTAGTCGGTCGTGTGTCCACGAATGTGGATCGTGTCTCCGACCCGGAGCATCCCGGACTCGATCTTGATGACTCCTGCGTTCACGTGCGGGTAGTAGTGAAGGATCACTCCGAGCCGCGTCGGTACGCCCGAGGCTACGGTACCCGCTGCCGAAGCCGCGGGAACGGTAGCCGCCGCCGGAACAGCCGGGGTCGCCGGAGCTGCGGGCGCTGTCGGAGCAGCAGGCGCGGGCGTGGCGGCCGGTGCGACCGGTGTTGCGGGCGCGGGTGCGGCGACAGGGGCGATTGGCGCTGCGGGTCTCGGGGCTGCCGTGCGACGGGCCGGAGCCTTTCTTCGGGCACTGACGGATTTTCGGCCGGTCGCCTGCTTGGAACGCTTCGCGGCTCGGCCGGGACTGCGGCGGCCGCTTTTCCTGCGGGTGGCCTTTTTTCGGGTGCTACGGACCCGGGTTTTCCGGGTCGTCTTCTTGCGGCGGGCCGGCTGCTTCTTGGTGGCCTTTCGCCGAGTCTTCCGGGCCGTCTTCTTCTTCTTCTTGGCCGCTTTCTTCTTTCCCGTCTTCTTGCGGGCTGCCTTCTTCCTGGCGGTCTTCTTCTTGGCCTTGCGCTGGGTCGTCTTCTTGCGGCGGGCCGGCTGCTTCTTGGTGGCCTTTCGCCGCGTCTTCCGGGCCGTCTTCTTCTTCTTCTTGGCCGCTTTCTTCTTTCCCGTCTTCTTGCGGGCTGCCTTCTTCCTGGCGGTCTTCTTCTTGGCCGCCGTCTTGCGGCGGGTCGTCTTTTTCTTCACAGCCTTCTTCTTTCGAACGCCCATGCTCTCTCTCCCTCCGCGGATGCTCCGCTTGGTTGGGATTCTAGGCATCGTCTGAATCGTCGGTCAAATCCATCTGTGTTTTCGGCTGCTCGAAGGGCGCGAGCCGTGGTGTGCTGGAGTGGGCTGGAAGCCTCGGGTAGCCTACGCGAATGCAGGTCGTTGTGAAGCTCTTTGGCTCGTTGCGTGAGGCGGCCGGCCTCGAGGAGATGACGCTGACGGTGCCCGAGGGGGCACTGCTGCGCCATGTACGCGACTTGCTGGCCCAGCAGCACCCACTTTTCGGCGAGCTGGGTGATCGGCTGGCCGCATCGGTGAATTTCGAAGTTTTGCCTCTAGAAACGGCCCTGTCGGACGGTGACGAAGTGGCCTTTCTGCCCCCGGTTGCCGGTGGGGCTGGAGACTGCTGGATTTCCCAGGCACCTCTCGACCCCAGCGCCGTGATCGGGCGGGTTTCCGGGCCCGGTATGGGTGGCATCGTCACGTTCATCGGTGCCGTACGCGAACAGGCCCGGGGCCAATCGATTCGCCAGCTGGAGTACGAGGCCTACGCGGGCATGGCCGAGCGGGAGATGGAGAAGATCGCCGCGACGGTGGCCGAGCGCTGGCCCGGTACCCGGGTCGCGATCGCCCATCGGGTCGGTCAGCTGGCGATCGGCGAGCTGGCCGTCGTGATTGCAGCCGCTTCGGCCCATCGGGCCGAAGCCTTCGAGGCGTGTCGTTTCACCATCGATACGCTCAAAGTGACGGTCCCGATCTGGAAGAAGGAATTCGCCGAAAGCGGCGATTTCTGGGTCGACAATCGACCGTGAGCCCATGAGCGACCCGAAGCCCGCCCATCACGCGCACGCCCACCGCCGCGCCGCACCGGCGTCGGTGGTGACCGCGGTCGTCACGGTGAGCGATACCCGCACCCTCGAAAATGACACCGGCGGGGCCCGGGTCGCCGAGCTGCTGGAGCAGGCCGGTCACCCACTGGCCGACCGCCGAATCGTGCCCGACGAGCCCGACGCCATCGCGGCCGCCCTGGGCGACCTGGTGGGCGAGGACAAGGTCCGCGCCATCATTTTTACCGGTGGCACCGGTGTCGCGCCCCGCGACGTGACGCCGGACACGATCGAGCCGCTGCTCGATCGGGTCGTGCCGGGTTTCGGCGAGATCTTCCGGACGCTCTCCTACCAGGACATCGGTTCGGCGGCCCTGCTGTCCCGGACACTGGCCGGTCTCAAGAGCGGGCGCGTGGTCTTCGTGATTCCGGGATCGCGCGGAGCGGTCTGCCTGGCCATGGAGAAGCTGATCCTGCCCGAGCTGGGGCATTTGGCCGGCGAAGCCATCAAGACCCGCTGAGTCCTCTCCGAAGAGAAAATCGTGCTGCGTCTTTTCCTCGTCTGCCTGTGGCTCGCGGTTCCGACGCTGCCAGCGCTGGCCGGTATCTATACGTGGCTCGACGATGACGGGGTGACCCACATCGTCGACGATCCCAGTCTTGTCCCGGAATCGAAGCGCGATGGGGCCAGCCAGGGTCGCCAGGGGCTAGGCGAGCTGTGGGACGACGGCGTTGCCGGATCCGAGTTCCCCACGAAATCGGGGGAGGTCGGGCAGACCCTGGAGCAGAGGCGCATCGCGCGGCTGGTGCGCGGCGCCGTTTCCGACCTGGAACGCGGCGAGACGGCCCGGGCCACCACCGTGCTTCGCAGTGTGCTGCGCATGGAGCCGAAGCGGCCGGAGCCCCACTGGTATCTGGCGCTTCTCGCCCGTCAGCGCGGTCGCTACGACGAGGCCGAGGCCCATCTCCGTTCGTTCCTGGTGGCCGCCGGCGATGACTTCACGGGCTGGCAGGCTGCGGCCCGGCGCAAGCTCGAGGCCCTCGAAGACGAGCGACGACTGGCCGACGAGGATTCGCTCACAGGCCCCGACCGCTGGATCGACGTCGAACACCCGCACTTCCGCGTCCACTATCACGCGGATCTCGGGAAGGCGTCGGCCGACTATCCGAATACGGTGCTGCGTTACCTCGAGGACGCCCATGCGGCGGTTGCGGCGCGTCTGGGCGCGGTTCCATCCGAACCGCTGGGCGTCATGTTCTATGGCAAGGCCGCCTACCTGCGCGCCCACCGACACCGTTTCTCGTTTCAGACCGTGGGCTTCTTCGATGGGCGCATCCACGTGGTGTCGGCCGCACACCCGGCCGGAGAGCTTCGGGCGCTGCTCTTTCACGAGTATGCCCACGCCGTGTTCCGTGAGCGGACGGGCGGCGACCGCCCGTTCTGGTTCAACGAGGGAATGGCCGAGCTGCTGGAGCGCTCGTCCCGGCGGACCGAGGGCTTCACCCGCAGCGAGCTCTCGTCGTTGCGGCAGCGCATCGCGGCCGGGCGCTGGATCTCCCTGCGTCGACTCGCCCCGAGCTTCTCGGGCCTGAAGGACGAGGACGCCCGGGCCGCCTATCTCGAGTCGACCGTGGCGGCGTCCTGGCTCGAGGGGCGGACGACCCCGGCACAACGCCGAGAGCTGCTGGAAGGGTTCGGTGCGGGACGCCCGGACGACGAGGTCTTCGAGGCGGTGCTGGGGCTCACCACGGCGCAGATCGATGCGCAGGCCCAGGCATGGATTCGCGCGGAATTCCCGGCGGACCGGCCCCTCGAAGACGAGCTATGACGCCTCGTCGAGTCGCCGCGAGGCGTCAAGACTCTTGAGCGTGAGTTCACAGCTGCGGCTGCGCCCGATCACCAGCGATCCGTTGCTGGGAAGGGCCATCGGGGGTCGCGTCGGCAGGAAGAGCCTGGATATGCGAGATGAACTCATATCAGGCATCGAGTCGGCAGTCTCGGGGAAGGTCTTTACCGCGCTGCAGCCCGCGCCACCGCCCCCTGGGAATCCGCTGCGGCTGCGCGGGCTCAGCGAGTCCGCGTCCGCAGCAGCCGCGACACCAGCTCCCGGACCTCGGCCTGGATGCCGAGCGCCTGGCTCTCGCGGGGCCCGGAGACGTTGAGCACCCGGATGGCGCGGTCGCCGATCCATTGGGCCAGCGTTTCCAGCGCTGCGTCGGATGCCTCGTCGGGCAGCTGTATCAGCTGGACCGGACGTTTTCGGGCCTGCGCGCAATCGAGGCTGTAGGCGCTGCCGCCGGTCGGCTCGCCCCTGAGCAGGACCAGGGTTGCGTCGGAGTCGCGCACATTCCAATCGGTTCGTTGGGCCGGATCGGCCTCGGGCGTCTCGCACAGCGGGTAGCGATCTGCGATCACCCCGTCCTCGGCCCGTCGGCCGGCTGGACACCAGCCTCCGCAGCAAACGCCCGCATCGAGTGCAGCGTCGAGTGCGCCTCGGTCGACACCGGTCTGCCCGCCCGACACGATCCTCTCGATCACTCAGCGGATCTCGAAGCCCTGAAGCGACTCGATAGGTTCCTCTTCGACGTCGACCGCATCGACCCGGGCGAACCGGGGGCCGCTGCGGCACCACGCCATCATCCGTTCGACGGATTCGTGATCGCCCTCGAAGACGACCTCTACGCTGCCGTCGCGCCGGTTGCGAACCCAGCCGTCCACGCCCTGTCGCAGGGCTTCTTCCTGGGTGGAGCCCCGAAACCAGACGCCCTGCACCCGCCCATGGACGATCACGTGGCGTCGCACGCGCTCCACGTCCTAGACCCCGGAGGTGGTGTAGAAGTCGAAGTCCACCAGCTCTTCCTTGAGAAAGTCGCTCAAGCGGACCATCAGGCGGGCCTCGATCTGGCGCACCCGCTCGCGCGAGACCCCGAAATCCTTGCCGAGCTCCTGGAGCGTGCGGGGCTCTTCGGCCAGCAGACGCTGGTCGATGATCTTCTGCTCGCGCTCCCCGCAGTTGGCGGCGAACTCGTGGACCTTCTCGATGAACACGCGCCGCAGCTCGGCATCGCCGACATTTTCCTCGGCGGTCTGGCCGCCATCGGCGATGAAGTCGCCGTACTCGCTGTGGCTGTCGTCGTCGCGACGCACAGGTGCGTTGAGCGACAGGTCCGACTGGGAAAGTCGCTGTTCCATGTCGCGGACGTCGTCCTCGGTCACGTCCAAACGTTCGGCCAACAGCTTCGGCTCGGGGCGAAAGCCCTCTCGCTCGAGCTCGAGCTTCTCCTTGTTGAGTCGGAAGAAGAGTTTTCGTTCGGCCCGAGAGCGCCCCACCCGCACTATCCTGATGTTGTCGAGGATGTACTTGAGGATGTAGGCCCGAATCCAATAGACACCGTAGGACGACAGCTTGACACCCCGATAGGGGTCAAAGCGTTGAAGCGCCTGCATCAGGCCGAGGTTGCCCTCCTGGATCAGATCGAGGGTGTTGGTCCAGGCACGCCGATATTCCATGGCGATCTTCACGACCAGCCGCAGATTCGAGAGAACCAGGCGACGTCCGGCTTCGAGGTCGCCTTCCTCCCGCCAGCGGACCGCCAGCTCGTGCTCTTCCTCGCGCGAGATCGGCGCATGTTGAGCGAGCTGCGACATGTAGCGCGTGAGCGCGTCGGGGATCTCGACGGCACGATCGGCGGGGCCTCCCCCCCCGTGCCTGGGGAGAGACGGCTCTGCCGGAACGATCGCGTTCGGCTCTAGTGCGTCTGCATCCCGTACCTCTGGATCCCGCAGAGCCTGGGTCTGCGTCGCGTCCTTCACCGGAGGGTCTTCTTGCGAAGTCAACGTCGACACCCTGAGACGGCCGGACGGCCGCGATCGAATCACGATAGCAGACGAAAACGGGGGACTGGCGCGCTGCGCCGGCCCCCCGCTGAGTCTCGTTTTCTGCTGGCTACTGCTTGAGCGATCGAATGAACGCGACCAGGTTGTCCACGTCGCCATCGGACAGGGCCGGCCAGGCTGCCATCAGCGGTGAGCCGCCGTAGGCGAGGCCGCCCTTCTTGATGACGTTCACCAGATCGGCGTCGGTGCCGGACTTGCCGTCGCTGTCCGTGTCGAGCTTGAAGTCGCCCTTGGAAAAATCGCGCGGCGATGGCTGGAGCACGGCGCCCACCGGACCGTCACCCTTGCCGGTGTCACCGTGGCAGGACTGGCAGTTCGTCATGTAGGTGGCCTTGCCCGCTTCGACGTCACCGGCGGCAAGCGCACTGCCGGGAATGGCCAGAGTCGCGACCGCTGCCAGTGCGAGAAGCATCTGTGAGGTGTGGGAGGTCATGAGGTTTCGTTCTCCTGTCAGTTGGGCCGGGTAGATTGACATGTGCCCGGACCTTGTCCGGGGTCCTGCCGGGGCTCCCGCGAGCGCGCGAGAGTAGGCAGCCCGTGTTGTGGCGTCAATCGAGGCGCACTTCCTTCCAATCGTCCAGCAATTCCATCAGAAGTCGCACGCCAACGCCCGTTGCGCCGCGCGTTTGGTAGGAATTCGTTCGGGAGGTCCAGCCGGTGCCGGCGATGTCGAGATGGACCCACGGCGTGTCGCCCACGAACGCCTGAAGGAAGGCGGCCGCTGTCGATGAACCGGCCTCCCGTCCCGCTCCCGTGTTCTTCAGGTCCGCAATCTCGCTTTTCACCGCCTTGCGGTGCTCCTCC
>SMWR01000015.1 GCA_004356735.1 Deltaproteobacteria bacterium
CGGCCGGGCCCTCCCCGGGGGATTCAGATGCGCTCGAAGTAGCGCCCCCGCTCGAGATCACTGATGCGACGCTCCAGCGCGCTCGCCTCGCTGCGTGCGAAGTGCAGCAGGTGCTCGACGACGGCGTCGCCAAAGGCCTTCCGGGCCAGCTCACTGGCCTCGAAGGCGCAGAGCGCCTCGACCAGATTGGTGGGGATCCGCGGCAGATCCGTCGTCTTGTAGACATCGCCCCGGTAGGCGGGGCCGGGATCGAGGCCCGCTTCGATTCCGGCCAGGCCGGCGGCTAGCAGTGCGGCGTAGGCGAGGTACGGGTTGGCGTCCGCCCCCGGGATGCGGCACTCGACGCGCAGAGAGCCGCCGTGCCCAACGACGCGCAGGCCGGCGGTGCGGTTGTCGTAGCTCCAGGCAATCGCCGTGGGAGCGAACGTGCCCGCGCGATAGCGCTTGTAGGAGTTCACGTTCGGAGCCAACAACAACGTGAGCTCATGAACGTGGCTGAGCAACCCGCCCAGGAAGGAACGGAAGACCGGGGAGGACGTCACCGGCGTCCCTGCCAGCGGCTCGTCGCCGGCAAACACGGGCGCGCCGGTGTCATCGACCAGACTCACGTGGATGTGAAGGCTACTGCCCGCCAGGTCTTCGTGGAACTTCGCCATGAAGGTCAGCGAGAAGCCGGCCTTCGCCGCGATCTCCTTGGCCGCCAGCTTGTAGATCACGTGCCGGTCGGCCATCTCGAGTGCCCGTGCGTAGCGCAGGTTGATTTCGTGCTGCCCGGGCCCCCACTCGCCCTTGCTGAATTCGACCGGGATGGCCGAAGCGTCCACGTCGCGGCGAATCGCCCCGATCACGGGCTCTGCATAGCTGCTGGACAGGATGTGATAGTCCTCGACATAGTGCTGGAACGGTTCGAGGTTGCGCCAACCCTTCTGCTGGGCGGTTCGATAATCGTCGCGGAGCAGGAAGAACTCGAGCTCGCTCCCGATCTGCGGATGGAAGCCGTGCTCGGCGAGACGGGCGAGCTGGCGCTTCAGGATCTGGCGCGGTGAGACTTCGATCGGTGCGCCGCCGGTCTCGGCCAGGGCGTCGCACAGAACGATGGCGGTTCCTTCGAGCCAGGCCGCGCGCCGCAGGGTGCCGTGGTCGGGGACCACGTGGAGATCGCCGTAGCCCGTATCCCAGCTGGCGAACGCGTAGCCGGGCGTCGGATCCATCTCCAGGTCGCAGGCCAGCAGGTAGTCGCAGACGTGCATGCCTTGTTGCACGATCTCGTCCATGTAGAAGCGCCCGTGGATGCGCTTTCCGATGAGGCGACCGTAGAGGTCCGTGAACGCGGTGATGACCGTGTGGATGCGCCCCTCGGCCACCTCGCGTTCGAGGCTTTCGAGATCGAGCCGTCCGGGCTCGGCCGCCTCCACCCCTAGGAGCCCCCTTCCTCGATCTCGCGGAACAGCGAGAGCTGGGGCGGAGGCCCCTCGCGCGAGACGGGAATCGGGTAGTTGTCGCTGAAGCAGGCGTCGCAGTAGCCGTGCTTGAGACTCTTGGAGACGTTGTGCAGACCCTCGAGGCTCAAGTAGCCGATGGTATCGGCACCGATGATCTCCCGGATGCCGTCGACGCTGTGCTGATTGGCGATCAACTCTTCGCGGGTCGGCGTGTCGATCCCGTAGTAGCAGGGTCCGATCGTGGGCGGCGACGAAATGCGCGCGTGAACCTCACGCGCGCCGGCCTGACGCAGCATGCTGACCAGCTTGATGAGCGTCGTGCCCCGCACGATCGAATCGTCCACCAGGATGACCCGCTTGCCCTGGAGCAGGCCGCGCACGGCGTTGTGCTTCACCTTCACACCGAAGTGGCGAATTGACTGGGCCGGCTCGATAAAGGTGCGGCGCACGTAGTGGTTCCGGATCATCGCCTGCTCGTAGGGGATGCCGGATTCTTCGGCAAATCCCAGCGCGGCGGTGTTGCCCGAGTCGAGGACGGGCACCACCAGATCGGCCGCCACCGGATGCTCCCGGGCCAGCATCCGACCCAGCTCCTTGCGGTAGCTATAGACATTCTGGCCATTCAGGTTCGAATCCGGGCGCGCGAAATAGATGTACTCGAATATGCAGAAGTTCTCCTTCGGGGCCGGCGTGAACGGGCGCAGCGTCCGCAGCCGACCGCGTCGGATCACGACCACTTCACCGGGGTCGAGATCGCGCTCGTGCTCGGCCCCGATCAGGTCGAGCGCACAGGTTTCGCTGGCCGCCACCCAGGCGCCGTCGAGCCGCCCCAGCGACAGCGGTCGGAAACCGTGGGGGTCGCGGGCCGCGATCAGAGCGTCGCGCGTCAGCACGACCAGGCTGAACGCACCCTTGACCCGGGAAAGGGAGTCGATCAGGCGCTCCTCCAGGGTCTGCTCACGAGATCGCGCCAGGAGTTGCACGATTACTTCACTGTCGGCCGTGGTGCTGAAGATGGCGCCCCGCCCTTCCAGCTCGCGCCGGATGGTGTTCGCGTTGACCAAGTTGCCGTTGTGAGCGATAGCGACGGGCCCACCGTCGGTCGTGGCGTAAAAAGGCTGGGCGTTGCGGAGATGGCTGCCTCCGGCGGTCGAGTAGCGCACGTGCCCGATGGCGTGGCGGCCCGGGAGTTTTTCCAGCGTCTTCTCGCCAAAGACATCGGCGACGAGGCCCATGGCACGATGGACGAACTGCTCCCGGCCCGTGGAGGACACGATGCCGCAGCTTTCCTGGCCCCTGTGCTGGAGCGCATAGAGGCCCAGGTAGGTGATGTTGGCGGCTTCTGGATGGCCGTGAACACCGAATATGCCGCACTCATCGTGAAAGTGGTCGGCTTCCCGCTCTCGCAGCAGGGCCTGTTGGTCGGCGAGCGTCAGCAGATCCCGGCTCATGCGGCCTCCTCGCCCTCGAGCGGTTCGAGTCGTCGCGGTAGCGCATTCCACCATAGCTCATGCAGCCGGTCCAGCTCCGCATCGATCCAGCTCTCGCCCTGGGGAGGGCGGATCACCAACCGCGGGCCCCCCGTCCGGCCGATGCGGCGCAGCGCAACGCCGCAGCCCGCGGCCAGGCTCTCGAGACCCTCCAGGTCTTGTGTCGCCACGATCACGCGTCCTGTCGACTCGCCGAACAGCAGGGCATCGGGGCGTATGCCATCGGAGAGCTCGATCTCGACGCCGATGCGCTCGGGGCCCGTGATCGTGCTCTCGGTGAGCGCCACGGCGAGCCCACCCTCCGAGACGTCGTGGGCCGTCGTGATGAGATCCGCTGATACGCCCTCTCGCAGCAGACGGTGGAGGCGCTTCTCGTACGCCAGGTCCACTGCCGGCGGGAGACCGCACTCGAGGCCGCGCCGCAGGGCCAGCCAGATGCTGCCTCCGAGTTCTTCCCGGTTCTCGCCCAGCAGGACCACGGTCATTCCCGGCTTCGTGAAGTGGGAGACGGCGTGCTTCTCCCAGTCTTCGAGCACACCGACCACGGCAATGGTGGGCGTGGGATAGATCGCACGCCCGGCAGTCTCGTTGTACAGGGAGACGTTGCCCGAGACGACGGGGATCCCCAGAGCCTCGGCTGCGACGCCCATTCCCTGCACCGCCTCGACGAACTCCCACATGATCTCGGGCTTCTCGGGATTGCCGAAGTTGAGGCAGTTGGTCAGCGCCAACGGCTTGGCGCCCGTGCAGGCCACGTTGCGAGCGGCTTCGGCCACGGCCGCCATGGCACCCGTGCGAGGATCGAGCCAGCACCAGCGAGGATTGCAGTCGACCGACATGGCCAGGCCCTTGCGCGTGATCGTGCCGTCCTCGCGCTTCACGCGAATCAGTGCGGCGTCACCGCCGGGGCCGATGATCGTGTCGCCCTGCACGAGCTGGTCGTACTGGCGAGAGACCCAGGCCTTGGACCCCAGATCCGGCGTGTCGAGCAACGCCTCCAGGGCGCCGCCCGGATCCTGCTCTGGAGCGATCGATGCGAGATCGAGCTTCTGGCGCTCACGGAGGTCGGCCGGCGGGGCGGTGGCCCGATCGAGCTCGGGCGAGCTGGCGGCGACAGGATCCACCGGGATGTCGACCACGGTCTTGCCATGCCAGCGGACCTTCATGCGCCCGCCGTCGACCACCTGGCCGATGACGGCGGCGTCGAGATCCCAGCGTTCGAAGATCTCGAAGACCCGGTCTTCTTGCCCGGCCTTGACGACGAGCAGCATGCGCTCCTGACTTTCAGAGAGCAGCAGCTCATAGGGGGTCATGCCGGTCTCACGCTGGGGAACCTTGTCGAGGTCGAACTCGATCCCCGTGCCCGAATTGCTGGCCATCTCGAAGGAAGAGCAGGTGAGCCCAGCCGCGCCCATGTCCTGGATGCCGATGATGGCATCGCTCCGCATCAGCTCGAGGCAGGCTTCGATCAGGCACTTCTCGGTGAACGGATCGCCGACCTGGACCGTGGGCCGCTTCGCCTCGCTCTGTTCGTCGAACTCCGCGGACGCGAGCAGGCTTGCTCCATGGATTCCGTCGCGTCCCGTCTTGCTGCCCAGGTAGATCACGGGATTGCCGATGCCCGTAGCCCGCGCGCGGAAAACCCGGTCAATCTCGACCAGGCCGAGACTGAAGGCGTTCACCAGGATGTTGCCGCGATAGCACTCGTGGAAGCTGGTCTCGCCGCCCACGGTCGCCACGCCCACTGGATTGCCGTAGCCGCCGATTCCCTCGACGACGCCGTGCAGCAGATAGCGATGCTTGGGATCGTCGAGCGTTCCGAAGCGGATCGAATTCATCGAAGCGATCGGCCGCGCGCCCATGGTGAAGATGTCGCGCAGGATGCCGCCCACGCCGGTCGCCGCGCCCTGCCTGGGCTCAATGAAGGAGGGATGGTTGTGGCTCTCTATCTTGAAGACGACGGCAAGCCCGTCGCCGATGTCGACGACGCCCGCGTTCTCGCCCGGACCCTCGATCACCTGGGGCGCCTCGGTCGGCAACTGCTTCAGATATTTCTTGCTCGACTTGTAGGAGCAGTGCTCGGACCACATTACCGAGAAGATCCCGAGCTCCGAGTAGGTCGGCGTACGGCCGAGGATCTCGAGGATCTGGTCGTACTCGGCATCGGAGAGACCGTGCTCGCGCGCAAGCTCGATATCGACCTTCGGCTCGCGCAACTCGCTCATTGGGCACGCCCAACCACAAAATCGACCAGCGATCCGAGCAAGGCAAGCCCGTCGGTTCCGCCAATCATCTCCTCGACCGCGTGCTCTGGATGGGGCATCAGGCCCATCACGTTGCCGGCCTGATTGCGGATTCCGGCGATCTCGGAGACCGAGCCATTGGGGTTCACAGCCGGGCCCACCTCGCCCTCGGGCGTGCAGTAGCGGAACATCACCTGTCCGTTCGATTCGAGGCGCGCCAGCAGCTCGGTGTCAGCGAAATAGGCGCCCTCGCCGTGCTTGATCGGGATGCGCAGGACGTCACCGGACGCGCAGCGCGAACTGAACGGCGTCGCGGCCTGCTCGACCCGGATGTACACGAACTCGCACACGAAGTGAAGCTGATGATTGCGGACGAGAGCCCCCGGCAGGAGCCCGGACTCGCACAGTACCTGGAAGCCGTTGCAGACGCCGAGGACCGGACCGCCGGCTTCAGCAAAGCGGCGCACGGCGGTCATGATGGGCGAGTACTTGGCCATGGCGCCGCAGCGCAGGTAGTCGCCGTACGAGAATCCGCCAGGACAGACGACGGCCCTCGTGTCGGCCGGCAACTCCGTGTCCTTGTGCCAGACCAACCGGGAATCGACCCCGAGCGCGGACTTGAACGCGAATCGCATGTCACGATCGTCGTTGGAGCCGGGGAACTGGACGACGGCGAACATTCCCGGGGGCACCTCTGGGAACACCACACCTGAGGGAGCTGGGGAGCATCTCCTCGGAGCCGCGCTCGCTGTTGAATTCGGGGACGGGCAGATGCTACCAGCCCGGCCAGGACCTCTCAATCGCGTGGCGCACCCCCGACACGGGCGGTATACCCGCAGCACAGCATGGCAGGGGGCGAGGCATGGGCATGGATCTCCGAATTCTTCAGGAACAGTGCAGCCGGACCCTGGTCGAGACCCAATTGGACGAGCTCGGCGAGCGCGAAGAAGGCAAGGTCCGCGACAACTACAAGGCAGGAAAACAGCGGTTCATTGTGGTGACGGACCGCATCAGTTGCTTTGACGTGGTCGTTGGCAGCCTCCCCTTCAAGGGACAGGTTCTCAATCAGATCGCCGCATTCTGGTTTGATCACACCCAGGACATCGCCCCGAACCACCTGCTCGAGGTTCCCGACCCCTGTGTGTCGGTCGTCCGGGAGTGTTCGCCGCTGCCGGTCGAGTTCATCTACCGCGGCTACCTGACGGGCTCGACCTCGACCTCGATCTGGACGGCCTACGAGCGGGGCGAACGCGACTATTGCGGCCACACCCTCCCGGACGGGCTCCACAAGCACGAGCAGCTGCCCGAGCCGCTGCTGACGCCCACCACCAAGGCGCCCAGGGGACAGCACGACGAGCTGGCCTCCCGGTCCCAGCTGCTGGAAGGGGGCTCGATCAGTGAAGGCCGCTTCGACCAGGCCGCCGCCCTCTGCGCCGCCCTCTTCAAGTCCGGACAGGCGTGGGCCGCCCAGCGGGGCCTGATTCTGGTCGACACCAAGTACGAGCTGGGCATTGACGAAGATGGAAAAATCATCGTGATCGATGAGATCCACACGCCCGACTCGTCCCGCTACTGGTATTCCAACGCCTACGCAAAGGCGATGTCCGAAGGGGCCGATCCCCAGGCGCTGGACAAGGAATACCTGCGCCGCTGGTTGGGCGACCAGGGCTATCAGGGTCACGGCGCGATCCCCGCGATTCCAGACGACGTCCGTTGCGAGGCGGCGCGCCGCTACATCGAGGCCTACGAAACCCTCACGGGCCTCGCGTTCGAACCCGACACCGAGCCGGCGGCAGTGCGTATCCGTCGGAACCTCGGACTAGAGGGGTGACGAACCGGACTGGCAGAGCCGACGGGTCGAGGCCATGAGCCCCACGCCGGCATCGACCAAAGAGCGACCCGCCTGGCAGGCGCTGGCCACCCACTGCAAGACACTCGACAGCGTCGGGCTCCGGGACCTCTTTGCAGAGGACCCGAGCCGGGGCGAGCGCCTCTGCGTCGAGGCGGCCGGACTTTTTCTCGACTACTCGAAGAACCTCGTCACCGACGCGACGCTGGGGCTGCTCCACGACTTGGCCGTGCATGCCGAGGTCGCCGAGCGCCGGGACGCCATGTTCCGCGGCGAGAGGATCAACACCACCGAAGGCCGCGCCGTGCTCCACGTCGCACTCCGGGCCGGACCCGGCGACACCCTCGTTGTCGATGGCGAGGACGTCGGCCCGAAGATCCACGCCGTTCTCGGCCGCATGGCCAAGTTCGCAGAACGGGTGCGCTCCGGCAAATGGACCGGTCACAGCGGGCGACCGATCCGCAACATCGTGAACATCGGCATCGGAGGCTCCGACCTGGGACCTGCCATGGCCACCGAGGCCTTGTTGGCCCATTCCGATCGCGCTCTGTGTATGCGCTTCGTGTCGAACGTTGACGGCACCGATTTCGCCGAAGCGACCCGCGACCTCGACCCCGCCGAGACCCTCTTCATCGTCTGCTCCAAGACGTTCACGACGCTCGAGACCCTGACGAACGCACGGACGGCGCGACACTGGTGCGTCCAGGCCCTGGGCGACGACAGCGCCGTCGCCCGACACTTCGTCGCAGTCTCCACCCACGCAGACGAGGTCGCGGCCTTCGGCATCGACACCCGCAACCTGTTCGAGTTCTGGGACTGGGTGGGCGGCCGCTACTCGCTGGCCTCGGCCGTCGGTCTCTCACTCATGATCGCGATTGGCCCTGAGAACTTTCGCGCGATGCTGGCCGGGATGCGCTCCATGGACAACCACTTCCGCAGCGCGCCGCTGCACGCGAACATGCCCGTGTTACTGGCGCTGCTCGGGATCTGGTACAGCGGCTTTCATGGTTGCCAATCCCATGCGGTCCTGCCCTACGATCAGTACCTGCGCCGCCTGCCCGCCTATCTCCAGCAACTCGAGATGGAGAGCAACGGCAAGCGGGTCGACCGGGATGGCCGGCCCGTCGACGTTCCGACGGCCCCCGTCGTGTGGGGCGAGCCTGGAACCAACGGTCAGCACGCCTTCTTCCAGCTGCTCCACCAGGGAACCCAGCTCGTTCCCTGCGACTTCATCGGCTTCGCACGCAGCCAGAACCCGCTGGCCCAGGGCGTCCACCACGACTGGCTGATGGCCAACCTGTTCGCGCAGACGGAGGCCCTGGCGTTCGGCAAAACGGCCGAGCAGGCCGCGGCCGAGGGCGTGCCTGCGGATCAGTTGCCCCACCGGACCTTTCCGGGCAACCGACCCAGCAACACGATCCTGGCCGAGGCGCTGACACCCCACTCTCTGGGTGCCCTGATTGCCCTCTACGAACACAAGGTCTTCGTCCAGGGCGTCGTATGGAACATAAACTCCTTCGACCAGTGGGGCGTCGAGCTGGGCAAGGCCCTGGCGAAGCAGATCGAGCCCGAGTTGACGAGCGCCTCCGAGCCGACGCTCTGCCACGATTCCTCGACCAACGCCCTGATCCACCGCTACCGCCGCTGGCGAAACCAGGGCTAGCGGTCCGACTACCGGGGACGTGGGTGAACGTTCAGCAACGTCCCCGCCTGAGCTACGCACCGTCTTTCCGCGCGATCGCCTCGATCCGGTCCCGAGGCCGGAACGGCCCCTGGTTCATGCCAGGGCACTCGCGCGCCTCCTCCTTCCAGCGTTGCTCGGAATCGATCACCGAGCGCCAGAACGGCCAGCTCCGGCACTGACGCGGGCGGTCCGGGTAGACGCCGCAGCGCGTGCACTGGAACTGGAGACCGTCGCGGTACCAGGGCATCACGACCCGGTTGGGAAGTTGGAAGCCGGTCTTGGCATTCACGAAAACTAGGACTCAAGACTGACGATCGTGTAGTCCTCGATCACTGGATTGGCGAGCAGCTTCTCGCAGAGCTCGCCGAGCTGGGCCTCGGCCTCCTGACGCTCGGCGGCGTCGAGTTCGATCTCGAAGATCTTGCCCTGGCGAACCGACTTCACGGCATCGTAGCCGAGCGAAGCGCTGGCCTTCTGGATGGCCTTGCCCTGGGGATCCAGGACATCCTTCTTCAACGTGACGTGGACCAACGCCCTCACGCATCGTCTCCTTCTGCCAGGGTTCGCTTGAAAATCGCGTCGACGTGCCGGAGCGACTCTTCCAGGCTGAAGGCCCGGTCGATTTCCTCCTTCGAGAGCAACTCGGTGATCTTGGAATCGGCCAGCACCCGGTCGCGATAGTCGCCGCCCTTGTCCCAGGTGTCCATGGAGTGCCCCTGTAGCAGGGCATAGGCCTCCTCCCGCGTGATTCCCTTGCGCGCCAGGGCGAGCAGCAGGGCTCCGCTGAAGGGAAGACCGCGGGTGAGTTCCAGGTTCGCCCGCATCCGCTCCGGGTCCACCAGCAGGCTGTCGACCAGACCCGTGAAGCGGGTCAGCATGAAATCCACGGTCGCCGTCCCGTCGGGGAAGATCACGCGCTCCACCGACGAGTTGCTGATGTCGCGCTCGTGCCAAAGCGCCATGTTCTCGAGTCCGGCTACGGCGTAGCCTCGCACCACCCGAGCCAGACCCGAGACGTTCTCGAGCCGCCACGGGTTGCGCTTGTGGGGCATGGCCGACGAGCCCTTCTGGCCCGTGCCGAACTCTTCCTGGACCTCGCGCACCTCGGTACGGGCCAGGTGACGCAGTTCGACGGCGAACTTGTCGACGCTCGAAGCAATCAGGGCCAGCACCGAAATCAGGTGGGCGTGGCGGTCGCGCTGCACCACCTGGGTGGCCGCGGGCTCGAAGCCGATCTCGAGCTTCTCGCAGACCGCCTCCTCCACTTCCGGCGGGAGATGGGCGAAGGTTCCCACCGCCCCAGAGATCTTGCCGACGCAGGCGCCCGCCAGGGCATCTCGGAGACGCTTCTGGTTGCGGCGCATCTCCGCGAAGTAGACCAGCAGCTTCAGACCGAAGGTCGTGGGCTCGGCGTGGACGCCGTGGGTCCGCCCGATGCACGGAGTGTGTTTGAACTCGATGGCCCGTCGGCGTAGCACCCGGGCGAGCTGCTCGACGTCGTCGAGCAGGATGCGCCCAGCATCCCGGATCTGGAGCGCTAAAGCCGTATCCAGCACGTCGCTCGACGTCATGCCGTAGTGGATGTAGCGCGAGGCCGGTCCGACGTTTTCGGCCAGGTTGGTGAGGAACGCGATCACGTCGTGGCGCACCTCGGCTTCGATCTCGGCGATCCGGGCGGGATCGACGGCGGCCTTGGCACGGATCTCCTCAACGGCGTCGGCCGGAATCGTGCCCCGCTCCGCCAGCACCTCGCAGACGGCCAACTCGACCGCGAGCCAGCGCTTGTACTTGCCCGCTTCGGACCAGATCTCGGCGAGCGGCGCCCGTGTGTAGCGTTCGATCACGGCTCAACCCACGTTCAGAAAGACGTAGAAGAGGAGCATGTAGTACATCCCGGGAATTCCCAGCAAGGCCGAGTCGATCCGATCCATGACACCGCCCATCCCGGGAAGAATGCTGCCGGCATCCTTGGTCTGGGCGTCTCGTTTGAGAAGCGATTCGAGCAGATCGCCCACGATGGCCAGGATCGCGACCATGACGCCCATTACGATGGCGGCGTCCCAGGCCAGGAAGCTCGAGAGCTGCGGCCAGAAGACGTCGAAGAGGCTCTTGCTGGCGAGCCCTCCCAGCGTGCCGCCGATCACGCCGCCGACGGCACCCTCGATCGTCTTGCCCGGACTGATTCGGGGCGCCAGCTTGCGACGGCCCCAGGCGCGTCCCGCGAAATAGGCCCCGGTGTCGGACAGCACCACGGCCGCCATGCAGAAGCTGATCAAGAAGATCCCAGATTCCGGGTCGATGCCCAGCACCACGATTTTGGCCTCTCCATAGCGCGATGCGGCGGCGCCATAGAAGTTCCGCAGCACGATGGCGTGACTCAGCAGCCACCCCACGTAGAAGACGCCGAAGAACGTGCCCGAAATGCTCACCAGGGCTTCGCCGATCTGGGCCTTGCCAAGCTGTCGGATCATCACGCCCAGCAGCGTGGCCGTGAGGATCAGGGTCACGTGGTATTCGTTGCCGATGTAGGCGACGACGGGAAGCGCTGCGCCCGCTGCGAGACCCCAGGACACGAGAGGCAGGGCGCCCTTCTCCTCGATCAGCCGGTAGAACTCGCGCATCCCCAATAGGATGAACAAGGTGATGAAGCCGAGATAGGGGAGACCGCCTGCAACGATCACGTAGATCGCGGCCGGGACCAGCACCGCTGCCGTCAGCAGCCGGGCCGAAAGATCGCTGCCTTTCTTCTTGGGCGTGGGAGCCAGCGGCGTGGCCGGGCGCGGGTGGATGATCCCGTCGGCGCTCGACTCACCCGCCGCACCGTTCATCTGTAACGGATCCGCCTCGCTCAGGACTCTTCTCCCCGACTTCCTTTGACCGTTTCCTTGACCGGGACTCCCCGCACACGACGGCCCGAGTGACCGAAGCCCCCGGCCCCGCGCTGCGTGTCGTCAAGATCGGTCGTTTCTACCCACTCGACGTAGACCACGGGAGCAATCACCAACTGGGCGATGCGATCGCCCCGCTTCACAGTGAAAGGTTCCTCTCCCAGGTTGCAGAGGATCACCTTCACCTCCCCGCGATAGTCCGAGTCTATCGTACCGGGGGAATTGGGAAGAACGATGCCGTGGCGCAGGGCCAGACCGCTGCGGGGACGCAGCTGGGCCTCGTAGCCGGTCGGGACCGCAATCGAAACGCCGGTGGGAATCAGGACTCGCGCACCCGGCGCGAGCACGGTCTCCTCGGTCACGGCCGCGTGGAGGTCGAACCCCGCCGAGCCGGGGGTCGCGCGCTCGGGCAGCGGAAGATCCTGGGCGCCAGGCTGGCGCTGGATCGGGACCAAGACGGGAGCGCGCGGGTCCTCGGGCGACACTGGTTCTCCTCGCTATCCAACTACCGGCAACCCGTCGCAAGGCCCGCGGTTCGCCGCCTCGGCGAACCGCAAGCCGCGCGAAGCGCGGCCCTACTCAGCCTTCGCCGCAGCGTCGGCCAGGGCTTCCTTGCGCGACAGGCGGATCCGGCCCGCCGGGTCGATGTCGATGCACTTCGCCAACACCTCGTCGCCCTCGACCAGAACGTCCTCGACACGCTCGACGCGACCCTCGGCCAGATGGCTGATGTGGATCAGGCCGTCGGTGCCCGGGAAGATCTCCACGAAGGCACCGAAGTCCGTGATGCGCTTGACCTTGCCCACGTAGACGCGGTCGAGCTCGGCCTCCTGGGTGAGCTCCTTCACCATCGCCTCGGCCGCCTCGAGCGCGTCGCTGTCGGGTGAGAAGATCGTCACCTGGCCACTGTCGTCGATGTCGATATTGGTGCTGGTGGTCTCCTGGATGGCGCGGATGACCTTGCCACCCGGCCCGATCACATCTCGAATGCGGTCGGGCTTGATGAGGATCACCTTCACCCGCGGCGCGTAGCGCGAGAGCTCCGAGCGTGCCTTGAAGCCTGGCAACTCTTCGGCGGTCTCCCGCTCCATGCAGTCCAGGATGTGGAGCCGTCCAGCGTGGGCCTGCTCGAGAGCCTGCTCCATCACCTTCCAGTCCAGGGACGTGATCTTGATGTCCATCTGAAGCGCCGTGATGCCGTCGCGTGTGCCAGCGACCTTGAAGTCCATGTCGCCCAGATGGTCTTCATCTCCGAGAATGTCGGACAGGATGGCGACCCGATCGCCCTCCTCGATCAGACCCATGGCAATACCGGCCACGGGCGCCTTGATCGGAACGCCCGCATCCATCAGCGACAGTGCGCCGCCGCAGACCGTGGCCATGGACGACGACCCGTTCGACTCGAGAATCTCCGACACGATGCGGATCGTGTACGGAAACTCCTCCAGGTCCGGCAACACCGGCAAAAGGGCGCGTTCGGCCAGCATGCCGTGGCCGATTTCGCGTCGGCCGGGGCCCCGCTGCATCCTCGCCTCCCCTACCGAGAACGGTGGGAAGTTGTAGTGCAGGTAGAAGGGCTTCGACGTACGAGAGGTGAGCGCGTCGATCGTCTGCGCGTCGCGCTTACCGCCCAGGGTCGTGAAGACGAGTCCCTGGGTTTCTCCGCGGGTGAATAGACCGACGCCGTGGGGCCGCGGCATGCAGCGGACTTCGCAGGCGATCTGCCGGATGTCCGTCGTCTTGCGGCCGTCGATTCGAGTGCCCTCATCGAGGACCCGGTTGCGGATCAGCTGGGATCGCAGGTCGTGCAGGATGTCCTTCACCTGACCCGTGAGCCGCGACAGACCTTCACGCCGCTCTTCGATGGCGGCGAGGCTGTCGATCTTGCAGGGTTCGGACCGATAGTCCGAGACGAACCCGTCCAGGACCTCTTTTTCGACCTCGGCGATGGCCGTGTAGCGCTCGCCCTTGGTGGTGATGCGCACCGCATCCGAAAGTCGGGCTTCGGCCATCTCGCGGACCCGGGCCTCGAGGGCCGAGATGTCCGGAGCCTCCGCAACTGTGATCTTCTCCTTGCCCACCTTCTTCTGCAGTTCTTCCTGGGCGTCGATGCCTTTCACGATCTCCGTGTGCGCGGTCTTCAGCGCGTCGAGGATGTCACTCTCGTTGACCTCCTTGGCGCCGCCTTCCACCATCACCAGCGCGCCGCGGCTGCCGGCGGTGACGATGTCGAGATCGCTCTCGGCCATCTGCTCGGAAGTGGGATTGATCACGAGTTCGCCGTCCACGCGACCGACGCGCACCGCCGCGATGGGCCCGAGGAAGGGCATCTCGGAGATGCCGAGCGCGGCAGACGCGCCGACGAAAGCCGGAATATCCGGTGTGTTCTCGCCATCGGCCGAGAGGACGGTGGCGATGATCTGGGTTTCGTCTTGATAGGCCGAGGGAAAGAGCGGACGAATCGAGCGGTCGATGAACCGCGAGACGAGCACCTCGCGATCCGCTAGCCGGCCTTCTCGCTTGAAGAAGCCGCCAGGAATCTTGCCCGCCGCGGAGGTCTTCTCGACGAAGTCCACGACCAGTGGGAAGAAGTCGATGCCGGGGCGCGGCTTGGAGCGCGTGGCCGTCACCAGCACGACGGTTTCGCCGTAGCTGACGACGACGGCGCCGCCGGCCTGCTTGGCCATCCGGCCGGTTTCGAGCGACATCGTACGCCCGCCGACTTCGAATTCGACGGTTGTGGGTTCAAACCAATAATTAGCCATGAATTTTCGATCTCCTCCCGGGCACCGCTTGCTGCGGCCCGGGACCGTGTTGGCGCGGCGCGCCACTGAGGGAGATCGAGCCGAGATGGAATGCGGAATCAGACATTGTCGAAGTCAGGTTCGCGACTTCGCAAATGTCTGACTTCCGCATCCCAAGACGAGGCGATCGGCGCCGCGTTTTCTTGTTGTAGTGCGCCTGGAAGCGGCTGCACGGGGCTTGAGGGATAGTCGTGCGGAACGCTAGCGACGCAGGCCCAGTCGCTTGATCAGCTCCTGGTAGCGATCGGGACCCGTCCTCCGTAGGTAATTGAGAAGGCGACGGCGCTGGCTCACAAGATTGAGCAAGCCTCTTCGGGAATGGTGGTCCTTCTTGTGGACCTGGAAATGATCGGAAAGCTGATTGATCCGCTCGGTCAACAGCGCGATCTGGACCTGGGCCGAGCCGGTGTCCTTGTCGTGAATTCGATACGACTCGATCGCTTGTGCCTTGGCCTGGTGCGAGATCAACTCAGTCTTCCTTCCGTGCCGGTCTTCTTCTGGGGAGATTCCGATTCGCTCACCGCCGGCTGCTGCCAGCGGGCCATCCGGCCACTTGCCATGGGGGCCGCAGCCTGCGAGTCCCCGGACCGGATTTGGCGCCGGAGTGTGACAAAGGACTCCCACCGGGGCAATGGCCGCCCTTTCGGGCGGTTCGCAGTTCGCCGAAGCGGTGAACTGCTGGGCCCCGCAGGGCCTCCGAGAGTCACGAGCCTAGCACTCGCAACGGCTTGAGCTTGCGGCCGGGGCGGGCCTCCAGAACCGCCACCAGCTGCGCATCAGAGCCCAGGGCCGCCACCCGGGTCCCCGGCGGCACGGGGGCATCGGGTCCGGTGATCTCCCCACCGTGTCGCACCCGGTGCTCCTCCTCGCGCCGGAGGCGCACCACGGGGAAGCCCAGCACGTTCACCGGCGGAATGATCCGCGCCTCGATCTCGCCCGATTCCGCCTGGCGGGCGAGCCCGTCCAGGGGAATGGCCAGATCGTCGCCGAAGGGACCGCTGCGGGTCCGCCGCAGCGATGCCAGGTGTCCACCGCAGCCGAGCCTCACTCCCAGATCGGCCGCCAGCGCGCGCACATAGGTCCCGGCCGAGCAATCGACCTCGATCTCGATCTCGGGCAGCGCGAACTTGACCAGTTCGATCCGGTCGATGTGGACCTGCTTCGGGGAACGCTCCACCTCTCGGCCCTGACGCGCCAGTCGGTGGAGCGGAACCCCATCCATTTTCACGGCGCTGTACATGGGCGGGATCTGCTCGATGTCGCCCACGAAGCTCACGAGGACCTGGCGGATCTGCTCTTCGCTCGGCAGCGGTCCTTCGTGCCGCCTCACGATCTCGCCGTCGGCGTCCAGGGTGTCGGTCTCCTGCCCCAGTCGGATCGCGCCGGCGTAGCTCTTGGCACCGCCTTGGAGGAAAGGCACGAGCTTCGTAGCGTTGCGCACCGCCAGCGGCAGGACGCCGGTCGCCAGCGGATCCAAGGTTCCCAGGTGGCCGATGCGTCGGGTGCCCAGCATCTTGCGTACCGCGTCGACCACATCGTGGGAGGTCAGACCTTGGGGCTTGTCCACCACCAGGAATCCGGACGGGCCCGGTCGTTCGGTCCGGCTGTTTCTACGTCTTCTGCTCATCCGCGATGTCCCGTAGCAACGAGAGGATTTCGCTGCCCTGTTCCAGCGATGGATCGTGGCAAAAGCGAAGCTCGGGCACCCGCTTGAGCGGCAACTCCCGGGCCATGCGTCCCCGCACGAAGCC
>SMWR01000139.1 GCA_004356735.1 Deltaproteobacteria bacterium
CAATCCGGCGATCGAGCGCAACCGCGAGGCCTGGAAGGTGCTCGAGCGCTGGCAGAAACCCTTCCTCACGGCTTTCAGCGACGGCGACCCCATCACGCGCGGCATGGACCGGCTTCTGCAAGAACGCATTCCCGGAGCTCGAGGCCTGCGCCACATGACGCTCGCCGGCGGGCACTTCCTCCAGGAGGACTCGGGCCCCGAATTCGCGAAGCTCGCCGTGGAGCTGGGCGCGGTGCGGACCTGATCGGCCCGCGTCCCGTCGGGCAGCGGCTAGTGCGATCGTAGGACCACACCTTCAGGACGCCGCACCCTCCGTTGCCTCGAAGCGGCAACCGTCTTCATCGCGCACGAGATGACCGGCGCATGGGGGCGGGTAGTGGGTGCCGATCACGAGCAGCGGCGTGTTGGCGTGCTCCTCGATCAGGCGACAGCGGGTGCGCGTCGCCTGCTCCGCATCCGTGTCGGCGAACATCTTCCACTGGGGTTCGGCCCATTGGATCGGATGGTGGGTCATGTCACCGGTGATCATGGCGCGTTCTCCACGGGAGCGGATCTGAACCGACACGTGGCCGGGCGTGTGTCCGGGGGTGGCCTCCAGCCAGATCTCGTCGTTGATCTTGTGGTCGGTCTCGATCAGGTCGGCGAGTCCTGCGTCGAGCACCGGCTTGACCGTGTCATCCAGGGTGGCGACGAAGGGAAGATGCTTCTCCTTTTGCCAGTACTCCCACTCGGTCCGTGCAAACAGATAGCGGGCGTTGGGAAACGTCGGGACCCAGCGCTCTCCCTGGCGCATCGTGTTCCAGCCCACGTGATCGAGATGCAAGTGGGTACACAGAACCAGATCGATTTGCTCGCGGGCGAATCCGGCCGCCGCCATGTCGTCGATGACCGTGCTCGTTCCGTCACCGAGCATTTCGAAGCCCTTGACGACCTTCTCCCCCATGCAGGTGTCCACCAGGATGCGCTGGCCCTGGGACTCGATCAGCAGGGCATGGATCGAGAGGATCGCCTTGCCGTCGGATTCCAGGAAATGGGGCGAGAGCCAGGAAGCATGCGGCGCGATCGCCTCCGGCGTCGCCTCCGGCAGTAGCATCGTCAGCTTGGTCAGCGTCTCCCGCTCTGAGAAACGGGTGATCCGGACGTCTCCGATCTTCCAACTCAAATGGCTCATGGGGTCCTCTCCGGTGCGCTCGTCGGACACGCAGCGATCACGGGCTATTCGAGTCGGGAGACGTAGAACTGTGGCTGGGCCGGGTCGTGAACTCGAGTCTCAGCCGGCGAAGTCGCTCAGCGCCGTCTTTTGGCGGCGCCGAGAAGTGCGAGTCCAGTGGCCAGCAGCAATCCTGTCGACGGCTCGGGGACCAGGGAGAACCGCTCGGCCTGTTCGTTGCTATGCGCAAAGAGTGGAGGTCCAGGCGTCCATTCCGACTCCTGGAACGGAGGGGCGGGCGGTCCCAACGAGGCCACGTCGAAAACCGGGAGAAGTGATTCATGATCGATGGCTGGAATCGGGTCGATTGGCATGGAGTCGATCCATGGGTCGACTTCCAGCGGTCCCTTGGTGAGGATCGTGTCGGTGGCGGGTGTGGCGTTCGGTGCTGTCCAGTCCTGGATCGGATGGATCGGATGACTTCCCTTGAGAGGCGATGCGACCAGCGGCTCGATCTGTAGCGGTTTCAGGACGGGCAACGTCGGCGGGTTCTCGATCGGTTTCGCCGGAAGATTGACCCACGAAGGTCCGACGGTGGTCCGGTGGCCTCGCGAGATCGGATTGCTGGGTAAGGGCGGAGTCACACTGGCGTGTTGCGGATCGGGAAGCGAAGTCTGGATCGGAGCGACCGAAGCTGCGGGGGCTTGCGTCTGCCCAGTCGTCTCAACGGGGGCCGAATCGGCGCTCGTCGGCTCGGCGGAAAGCGATTCCCGTGGCTTGGGGACGGTGTGCAGCGGCGAACCAGTCGAAGCGAACTCCAACGTCGACTGGGCGTTCAAGGCGAGGGGCTCCGTGAATTCGATCTTCTGTTCGACAGGCGCGGGCATCTCGGTGCTGGTCGTCGTCCCGGTCTGGTGCGGAATCCTTGGCTCGACGGATTCTCTCGCGACGAAGGGGGGTACGGGATCCATCTGAATGGGCTTCCGGCGCCGCGCCGGGACGAGCGTCGAGGCCGGCCTTGGGTGGGTCGCCGTGGGTTTGGCGAATCCCAGGAAGACGTCGTGTGCTGCGGGCGGTGGAACCGGCTCCAGGTGGATCTCGAGATGGCCGGATCCGGCGGTTCCTCCAGCCGAAATTGGTTGTTGACCCACGATCAGGGCCAGCGTTGCGAGACCGAGCGCGCTCCAGATCGCCCAGCGAGGCCACGCCCCGTGCCGTGAGACGGCGGAGGCGTACACGCGCTGGAACCGGAGGAGCATCAACCGCTTCAGCATGGATTACTTCTACCACCTCGGGCACGGAGAGGGCAATGCCCTTGCTCGCGCCCCCCCGGCGCTGATGGCAGCGTGGCCGGAAGAAGGCCCGCCAGAGCGCGTAGCTCCGTGGCTCAGGCTTTCGAGGCCAGGGCACGATCGAAGCCGCCGATCGTCAGCCCCTGCCCTCGACCGACTTCCAGTGCTTGCCCTTGACCGCGTGGTCGGCGGCACGGGAAGCGGCCCAGGCGTCGGGCTTGTAGAGAACGGGGAAGCCCTGGCCGGCGACCATTCCCGCGAGCTGCTGGAGATACTGGCTCGACTTGTGGATCGCCTTGGGGTTCACATCGATGTGGACGTGGATGCGTTCGTGGGACTCGACCGACCCGACCTCGCAGAGCTTGAGCGCAAACTCGGTGCTGAGCCACGCCTCCTGAAAGAGCTTCTGCTGAATGCTCATGCGGCCCTGTCGGATGCTCGCGTAGAAGACGCGGTGACCCCGGCGCAGCGGACTCAGCAGGCACGCGACAACGACGAAGTTGGTGTGCCGGGTCGCCTTCTGGGCGTCGGTGCCGATGTGGACGGCGAAGCCTTCCTCCACGAGATCCTTGATGGTGTGCAGGATGTCGTCGATCCGCAGGCCATGAAGGGTTCGCCATTGCTGCGCTGCCATGTTCATGGGTCTGTTCTCCTGCACACGACGACGTCGATTCGCACAGGGTATCAGAACCGGACGCGGGTTCGTTACCACCGCCTGTTCGGAGGATCCGAGCGAGTCCTTGAGCCCGATCGTTGTCAGCCTCGAGGACGAAATCGAACGCGTGGGGCGGAGGTTGAGCGTTCCTGTATCGTCTGAAAGAATCACGGAGTTCCAATCTGGAGGAGTGACGATGGCCAAGCGCGTCGACTGGTACTACCACCGCAAGGGTTGAACGAGCTGCACCAAAGCGTCCAAGTTTCTGGACGCCAAGAAGATCACACCGAAGCAAACCGTCTCGGCCAGCAAGAAGCTGGGCCGCAAGGATGCCGCCGAGATCGCCAAGGCCGCCAGCAAGGTGATCGTGGCCAAGGGAAAGAAGCGCAGCGACTTCAAGGGGGGCAGCGCCAGCAAGGAAGTCGTCGACGCCATGCTCGGCCCCACAGGCAACCTGCGCGCTCCCGTGATCCGCTCGGGCAAGACGGTCCTGGTTGGGTTCAGCGAAGAGACCTACGGCGAAGTGTTGGGCTAGGCACTCCTGGGTCGGCGGAGGGCGAAATGCGTGGAAGCCTACTGGCGGTCTTGGCCGTCCTGATGGCGTGTGCGAGCAGCTCGAGCTGGGTTCCGGGCAAGGGGAGCGGTCTTTCGCAGGAAGACTACGAACGCGAGCATGCGATCTGTTCGGACCAGGCCCGGACCGAGGTTCCCAACACACGGCAGCCCAACGATGCCGTGGCGCGCATGCACGCATATCGGAATTGCCTGAAGGGTCGCGGCTGGGTGATGGAGTAGGGTCGCCCGGGTCATTGGTTTCCCGGTATGGACTCCTTGACGACATCGGGTTCGACCAGGCGTTCGGGCAATTCCCCGTTGCAGAATCGCGCGGCGTTGCGGATGAAGAGCTCGTCGTTGCGCCGGATGAAACCATCGCTGTTGGAGGCGTTGTGTGCGGTCACCCGGACGCGGGGATGGTTCCAGAGAGGAGAATCGTCGGGCAACGGCTCCTTCTCGAAGACGTCGAGCAGGGCGGTTTCGGGGATGCCGCGATCCAGGCTGTCGAGCAGCGCGGCTTCATCGATCAGGGCGCCGCGGGCGATGTTGACCAATACGGACTGCGGCTTCATTCGGGACAGGAAATCCTCGTCCACGATGTGATGCGACTCCGGGTTGGCCGGGGCGCACAGAGCGACCACGTCGGCCTCGCCGACGACGTCGAGCAGTGTCGCCAGGCTCGCCATGCGATCGGCCGGCTCGTCTCCCCGTGGGCGGCGCCGCACGCCGATGACGATGGCACCGAGCGCGCGCACCCGGCGAGCCAGTTCGCTGCCGATGTTTCCCATGCCGATCACCAGCCAGGTCGTGCCCTGTACTTCGCGGAAGTGTGTCCGTTGCCAGTCGCGTGCCGCCTGGAGCTGGCGGCGATGGGCGTTGGGTTGAAAGATGTCCAGGACACCGGAGAGGATGAACTCCGCGATCGAGATGGCCGACGCGTTGCTGTTGCTGAGCTGGATGCCCTTGTCCACGAGCATCGAGAAGACCGGGTGGTCGAAGCCTGCAGCGCTCGACTGGATCCAGCGCAGCGAGGTGCTCTTGAGACACATCACCATGAAATCGCGAACGGGCCCGTCGAAGAAGAGGTCGGTGTTCGCCCAGGCCGCCGCGGGCGCGGCTTCTTCGGGAGAGATCGGTTCTCCGTGGAGGGAGAGGGACCCGTCGGCGTGCATCAACACGGGCTCGAGGGCAGGCGCTTGTTTCATCAGGGTGTCGCGGATCCGTTCCCAGGACTGGTCGAGCATCAAGACGCGCATGGTCTCTTCATAGGACGTCGACGCCCGTGTGCGCAAGCCGATCGTGCCCGGCGGTCGTCGCCAACGATTCCCTGCCTCAACACCCGCCGGGAGTCCCTGATCAGGTCGTCGATACGGTCCCAGACCACTCGAACACGGCCTCGCCGAAGTTGTAGAAAGAGTGGATGATCGTGGAAACGCGTCGCCCGAAAATGATCACATCGCGGCTCTTCGTTTCGTCCAGTGATCGGCCCTTGAAGTCGAGCTGTCGGTAGATGTCCTGATTCGAGAGGTGTCGCACGGCCGAGATTCCCGGGTCGACCAGGGCCGCCTGCCGCGGTGCCGGCATCTGCTCAGCCATGATCTCGTGGAAGACCCCGGTGGCTTCGACTGGGTACCACTTGAGTCCCAGTGATTTCGCTGCAGGATGCGACTCGCGTATCATCGAGATCGCCGTTCCAGCGGCTCTTACGCTGCTTCACCGTGAAAGGAAGCGTCGACGTGGATCAAGCCGCCAGCCTTTCGGGTGCGAGTCCGCGTCGAGCCCCGGGGCCCAGGCTCGGAGACTTGTTCCGGCGGGGTGGCCGCAGCTTCAAGGAGGTTCGCGGGAATCCCTTTCTCTTCTTCCAGGATCTGGTCGAGCGACACGGATCGGTAATCCGCCTGCCTGGGGGTAGTCATCTCATCGCCCACCCCGATCACATCGGGTACGTGCTTCGGACGCGCTACCAGAACTTCATCAAGGGCAAAGCCTTCGACACGATTCGACCCGTTCTGGGCTACGGGGTGGTCAGCGCGGACGGCGAACTGTGGCGCCAGCAGCGCCGGATCCTCCAGCCGGCTTTCCACAAGCAGGAGCTGGCTCAGGCTGCGAAGGTCGTGTCTTGCTGCACGGGACGCATGCTCGATGCATGGAGTGAAGTCGCTTCTCGCGGAGAGGCGATGGACATCTCGCCCCAGATGTTCGAGCTGGCACTCCACATCATCACGGACTTCATGTTTCGCGCCGATGTCGAGATGGAGGCCCGACAAATTGCCGATTCGTTCAACATCACCCAGGCGTACGCCGCCGGAAGCCTCTGGAAGGTCGCACGCAATCATCCGCGGTCGCCCTTTCCCAGGAGTCGCGAGTACCAGCGGGCCCTCGACACGGTCGATGCCATCGTCCACAACGTGATCGACGAGCGTCGCGAACAGGGCGCGAGTGGAAACGATGTGATCGCTCAGCTGCTTGCGTTCCGCCATCCGGAGACCGGCGCGCCCCTCAGCCGACGGCAGATGCGCGACGAGGTGATGACCCTTTTCTTCGCCGGTCACGAAACCACGGCTTCGGCGTTGGCCTGGACCTGGTGGCTGATCTCCGAGCATCCCGAAGTCGAAGCGCGCGTCCACGATGAGGTCGACCGGGTGCTCGCCGGGCGTGTGCCCAACTGGGACGATCTCCCGCAGCTTCAGTACACGAAACAGGTCCTCCAGGAGTCCATGCGTGTCAGGCCCCCCGTGCCGGTCTATGCACGTGTGTCAGTCGAGGAGGACGAGATTGCGGGCTATCGGATTCCGCCGGACACGATGGTGATGATCAGTCCCTACGTGACCCACCGGCTACCGGAATTCTGGCCCGATCCCGAGCGTTTCGATCCCGACCGCTTTGCCCTCGACCGGATCCAGGAGAGACCGAGGTTCGCCTACGTGCCCTTCGCGGCCGGACCCCGCCTCTGCATGGGTCGGAACTTCGCCCTGATGGAAGGCACCTTCGTGATCGCCATGGTGGCCCAGCGCTACCGCCTGAAGCTCGTTCCCGGCCACCCGATCGAAATGAAAACCATGGCGACCATGCGTCCACGCCACGGCGTGCGCATGACGCTTCACGCGCGCTAGTCGCGCGAGGCTTCTTTCACTCGGTCCGGTGGGGATCTCGCTCTGGGTCATGGACGCTCCGTGTTTCGCTTCGCTAGCGCTGGTTCGATTCCTGTCCTGACTCAGGTGCGGGCACCGATCCGGAATTTTCCTCCGGCCCGGGATGAGCCTCCGACCCGAAATCGGTTGGAGGACGCTTCATCTCGCGTTCCGCGATGATCTGCTCGGTGGCCCGGTCGCAGTTCTCCCAGATCTTTCCGCGGTTCTCCACTGGCATTGCGTTGGCGTTTCCAGCGATCTTGCTCTCGGTCTCGGCCAGTACCCTGCGAGCGGAATCGTTTCCGGCGAGGGCGCTGGCGGCGAAATAATCCACGCGCGCCGTTCGCTGCACCGCGAGCTTTCCTTCGAGCTCGAC
>SMWR01000016.1 GCA_004356735.1 Deltaproteobacteria bacterium
AAACTTCACCGTTCCATGGGTCGCCGGATGGGACGGCCCCATGTTGAGGATCTGTCGTTCGGTGTGGAGATCGCGCTCGAAGTCCTCGGCCAGGGCCTCGTGGGCGCGGTCCGCGTTTTCGGCCATCGGCTAGTTCCTCGGGCCCACCAGCGGCTGGCGCCGCTCCTTGGGATAGTCCTTGCGAAGCGGGTGGCCCTCGAACTCCTCGTACAGGAGCAGCCGCCGGAGATCCGGGTGCCCTTCGAAACGCACGCCGTACATGTCCCAGACTTCGCGCTCCATCCAGTCGGCGGACGGATAGAGATCGATCAGGCTGTCGATCTGACACACATCTGCGGCCACCCGGGCCTTGATCCGCACCCGCCGGTTCCTGGCCACCGAATAGAAGTGGTAGACGACCTCGAAGCGCGGCTGCTGCTCGATGTAGTCGACACAGGTGAGGTCCGTCAACATCTCGAACTGGAGATCGGGGTCGTCCCGAAGCAGGCGCGCCACGTCCACGATCCGGGACGCATCGATCTGGGCAGTCGCGTCACCGAGCTTGGCGTGGGTCTCGAGGACCGCATCGGAGAGCGCCTCCAAGAGGCGTCGCAGCGCCTGGGAACCGTAATCCTCCATCAGGACTGCGACTCCGTGCGCGGTTTGCGCGGCTCGTCCTGCCGCTCGTACTCCGCTCGCAGGAAGTCGAGACGGCGCTTGAGCAGCGGCTCGGGAACCAACAGCTGCTCTTTCTTGAAAACCATGGACGGCCGATCGTAGCTGCCGATCTCGACCTCGCGACTCATGACGATGGCTTCTTCGGGGCAGGCCTCCTCGCAGAGGCCGCAGAACATGCAGCGCGACATGTCGATGTCGAAGACCTCGGGATAGCGCTCGATGCGCGCGCCCTCGATTTCGCCGGGGATGATGCTGATGCAGTCCGTCGGACAGGCGAACTCGCAGAGGCCGCAGGCCACGCAGCGCGGCTCGCCGTTTTCGAGCTCGACGAGCACCGGCATGCCGCGGAAGGCGTCGGGATAGTCGACCCGCTCTTCGGGATACTGGACGACGAAGTCCGTCCGGTTCTTACCGGTGACGAAGCCGCGAAGGTTGCGGAAGAAATGCCGACCCGTGATCATCAGCCCCTTCACGATGGCCGGCAAATACAGCCGCTCCGAGAACCCGAGCTGTTCCTGCCGCTTGACCTTGATGACCTTGCCCGGCATGGCCAGCACTATAGGAAAGGGGCCCCCAGACGGCACGCCTCCCGAGCCATTCCGGCTGCCTGGCCCAGTTTCAGGGCTCCAGGGAACTCCCGACCCAACCCCAAGCCACCCCTCCCCCGGCAGTTCACCGCTTCGGTGAACTGCAAGCCGCCGCTCCGTCGGCCCACCGCTTCGGTGAACTGCAAGCCGCCGCTCCGTCGGCCGATCTCTAGGCGACGGGCTTCTCGATGACGGGAAGCTGGAGTTCGTCGATTTCCTTGTGGCGGCCATCGGCCGGCACCCGCTCGTTCTGGACGCGCGCCTGCAGCTTCATCAAGCCTTCGAGCACGGCCTCGGGTCGCGGCGGACAGCCGGGAACGTAAATGTCCACGGGAATGATCGTATCGATCCCCTGCACCACTGCGTAGTTGTTGTAGGGGCCACCAGAGCAGGTGCAGGCACCAAAGGCCATCACCCACTTGGGCTCGGCCATCTGGTCGTAGACTTTCTTCAAGATCGGCCCCTGGCGATGGGTGATCGTCCCGACCACCATCAGCAGGTCCGACTGGCGGGGAGAAAAACGGGGCAGTGCACATCCGAAGCGGTCCAGGTCGTAGCGCGGACCGGCCACCGACATGAACTCCATGCCGCAGCAAGCCGTCACGAACGGATACAGGAACATGGAGTATTTGCGGCTCCAGTTGAAGAGCGACTCCACCTTGGTGGTCACGAGCGAATCCCCACCTTCGCGGAGAAACTCGATGGCTCGCTGATTGTGACGCGCAGCCACTGCCTGGCGGTCGGGAACAGCCATGAAATCCTTTCCGTTCGAATGCAGACCGCGAACGACCGGACTATAGCGACTCTCTGATACCCTGGGAGCGCAGTGCAGGAACAGCCCGCAAGGCAAGCACTCGCCTGGGGAGTTCACGCGTTCACGGCCTCGGGCGCGGTGCTTGGAGCAATGGCGCTGCTCGCCACCAGCGAAGGCCACTGGAGTCGGGCCGTGCTCTTCATGCTGGCCGCGCTCTCGGTCGACGCCATGGACGGCTTCCTGGCCCGGGCTGTCGACGTGAAGCGCTGGGCCCCACGCCTCGATGGACGCCGTCTGGACGACGTCGTCGACTATCTCAACTACGTGATCGTGCCCGTCGTGTTCCTGCTGGCATGCGGGTTGCTGCCCCATTGGGGCTGGGCTTTGCCACCCATCCTGGCCAGCGCCTACGGTTTCTCTCGCGAGGCGTCAAAGACCGACGACCACTTCTTCCTGGGCTTCCCGTCCTATTGGAATGTGATCGCTATCTATGCCTGGCTGCTGGAGCTCTCACCCGCTTTCTGCAGCGTCTTCGTCACGCTCTGCGCCGTCGGCGTCTTCGTACCCTTCAAGTACATCTACCCGATCCGAATGGCGGCCTGGCGGCGCACGACCTGCACGCTGGCACTTCTCTGCGTGCTCGCCCTGACCTACGCAGTCCTGGCTCCAGAGCGCGCAAGGGCGCTTCAGCTGGTGGAGGTGTCGCTGCTGTTCCCGGCTTGGTATCTCCTGCTCTCGTTCCGTTTGGGCGGAATGCACAAGCAGAGCCTGGGCGGAATGCACCGGAAGAAGGAGGCCTGACAGGAATGGAAGAGCTGCGGACCGGGGTGCTGCTCGTGAATCTCGGCACGCCGGACTCGACCCGGGTCTCCGACGTGCGTCGCTACCTGCGCGAGTTCCTGAGCGACCCGCTGGTCCTCAACATGCCGGCACCGGTGCGGCGCCTGCTGCTCGAAACGGTGATTCTGCCCAGCCGGCCGCGTCGTTCGGCCAAGGCCTACCGCAAGATCTGGCGCAAGCAGGGTTCGCCGCTGCTCGTCTACAGCCGGGCGTTGCGAGATGCGCTGGAGAAGGAGCTGGGTCCAGCCTACGTGGTCGAGCTGGGGATGCGCTATGGACGACCCTCGATTCGCGGCGCGCTCCACCGTTTGTGCGCTGCCGATGTCGTTCGGGTGCTGGTCCTGCCGCTGTTTCCCCAGTATTCGACGGCGGCCACGCTCTCCGCCATCGAGAAGGTTCGGGAAGAGGTGCAGGCCCTCTCGCCTCTGGCCCCGATCGAGATTCTCGGCAGCTTCTACGCCGACCCCCGTTTCATCGACGCCTGGGGCGCCGTGGCCAGGCCCGAGATCGAGGACTTCAAACCCGATCACGTGCTCTTCAGCTATCACGGCCTGCCCGAGAGCCAGGTCCGGGCCGTCGATCGCAGCGGCGGCCAGCACTGCCTGGCCCGGGAGGACTGCTGTGATGCCCTGGTCGAGGCAAACCGGGACTGCTACCGGGCCCAGTGCTTCGCCACGAGTCGCAGCCTGGTTCGTGCTCTCAACCTCGACCCCGGGATCACGAGCACCTCGTTTCAGTCACGGCTCGGTCCTGCCAGCTGGATCCGTCCGTACACCGACGCGGTGCTCCGGGAGCTGGCCGAGCAGGGACACCGACGGGTCGCCGTTCTCTGCCCCGGCTTCGTCGCCGATTGCCTCGAGACGCTCGAAGAGATCGGCATCCGCGCCGTCGCGCAGTGGCGGTCCCTGGGTGGCGAGGCGCTCCGGCTGGTTCCGTCATTGAATGCCCACCCGGTCTGGGTCGATGGACTCGCCCGCATGCTTCGCCAACACGCTTGAAGAGACCTGGGCTAGAGCGGTCGCACGAGATCTTCCGCAGCTCGCAGACCCGAGGCGAAGCTGTCTGCCACGCCCACCCCAGCCACGTAGCTTCCGGCGAGCGCCAGACCGGGCAACGCCCCTACGCGCGTCCCGACCTCGTTCATGCGGCGCACGTGAGCGCGACCGGGCTGTGGAATCGCTCGGGGCCAGCGGGTGACGCCGAGCACCGCGGGTTCGCCGCCGATGCCAAGCACCGGGTCGAGGTCCTGGAGCGTTCGCTCGACGATCCGGTCGTCGGGTTCGTCGATGATGTCGCGCCGGCGCACGCCTCCCAAGATGCATTGCAGCAGCTCGTGGTCAGCGGGCGCACGCCCCGGAAAGAGCTGACTCATGAAGAGACAGCCGAGCAGGTCCATGCCCGCGGCCTCGCCCGTCTCGCGAGGCACCAGGAAACCAAAGCCCCGCACCTCGTGGCTCAATTGCGAGCGCGCAACGCCCAGGGGAACGCCCACGATGGGCGCGTAGTCGATGTCCTCCAGCAGCTCGGCGACCCGCGCATCGCTTTCCCGTAGCAGGGCAGCCGCAGCAAGCGACGGCACCGCCAACACCACACGGCCGGCGCGCAGGGTCGTGTCCCCGCCGGCCTCGGTCGAAACCGACAAGTGCCATGCCGTGCCCTCGCGACGCAGCGTCCGCACCGTCGCGCCCAACGCCGGCGGCTCGTGCAAACGTTCGGCCAGATGACGGGCAAAGGGCCCGAGCCCCTCGGTGGTCGAGTACACGCCTCGCAGTCCGCGCTCGCTTCGCCGCGAGAATGCGGCGGCGAGGGCACCCAGCAGCACCGACCCGAGGCGGCGCTCCCAGTCGACCAGGGTGCCGAAGACGGCCTCGGCGCCCAGCTCGCGCTCGTCCCCGGCATAGACACCGGTCAGGAACGGACCGACCAATCTGTCCGCCACCTGGCGCCCGAGCCGGCGTGTGATGAACTCGGAGACCGATTCATCGGAAGCGTCACGACGCGGCAGCAAGGGCTCGGCCAGCAGCCGCAGCTTCCCACCCGGCCCGAGCAGCGACGTGCCCAGCAGGGAAAACGGGGACGACGGCGCCGCTACCAGCACACCGTCGCGGAGGATGAAGCGATGCTTGCTCGCGGGCTCCGCCTTGCGGAGTGCGTCCTCCAGGCCTTGATCGCGCAGGACCGCCAGCATCGGGACCTTGACCTCGATCGTGTTCGGACCCCGCTCGACGACGTAGCCGCGGACGTGATCCGTACGCATGACGCCACCGGGCCGATCCGAGGCGTCCACCACGAACACCTCGGCACCGTGAGCCTGGAACGCCAGCGCCGCGGCCAAGCCAGCGACACCCGCCCCCACGACCGCGACATCCACCTCCGGCATCGACGCCATCGTCCGCTCGCTCAGACCGTCTTGCTGAACATCGGTTGGCCCGTCTTCTGCTGCTCAGGCAGGTAGGCATCAAAGACCATGGCCACGTTGCGGACGAAGAGCCGGCCCAGGCCCGTCATGCGGAGCGTCCCATCGGCGCTGCGGATGACGAGACCGTCCGCCACCATCGCGTCGAGTCGCGACAGCTCGGCCGAGTAGGCGTCGCCGAACGGACGTCCGAAGCGCTTCGCGTAGTCCTCGGCGCGGAGTTCGCCCAAGCACATCAGCCGGCCGATCAGCCAGCGGCGTTCGAGGTCGTCCTCGGAGAGACTGTGCCCGCGCAGGGTCGCCAATCCCTGATCCTGCACGGCCGCCTGCCAGGCTCCCAGCTCGCGTTGGTTCTGGGCGTAACTGCCCCGCAGCTCGCTGATGGCGCTGGGACCGAAGCCCAGCAGGTCGACGCCGGCCTGGGTCGTGTGGCCCATGAAGTTGCGTCTCAGCGTTCGCGCCTCAAGTGCCTGGGACAGCTCGTCATCCGGCTTGGCGAAGTGGTCGAGACCGATGAAGCGGTAGCCGGCGTCCAGGAAGCGGCGGATGGCGTGCAGCATGATCCGGAGCTTCAAGTCGGCGGGCGGCAGGTCCTTGCGTTCGAAGCCCCGCTGCTGTTTGGCCACCCAGGTCACGTGGGCGTACGAATAGAGGGCCAAGCGATCGGGAGAGATTTCGAGCACCGTGTCCAGCGTGCGGTCGAAGCTCTCCACGGTCTGATAGGGGAGCCCGTAGATCAGGTCGAAGTTCACGCTCTTGAAGCCGGCCGCGCGGGATTCGTCCACCAGTGCGGCGGTCTCGTCTACCGGCTGGATGCGGTGAACCGCTTCTTGAACTTTCGGGTCGAAGTCCTGGACTCCCATGGAGATGCGGTTGAAGCCAGACTCACGCAGGGCCGCGATGTGCTCTGAGGTGGTGACTCGCGGATCCACCTCGATCGAGACCTCGGCAGCCTCGGCCAGCGGGAAGGCCGCCGAGACCATCCGGAAGAGTCGCGTCAGCTGTTCGGGCTCCAGGTAGGTGGGCGTGCCGCCCCCCCAGTGGTGCTGGGTCACGAGCCGCGGAACCCGGACCGCCTCGCGTACGGTTTCGATCTCGCGCTCGATCACGTCCAGGTAGCGGGCGGCGAGTTCGGTCTTCTGGGTAATGACCTTGTTGCAGGCGCAGTAGTGGCAGAGCGAGCGGCAGAAGGGCACGTGCACGTAGACCGACAGGCCATCGGCCGGGTCGATGTCCTCGCGGCCCAGCTCGTGACGGAACTCCGCGACGCCGTAGCTCTGCTTCCACACCGGAGCCGTGGGATACGAGGTGTAGCGGGGCCCCTCGATCGCATACCGCGGCAGAATCTCCTCCACCTGCTCCAGGTCGAGATCGAAGCTCGGCTCACTCACGGGGCCAACGCCTTGGCCGCGGCCGTGAAGGCTCGCACGCCCTCGACCGGCGTGTCGGGCAGGCAGCCGTGACCGAGGTTGAGAATGTGACCGCGCGCCGCCCGGGCCGCCTCGGAGATCTCGCGCACCCGGGCCGCGATCTCTTCGGGCGCCGCCTGCAGCGCGCAGGGATCGAGGTTGCCCTGGACACTCACCTTCTGTCCCGCCTTCCGCGCCGCCTCTGCCATCTCCACGCGCCAGTCCACGGAGATTACATCCACTCCAGATTCAACCATGAAATCGAGAACATGACTACTGTCTTTGACATAGAGGATGAGGGGTGCCCGAGAGTGGTCGAGCTTGGCCGCAATCTGGCGATGGGTCGGCAGCACCCACTCCTGGTAGTCCCGGGGCGAGAGCAGCCCCGCCCAGGTGTCGAAGAGCTGGACCGCCTGGGCCCCCGCCTCGATCTGGGCTTGCAGATAGGCGCAGACCATCTCGGTCAGACGCGCCAGCAGCACCTTCAGCACTTGCGGAGTGCGGAACATCATGCGCTTGAGCGCATTGAAGTCGTTCGAACCGCTGCCTTCCACGAGATAGGCGGCCAGCGTGAAGGGTGCGCCGGCGAAGCCGAGCAACGGGATGTCACGGGTCGCAAGCTCAGCCCGGAGCCTGCGCAGGCTCTCAAACACGTAGGGAACGGACTCCCGCGGATCGGGAACGCACAGCGCCTCCGCCTGCAGAAGCGTGCGAATCGGCGCTTCGATGACGGGGCCCGGCGCGAAGTCGAGCTCCACCCCCATGCCCGGCACCGGCACGAAGATGTCCGAAAACAGGATCACGGCCTCGGTTCCCACCAGCTCGAGCGGCTGGAGCGACACCTCCACGGTCCGGTCTACGTCCCGACACATCTCCAGGAACGAAACGCCCTCCCGGACCGCCCGATACTCGGGCAGGTAGCGACCCGCCTGGCGCATCAGCCAGACCGGCGGACGATCCACCGGCTCCCCGCGACAGGCCCGCAGAAAGCGCTCGGTCGGGTCCAATGACGCGGCGCCCATCAGTATCCGGACAGGCGCGCCCAGCGATCCCGGTGCCAGGCAGCATCGCCGAAGGTCGTGGCAGCAACCCGGGCGCGCTTCATGTAGAAGCCGATGTCGTGTTCGTCCGTCATGCCGATGCCGCCATGCATCTGCACCCCCTCGTTGGAGATGAGGATGAGAGCGTCGGAGCAGCGAGCTTTCGCCAAGGAAATGAGCTTGCGAGCGTCATCCGTCCCGGCATCGACGGCGCGCGCAGCCGCCATCATGGTCGAGCGCGAGAGCTCGATCTCGATGTACATCTCGGCGGACCGGTGCTTGAGCGCCTGGAAGCTTCCGATGGGAACCCCGAACTGCTCCCTCTGCTTCAGGTACTCGAGGGTCCGCTCGAAGCAGGCCGACATGGCACCCAGCATCTCGGCGCACAGACCCACGGTGGCCCGATCGATGGCGTCCTCAAGCAGCGCACCCCCCTGCCCTTCGACGCCCACGACGGCGTCGGCGCCGACCTCGACCGCTTCGAGTTTCACGAGAGCCGCACCCCGCGAATCGACGCGCCGCTGCCGTTCCAGCGTCAGGCCCTTGGCACCCGCCTCCACCAGCAAGAGCGTGATGCCATCCGCGTCGGAGACGTCGCCTGTGGTACGGGCGGCTACGATCAAGGCATCGGCGGCTCCGCCATCGATCACATGACGCTTCTCGCCCGTGATACGCCAGCCGTCCCCGTTTCGCTCGGCGCGCGTGCGGATGCGGTGGAGGTCGTAACGGCCACGGACCTCCTGGTACGCCAGCGCCAGAAACGCGTCGCCGGCCGCCACGGGCTCGATCCAGCGCTTCTTCTGGGCGTCGCTGCCGCCGAGTAGCAGGGCCTGGCCCGCCAGCAGCACGGTGGAGATGAAGGGCTCGGGCGCGAGGTTGCGCCCCAGCGCTTCCAGGATCACGGCCAGCTCGCTGAGACCGAGGCCGGCGCCGCCGAACTCCTCCGGAAAGGGAATGCCGACCCAGCCGAGCTCGGCCATCTGCTTCCACAGGGACCTGGAGAAGCCCAACGGATCATCACTGTCGCGAAGCTCCCGGAAACGCGAGACAGGGGACTGTTTCGCCACGAAGTCGGCCGCGGTCTTTGCCAGCAGTTCCTGGTCTTCGGTGAGTAGCAGCTGCATCCTCATTCTCCTCAGTCAGGAAGACCCAGCACATGCTTGGCGATGATGTTGAGCTGGACTTCCGAAGTCCCGCCTTCGATGGAGTTGCCCCGGGCCCGTAGCCAGCCGCGCGTGCGAGCGAGCTCGTCTTTATCGAAACCGGTCCCTTCCCAGCCCAGCCCCTCGGGCCCGGCGATGTCGACCATCAGCTCGCTGCGTCGCTTGTTGAGCTCGGTGGCGTACACCTTGAAGATCGAGCTCTCCGGGCCGGACTGATGGCCGGCCTTGGCGGCGTCACGCGTCCGCTGGACCGTCAGGGCGAAGGCCTTGTCGTCGAGTTCGCAGCGCGCAATCTCGTCGCGCAACACCGGATCGCTGAGCATCGTGCCATCCGCGCCCCCGAGATACTGGCGAGCAAGATTCGCCAGCATGCTGCCCGGCTTGCGTTGCTTTCCGGTGTCTGCGACAGACCCGAACACGTCGGCGATCATGCTGCGCTCGTCTCTCAGCAGTGCCTTGGCCACGGTCCAGCCGCCGTTGATCTCCGCGATCACGTTCTTTACCGGTACGCGCACGTCGTCGAAGTAGGTCTCGCAGAACGGCGACTTTCCACTGATCAGCTTGATCGGTCGAACCGAAACACCCGGCGTCTCCATGTCGATCAGGATGAACGTGATGCCTTCCTGCTTTTTGACCTTCGGATCCGTACGCACGAGGGCAAAGATCCAATCCGACAGGTCACCGTAGGAGGTCCAGACCTTCTGGCCGTTGAGGATGAAGTCGTCGCCGTCGCGGACCGCCCGGGTCTGGATCGACGCCAGGTCCGAGCCGGCGTCGGGCTCGGAATAGCCCTGGCACCAGCGGATCTCACCGCGGACGATCTTGCGGATGTGCTGCTGTTTCTGCTCCTCGGTGCCGTAGCGCAGCAGGGTCGGCCCGATCATCGAGAGACCGAATCCGGTGAGCGGCGGCGGCAGGCGGCGCTTGCGCATCTCGCCGGCCAGCAGCTTGGCCGCTTCGCTCGACAGCCCGCCACCCCCGTACTCGCTGGGCCAGCTGGGCGCGGTCCAGCCCTTCTCGATGCACATCTGGAGCCACGGCTTCATGTCGGGCGGCTCGAAAGTGGCACGCCTGCCGCCCCAGGTTCCGCCCCGCTCGGCCGTCACCTGAACGCCGCGCAGGCTCTGAGGTGCGTTGGCGTCGAGCCATTCGCCCACCTCGGCTCGGAAGTTGTCGAGATCTGCCATGCGTCTTCCCCTCTGGAGCGTGTGCCGCTGCGTGCTCCACACTCTCCGACCCGTCCATCCGTGTCGCTGTTGAAGCGAGCTCGAGACGGGTCGGAGAGACGTCGACGGCATGCTAGCGCGAGCTGACCTCCCCCCGCAGGGAGAGAGTCCCCTACGCTAGAATGCCGTCGTGGCAGCCCTCGAAATCCAGCTCGCCAGTCCCCGCGGCTTCTGCGCCGGAGTCGACCGCGCCATTGAAATCGTCGAACGCGCCCTCGAGCGCTTCGGGCCTCCCGTGTACGTACGGCATGAGATCGTCCACAACCGGCACGTGGTCGACGCCCTCCGGACCCGGGGCGCCATCTTCATCGAGGATCCAGGCGAGGTGCCCGAAGGTGCCTTGCTGATCTTCAGCGCCCACGGCGTCTCCCCGGCAATCCGCCAAGCCTCGGACGAGCGCGGCCTGCAGGTGATTGATGCGACCTGCCCGTTGGTGACCAAGGTCCACAAAGAAGCCCAGCGCCTGGCCCGCGAGGGCCGCGAGATCATCATGATCGGCCACCGCGGACACGTGGAGGTCGAGGGCACCATGGGCCAGGCACCCGAACGGACACACTTGGTGGAAAACGTGGCCGACGTGCTCCAGCTCGAGATCGAAAATCCGAGCCAGCTCGGTTGCGTCACCCAGACCACGCTCTCGGTCGACGACACCCGCGACGTCATGAACGCCCTGGTGAATCGGTTCCCCGACATCCAGCTGCCCCGCAAAGACGACATCTGCTATGCGACCCAGAATCGACAGGACGCCGTCAAGCGGCTGGCGGACGAGGTCGACCTGGTGCTCGTCGTCGGCGCTCCGGAATCCTCCAACAGCAACCGGCTACGCGAAGTGGCCAATGGGCGCGGCGCCCGGACCTACATGATCCAGGATGCCGAAGAGATCGACCCCGCCTGGCTCGAGGGTGTCGAGAAGCTGGCGGTGACGGCGGGTGCATCCACGCCCGAGCATCTGGTCGACGGCGTGATCGAACGATTGGTTCGACTGCGACCTGACAGCCATGTCCAACGAGGCCCCGAGATCGACGAAGGCATCGCCTTCCAGCTTCCGTCGTCGCTGCGCTAGCACTTGCCTGGCCCGTCCGACATCGAAGATCCCGAGGGCGCCCCTTCCCTTCCCTCCGGAAGCCTCGCCGCCGCCGCCGCCCAGGTCGCTGCCGACGCGCCCCACGTCGAAGGCACCACCCGCGCCATCTTCCAGCTCGCCTGGCCCGTGACCACCGGGCTCGTGCTGGTGAACGCGGTCAATCTGCTCGACCTGTTCATGGTCGGCCGCCTCGGTCCCAATGCCCTGGCCGCCGTCGGCTACGCCACCCAGTTCCACTTCCTCTCCCAGTCGGTGCTCTTCGCGGTCGGCTTTGCCTGCGTGGCCGTGATGGCGCGCGCCATCGGTTCCGGCGATCCCAGCCGAGCGCGGCATGCGCTGGCAGCGTCACTGGTCGTTGCCGTGATCGCCGCACTGAGTGTCGTTTGGGTCGTGCTGTCGGCGCCGCAGCTGTGGCTCGAGCTGCTTCAGGCAGAGCCCGCCGTCAGCGCGCTCGCGATCCCCTATTTGAAGCTGGTGCTCAGCTCGACGGTGATGCTGGCCGTGGCGATGATGATCGAGAACGGCATGCGTTCCAATCGGGATACCCGCACGCCCATGTGGATTGCAGCCGCTGTCGGCGCCGTGAAAGTGGCGCTCAACTTCCTGCTGATCTTCGGCGGCTTGGGCTTTCCGCGTCTCGAGCTGGTGGGTGCCGGACTGGCGACCCTGATCTCCCAGGCGGTCGGTGTCGTGCTGTTCGCGATTGCGGTTCTGCGCGCGCCGCGGGGTTCCTCGCTGGCGGTCCGGCCCCGCGACTTCTGGGGCAACGGAACGCTGCTTCGCGAAGTCGTCCGACTCTCGCTTCCAGGCCTCGGTGAACGTCTCGCCATGAATCTGGCGCTGCTCGGCTACTTCCGCGTGCTGGCGGAGTTCGGCAGTGTGGCCATCGCCGCCTACTCGGTGGGGATCCGGCTGCTGTCGTTCTCTTGGTTGCCGGGATCGGGGATTGCGGCTGCGGCTGCCACGCTGGTCGGACAGGCCCTGGGGACCGGACGGCCCGAAGCCGCCATTCGCATCGGCTGGCGCTCGACGCAGCTGGCCGTCGCTGTTGCCGTCGTTCTCGGCGGCTTGTGCGCGTTCGCCCGCGAGCCGCTGGCACGCCTGTTCACCGACGATCCGGCCACCATCGAGGCGCTGGTTCCCTTTCTGCTGTGCCTCGCCTTCGCCCAGCCATTCCTCCAGGCCCACTTCGCGCTGGGTGGCGTCCACCGCGGCGCCGGCGACACCTTTACACCGTTCCTGGCCGCCACCGCCGGAAACTGGGTCTTCCGGCTTCCACTCGCGTACCTGTTCGTCTACGTGCTGGAGCTGGAACTCGTCTGGGTCTGGTACGCGATCATCTTCGATCACATGACCCGCACCAGCTGGTTGGCCTGGTCATTCCGTCGCGGAAAATGGCTCCACGCGAAGGCCTAGAGATTCGCGCGCGGCATCTCGAAGTTGAGCGTAGTGAGGCCACCGTTGACACCATAGACCTCACCGGTCACGTAGCTCGCGGCCGGCGATGCCAGGTAGAGGGCACAAGCCGAGATGTCCTCGACTTCACCCAGGCGATCCATCGGCGTGCGCTTCACCATCTCGCGCTCAATGTCCTCGGTCAGGATGGTCTTCAGTGCCTCGGTCTTGATCGATCCCACCGCGATGGCGTTGACGCGGACCTTGGGCGCAAAGTCCTGGGCGAGCTGGCGGGTCATGAAGGCGAGCGCGGCCTTGGCGGTGCCGTAGGCCACGAAGCCGGCGGAATTCTCGCGGCCGGCCACCGAACCGATGTTGATGATGGAACCGCTGCCCGTGCTCTCGACCATCCTGGGAACCGCGAGGCGAGTCATGGCAAAGGCGCTGGTGACGTTGAAGCGGAAGGCGGCGTCGAACTCCTTCTCGGTCGTGTCCAAGGCGCCCTTGGGCGGCCAGCCGCCGGCGTTGTTCACCAGGATGTCGAGCCGGCCGAACTCCTTGAGCGCCGCCTCGACGGTGGCGGCGCGCTGGTCCGCGTCCATGACGTCACACGGAACGGCCACGGCCTGGCTTCCCAGGGCCCGGATCTTCTGGGCCGTGTCCTCGATCTGCTCCACGGTACGGGCTCCGACGACGACGTGGGCGCCGGCTTCGGCAAACGCCAGTGCACAGGCTTCCCCGATGCCGCGTCCGGCACCGGTGACGATGGCCACGCGGTCGGTCAGCAGAAAGCGGTCGAGGATCGACATGGGACGGCTCCTTCGAATCGATGGACGGGGTGCCTGGAAGTCTAGACGCGCACACCCGCTTCGGTGGCTCGTGTTACCCGCTCATTCGACCTGGAAGGTCAGGCGGTCATCCTCACCGAGGTCGGCCGTGACGCTCCCTCCCTTGGCAAGCGGACCGAACAGCAGGTCTTCGGCCAGGCGATCCTCCAGCTCGGTCTGGATCACCCGGCCGAGGGGACGGGCCCCGAAGACCCGGTCATAGCCTTTCTGGGCGAGCCAGTCGCGTGCCCGGTTGGTCAGGGTCAGGTTGACCTTGCGCTCGGCCAGCTTGGACTCGACCTCGCGGATGAACTTGTCGACGACGCGAATCATCACGGCCGGCTCAAGGGCATCGAAGCGCACCACCTCGTCCAGGCGGTTGCGGAACTCAGGACTGAAGAGACGCTCGACTTCCTTCGATCCGTCGCCTCTCATGCCGCCACTGAAGCCGATGGACTCGGCGCTGAGCTCCCGGCTACCGGCGTTCGAGGTCATGATCAGGATCACATGACGGAAGTCGGCCTCGCGACCCTGACTGTCCGTCAGCGTTGCGTGGTCCATCACCTGCAGCAGGATGTCGAACAGGTCCTGGTGGGCCTTCTCGATCTCGTCGAGCAGCAGCACCGTGTGGGGCTGCTTGCGGATCTTCTCGACGAGTTGGCCGCCCTGGTCGTAGCCGACATAACCCGGAGGCGCGCCGATCAAGCGCGAAACCGCGTGCTTCTCCATGTACTCGCTCATGTCGAAGCGCACGAACGGGACGCCCAGGGTCTTGGCGAGCTGCTTCGACAACTCGGTCTTGCCGACGCCCGTGGGACCGACGAACAGGAACGACCCGATCGGCCTTTCGGCGCCACCGAGTCCGGCCCGGGCGCGCTTCACGGCACGCACGACGGTCTCGACCGCCGAATCCTGACCGTAGACGACGGCCTTGAGATCGTCGCCGAGGTTCGCGAGCCGCTCGACGTCCGAGACCGAGGTCCGGGTCGGGGGGATGTTCGCCATGCGGGCGACGACATCCTCCATGTCGCGGACCCCCACCGTCTTGCGCTTCTTCGCGCCCGGCCGCAGCCGCACCGCGGCCGCTGTCTCGTCCATGACGTCGATGGCCTTGTCGGGCAGAAAGGCTTCGGTGAGGTGACGGACCGAGAGGTCGACGGCGGCCTTGAGTGCCGGCGCCGTGAAGTGCACGCCGTGGTGATCCTCGTAACGGGGCGCGAGGCCCTGGAGGATGCGCACGCTCTCTTCGGAGGTCGGCTCCACCACGTCCACCTTCTGGAAACGGCGTGACAGCGCGCCATCGCGCTGAAAGTGGCGGTATTCCTGGTAGGTCGTCGAACCCATGCAGCGCAGCTCGCCGCTGGCCAGCAGGGGCTTCAGCATGCTCGACGCATCGACCGTTGCGCCCTGGGCCGAGCCGGCCCCGAGGATCGTGTGGATCTCGTCGATGAACAGGATGGGATTCTTCCGCAGCTGGATGGCCGCGATGAGGGCCTTGAAGCGCAGCTCGAAGTCGCCGCGGTAGCGGGTGCCCGCCAGCAGTGCACCGACGTCGAGCCCGAAGATCTCGGCCCCCTCCAGGTCGGACGTGATGCGTCCCTCGTGGATGCGCAGCGCCAGCCCCTCGGCCAGCGCGGTCTTTCCCACGCCGGTCTCACCGACCAGGATCGGATTGTTCTTGCGGCGGCGGGCCAGGATGTGGACGATGCGGTCGAGCTCCTTGCCGCGTCCGATCAGGGGATCGAGCTGACCCTCGGCGGCACGCTCGGTCAGATTGGTACAGAAGGCCTCGAGCGGGTCCGCCGGCAGCTCGCCCGGCTCGCCCCCTCCGGTTTCGAACGCGGCTGTGGCTTCGGTCCCTTCGGGCCCTTCGGGCCCTTCGGTCCCGGGACCCTCGGTCAGCTTCGAGACGCCATGCGAGATGTACTGGAGCACGTCGAGGCGCGTGACACCCTGGGAACGCAGCAGCGTCACCGCGTAGGAATCGGGCTCCTGGAAGAGCGAGGCGATCAGATCCCCGGCGTCCACCTCTTCCTTCTCGGCACCCTCACAGTGGCTCACGGCATTCTGGAGCAACCGGTGGAAGGCCAGGGTCTGGCTGGCCTCGAAGGGCTCGTCTCCGGGAACCGCCTCCAGGTCCTCAGCGAAGAACCGGTCCAGGGCCAGCTTGAGCTGACCCAGGTGGCCGCCCGAGTGCTTGAGGATCTCGGAGCCCTCGGAGTCGTGGAGTAGCGCGTAGAGCAGGTGCTCGACCGTGACGAAGGCGTGCCGGCGCACGACGGCCTCCCGGAAGGCCGCCTGAAGCGTGAGCTGGGCTGCGCGACCGATCTCGCTCATTCCTTCTCGGCTCCGGCCCTCAGGGGAAAGCCCCTCTGCTCAGCGGCCCCGTGAACCTGGACCACCTTGGTTTCCGCCACCTCCTGGACGAAGACACCCGCAATGCCGAGACCACTGTTGTGGATGGCGAGCATGATGGCCGTCGCCTCCGAGGGCCCCTTGCCGAAGATCTGCTCCAGAATCATCACCACGAACTCCATGGGTGTGTAGTCGTCGTTGTAGAGGATGACCTTGAAGCGCGGCGGTCGTGCGACCCGCTTCCGGGTGGCGGTCAGGACCCCTTCCTCGCGTCGCGGATCCTCGGTCTGCGGATTCCGGGGATTTCCGCCGCCTGCTCCTCCAGCCATCCGGAAAGCATAGCAAGCGGGGCGACGGCTAGACTCGACTCCCAATGGACTCGATCGAACTGGTGGACGGCGTCGCAAGCCTGCCGCGCGACGAATGGAACGCCCTGGTGGGTGACGATTCCCCCTTCTTGGAATGGGAGTGGCTGGCGTCGCTCGAAGAGGCCGGCTGCGTGGGGCCGGGCACGGGCTGGCAGCCCCAGCCGCTTACGATCCGCAGGCACGGGCGGCTCGTCGCCGCCTGTCCTCTCTACTTCAAGGGAAACAGCGAGGGCGAGTTCGTCTTCGACTACTCGTGGGCCGATGCCGCCGAGCGCTCGGGCCTTCGCTACTACCCAAAGCTGCTGGTGGGCGTCCCCTATACGCCCGTTACCGGCGCCCGTTTCCTGGTGGCCGAAGCGGAAGATCGAAGCCATTGGATCCCCGTGCTGGCAGCCGCGCTTCGCGAGCTCTGCCACGGCAACCAGTTCTCCAGCATCCACGTCAACTTCTGTCACGAGTCGGAGACCCGCCTGCTGGAGGATTCGGAATACCACGTCCGCATCGGCATCCAGTACCACTGGCGCAATGACGGATACGACGACTTCGAAGGCTACCTGTCCCGCTTCCGCAGCAAGCGCCGCAATCAGATCCGGAGGGAACGCCGGAGTGTCGCGGAACAGGGCATCCGGGTCCACGCCGTTGCCGGAAATGACATCACCGACGATCTCTTCGATTCGATGTTCGACTGTTATCTGGCGACGGTCAGGGCACACTCCTGGGGCCGCCAGTATCTGAACCAACGCTTCTTCGAGCTCCTGTCGGAACGCTTTCGCCACCGGCTGTGCTTCGTGGTGGCCCGCTACGAAGGCGAGGTCATCGGCGGCACGATCAATGTCGTCAAGGGCGACACCTTCTACGGCCGCTACTGGGGCGCGCTGCGACCCGCCCGCTTCCTGCACTTCGAAGCCTGCTACTACAAGGCCATCGAGTTCTGTATCGAGCGGGGCCTGCAGCGCATGGAGCCCGGGGCCGGTGGCGATTACAAATGGCTGCGCGGCTTCGACGCTGCCAAGACCTACAGTCTGCATCACCTGGCGGATCCCCGTCTGGCAAGGGCCGTGGAGCGCTTTCTCGAATCCGAGCGACACGAAGCCAGCCGCGTCGTCGCCGAGCTCGAACGGGAAAGCCCGCTCCGGAAAAGGTCGATCTCAGAAACTCCACGACGGCTTCGGTAAAGACGTCGTTCCGGTCTCCGGCCCCCCTGTGTCCCGCGCTCAACAGATCGATCGAGCGCGGTGAAACCTTTCGGACGCTCGCGTCGTAGCCATCGTACAGACTGGAAGATGCGGAGACGAACCCAGCACTCGATCGCGATCGCCCTGCTCACCGGCCTCGGGTTCGCCGCAGCGGCGGCGCCCGCACCGGCGGCCTCGGAGGCGCTGAACGAAGCGCTCTATGCAGAGCTGCTTCAGCGTTACACCCGGACCGTTCCCGATGCCGCGCGCGTCCGCGTCGACTACGCAGCCGTGGCCCGATCTCCGGATTGGAAGCGCCTCGTCTCCAATCTGTCTCGCACGCTGCCCGCTCGGCTCAGCTCGCGCGACGCGAAGCTCGCCTACTGGATCAACGTCTACAACATCTTCGCGATCGATCTGGTGGCAAGAAATCTTCCGCTGGAGAGCATCCGAGAGATTGGAAACTTCCTGAAGCCGGTCTGGATCCGCGAAGCCGGTCGCATCGGCGGACGGGCCTATTCTCTTGATGAGATCGAACACGAGATCCTGCGCCCGATGGGCGACCCCCGAATCCACGCGGCCATCGTCTGCGCAGCCGTTTCGTGTCCGGCCTTGCGACGGGAACCCTGGACCGCGGAGCGGGTCGGCCTCCAACTCGACGACGCCATGCGGAGTTGGCTCGCGGACCCGGAGAAGGGCCTCTCGCTCGAGCCCGCAGCCGACAGCGTGATCCTGAGCCGGGTTTTCTCCTGGTTCAAGGACGACTTCGAGCCGGACGGCGGACTCGCCGCCACCATCGAGAAGTACGGGCCTCCCCAGGCGGTCGAGTTCGTCCGAAAGCGCGGTTCGCGCCTCCACTTCGACTACTTCGACTACGACTGGAACCTCAACGATCTCGCAGCCACGGGGCCGGAAAGCTAGAGTCCGCCGTGATGGCGACGAAGCTCTCGAGCGGCATCATCGCGTTCAGCAAGTCCGTGGCACGAGAGATCGCGCACGCGATCCTCTTCTTATGCGGCCAGCGCTCGAGCTTCGTCACCGGCCAGATCTTGAGCGTCAGCGGCGGCCTTACCATGGCGGGATGAGAAGCATGAGCCAACCCACTTACGAAGACGTCCGATACGAAGTCGACGGACCCAACGCGATCATCACCATCGATCGCGCCGATCGACTGAACGCGTTTCGCGGCCGCACCATCGGCGAGCTACTCGACGCCTTCAAGCGCGCCTGGGCCGACTCGCGGGTGGCCTGCGTGATCTTGACAGGCGCCGGCGATCGCGCCTTTTGTGTCGGCGGCGACCAGAAGACCTACGCCCAGGAAGGCGGCTACGGAACCAGCGAAAACGGTCTCTGGGAGCTGGAGGAGCTGCAGGCGACGATTCGCAACATCCCCAAGCCCGTGATTGCGGCCGTGAACGGTTACGCGATTGGCGGGGGGCACGTGCTGCATGTCATCTGCGACGTGACCCTCGCAGCCGAGCACGCGAAGTTCGGCCAGGCTGGACCCAAGCTGGCGTCCTTCGATGCGGGCCTCGGCACCGCCTATCTCTCACGGGTGGTGGGCGAGAAGCGGGCGCGGGAGATCTGGTTCTTCTGCCGTCAGTACGATGCGAAACAGGCGCTCGAATGGGGCCTGGTCAACAAGATCGTTCCGGCCGAGCAGCTGCTGGAAGAGGCGAAGTCCTGGGGACGCGAAGTGGCGGCCCTTTCGCCGACGGCGATCAAGTTCCTGAAGGCGTCCTTCAACGCCGACAGCGACCAGATCTTCGGTCAGGGGAAGCTGGCGTCTGCCGGCCTGGACGTCTTCGCCGCTTCGAAAGAGGCCGAAGAGGGGCATCGCGCCTTCGCCGAGAAGCGCGAGCCCGATTTCTCGAAATTTCGCTGAGAGCGAGGATCCCGATGCGCATTCCCCTCTTCGCCGCCGTTCTTTCGGTCGGATGGCTCGCCTGCGGCGACCCGCTGCCGCCGATCGAGACCTGCGAAGCCACCGAAACGCTCGAGCCCATCTGTGGCTTCCAGAATCCCGAAGACCTGGCCCTGCTGCCCGAAGGCGACTTGCTGCTGGTGAGCCAGTTCGGAAGCATGGACGGCGCCGAGCCCGGAAGCATCGCGCTCTTCGACTGGAAGAGCCGCAAGCACTGGCAGCTCTTTCCGGTTCTCGATACGGGAAAGACCTTTCCCGTCCTCGATACGGGAATGCCGCGTCGATCTCCGATGGAGGGATGGGGTACGCCGGATTGTCCCGGCGAGCCCGACAAGGCCTTCGCGCCGCATGGGATCCATCTGTCGCGTCGAGGCGATGGACGTCTCCAGCTGCTGGTCGTGAACCATGGCGGCCGCGAGGCGATCGAGTTCTTCGAGGTCGTTCGCAAGGGAAGCGACGTCGAGTTGCCGTGGCGCGGCTGCGCCCTACCGCCCCCCGACGCCTACATCAACTCCGTCGTCGCCACGCCCGAGGGCGGCTTCCTGGCCACCCACATGTTCCCGAAGTCGTCGGGCCGCTTCAGCCTGTTGAAGGGCATGGCGGGCTTCGCCACCGGATACGTGCTGGAATGGTCGCCCCGGGCCGGCTTCACGCAGGTCCCCGGCAGCGACGCCGCGATGCCCAACGGAATCGAGCTGTCGCCCGATGGAAAGATCATCTACCTCAACGTCTACCTCGGCAACGAGCTCAGGAAGATCCGCCGCTCCGACGGAAAGACCCTCGCCAGCCTCGAGCTGGCCCAGCCGGACAACGTGCACTGGAACGCCGACGGCAGCCGACTGCTGGTCGCTTCCCACACCGGATCGTTTCGGGACATGCTGGCCTGCCAGCAGCAGCAGACGGGATCGTGCCCGCTCGGCTTCGAGATCGTGTCGATCGATCCCGACGATCTCAGCCGTGTGACCCTGGTCGCCAACGAGGGCCCCCCCATGGGTGCCGCCACCGTGGCCGTGCAGGTCGGGAACGATCTCTACCTGGGAACCTTCAAGGGCGACCGACTCGCGCGGGCCCCCCTGCCGCGCTGATCAGTCGGCGACCGGTTCGCGCAGGGTCACGAACTCTTCGGCCGCCGTCGGATGGATGCCGACCGTGGCGTCGAAGATCGCCTTGGTCGCGCCGGCCTTGAGGGCCACGGCGAAGCCCTGCACGATCTCGCCGGCCTCGGGGCCCAGCATGTGGAGGCCCACCACCCGATCCGATCTGCGGTCCACCAGCAGCTTCATCATGGTGCGCTCGCCGCTGCCCGTCAGCGTGTGCTTGAGCGGCCGGAAGTGCGAGCGGTAGACGTCGACCTCCGCGTACTGCTCGCGGGCCTGAGCCTCGGTGAGCCCGACGCTCCCGATCGCCGGCTGACTGAAGACGGCGGAGGGAACCCCGTCGTGGTCGGGCTTGGTGGGCTGCTGGCCGAAAACCGTGCGCGCCAGCGCCATGCCCTCGGCGATGGCCATCGGCGTGAGATTGATCCGGTCGGTGACATCGCCGATGGCCCAGATGCTCTCAACCGTGGAACGCGAGAATTCGTCGACGACGATCGCGCCCTTCTCGTCGAGCTCGACACCCACGGCGGCAAGACCCAGCCCGCCCGTCAGCGGTCTCCGACCCGTGGAATACAGGATGCAGTCCGCTTCGAGGCGGGTTTCGTCGGCCAGCACGGCGACTATGCCGTCCTCGGTCTTCTCCAGCCGGGCCGGATCGGCGTCGAAGCGCAGGTCGATCCCCTGGCGACGCATCTCCTGCGCCAGACCGGTCCGCACGTCGTCGTCGAAACCGCGCAGGAAGAGCGGTCCGCGGTAGAGCTGGGTCACGCTGGCTCCGAGGCCGTGGAAGATCCCGGCGAACTCGACCGCGATGTAGCCGCCGCCTACGATGATCACGCGGCGTGGCATCTCGGCCAGGTGGAAGACCTGGTTGGACGTGATCGTGTGCTCGCGGCCCGGAAGATCGGGAACCTGCGGCCAGCTGCCGGTCGCCACCAGGATGTGCTCGGCCGTGTACGGCTTGCCGTCTACTTCGACGCTGTGCGGGTCGACGATCGAGGCATGGCCTTCGATGCGCGCGACCCCGGCGTCATCGAGCAGGCCGGCGTAGACCCCGTTGAGCCGTGCGATCTCGCGGTCCTTGTTGGCGATGAAGTTCGCCCAGTCGTGGCAGCCGGGCTCGATGGCCCAGCCGTAGCCCTTCACCGCCACCTCGACCTCGGCTCGGACCTGGGAGGCGTAGACCAGCAACTTCTTCGGGATACAGCCCAGGTTGACGCAGGTGCCTCCCAGCAGACGCTCCTCGGCGATCGCGACCCGTGCTCCGTAGCCGGCCGACATGCGGCTGGCGCGGACGCCGCCCGAACCGGCACCGAGGGTGAAGAGATCAAAGTCGTATCGACTCACGAAGTTCGCCTCCGACGGCGCCTGCTGCGCTTCCGGGCCGACGCAGGACGCCGGCGTCCTTACTCGAGCTGCGACCGCTGGCGCCCGGGAGTCACGGCTCCGTAGGGATCGAGCCGTAGCACCTTGGGCATGCCGCCCTCGATCTGCCAGCTCGGCGCGTTCGAATTCGAGGTCCAGACGCGACCCTGGGAATCGAAGCTGATCTCGCGGGTGTAGGTCACGCGGGTCGGCAGCGGATAGACCGTGAACTTCTCGGTCTGCGGCTCGAAGCGGATCAGGCTGTCACTGTTGGTGCCACAGATCCAGACCGTGTCGTTGCGTCGATCCACGTGGACGGCATAAGGCGTCTCGCTGCCCAGCGGTTCGATCGGGAGCGGCCACTGCTTGAACTCGCGCGTCTTCGGATCGAAGCGCGAGATCAGCGACTCCGAGAAGGACGGGATCCAGAGGGCGCCCTTCGAATCGAAGCGCATGCGGCGCGGCGCCGCGAAGGGCGTGTCGATCATCTCGACCTCGAAGCTATCCGGGTCGACCCGCCCGATGCGGTGCTGGTTCAGCTGGCTGAACCAGACGGCGCCATCGGGCGCGATGTCGACGCCGTAGGGGATCGGCAGGACGAAGCCGTTGGACTCGGCCGCGAGATTGCGCAGATCGACCTGGCGCCCCAGCCAGAGCATGAAGGGCAGCATGCGCAGGACCACCGCCTGACCCAGCGTCCCCGCCGGCAGGCGCAACTGGCGGGAATCGCCCGTCTTCGGGTCGTACATCCCCAGGTGGTTCGAGGCCGCGATCGAATACCAGATGCGGCCGCGATCGTCGAAGCGCAGCGTGTGCGGGTAGTAGCCGTGCTCGAGCTCGACGGTCTGCCACTGCTCCGTCACGGGGTCGAACTGGGCCAGCTGGTTGCCGAGCGCGAGCGTGATCCAGAGCGTTCCGTCGGGGGCGACCTGGATCGAATGCGGTCCCACGTGGGCGTTGCTGTTGGCGGGCGGGCGGTCACCGGCCGAGACGAAGACCCCTCCCAGCGGCAGGTCGCCGCGCGGCAGCGTCCAGCTCTTGCGATCTCCGTCGGGAGCCGAGGGGTCGAGCCGATAGAGCTGATCCTGCGCCATGTCGACCGAGTAGAGCCGGCCGTCCGGGTGCATCACCACGTCGTGCTGCATCGAGGCGCGGCTGCCGAGCTCCCACTCTTCGATCACGGCCCGGCGCACCTCGGCCGAGGGCGGCGGCGCGAAGTCCGGATCGTTCCAGTTGGCTGTGAGAAGGGGCACCGCATACTTCGGGTCGTAGCTCGAGTTGAACAGAGCGGGCAGCTTCTCGCGCAGCGCCGTCGTGAGGTTGCCCCCCATGCGACCCATCAAGAGCAGCAGCTTGCGCCACTCCTCCGGGTCTCGCTGAAGACGGGTGGCGTAGCTGCCCTGCTGGTGGCAATAGGTGCACTGTCGCTTGAGCTCCTCCTGCTGGGCCGGATCGTCCAAGCGCTCGAGGACCAGCGCGAACCAGTGGTTGGACGGGAGCTGGGCCGCCAGCTCGGCCGGGTCGGTCTCGCGCTCGACGACCAACTCGAGCTCGATGCTGGCGCTCCGAGGAAGGGAATGATCGGTCGTGTACAGATCCTTCCAACCGATGCGGCGCACCCGGATCGCGTAGTCGTCGGCAGGCCAGAGCTCGGGCGAGATGAAGCGGCCCGCGTCGTCGCTGAAGACGGTGGCGGCGTGGGCCGGCCTGCCGTGCTGGAAGGTCACCCTGGCACCGACGACCGGGTCGCCCTGGGCGTCCCGAACCCGCCCCGTGAAGCGGGCGGCCGAGGCCCCGGCGGCGGCCAGCAGCAGCCCCGATAGCATCAGCGCCGTGAGGAGGCGCAATCGATGCCTAAAAAAGAAGCGAAGCGGGGCAGCCGACATCAGGACCTCCGGTCGAGCGGGTCGCCTCGATGCTAGCCGCTAACCGCAGCTGGCTGCTGGCGGCACTGCGGGCCAGCGGCTGCGCCCGCGCCGGACCCGTCCCCGAGCGGGCCCCGTCCCCCCAGGCTGCGGCCGAGCCGCTGCGGATCCAGCTCAGCTTCGGCCCCGAGGCCGAGCTGGATCTGTGGGTCAGCGACCCGGCCGGGGAGGGGGAAAGGACCCTCGACTTCGCCAACCCCCGCTCCAACGCCACCAGGGGCGCCCTGGAGGCCGATCGCCGCTGCGGGGACCCCCCCCTTTACCCCGGATCGAGACGATCGCTTT
>SMWR01000140.1 GCA_004356735.1 Deltaproteobacteria bacterium
CTTGGCTCGCGCAGGCCAGTCGCCCGCATCGTGCCAGAGGTTCAAGCTGAGGATCTTCAGTGCCACGCTGTCGCGCTCATCATGCCAGCAGGCCGCGGGTCTCCTCCACCAGACCCGCGCTCTGCGGATCCGCGGCGTAGAACGACCAGATCCCGACCCGTGTGTGGACCAGCAGGCCCGCGTCCTTCAGGACCTTCAGATGATGGGAGATGGTGGGCTGCGCCAGATCGAAGTGGTCGACGATGTCGCAGACACAGGTGGGCCCCGTCTGGGCCCTGATCAGCCTCAGGATCTCGAGTCGGGTCGGGTCGGCCAGCGCTTTGAACGCCCCGAGCAGGCGCTGCTGGCGGCGACCGCTCAGGGGCCGGATCGGCTGAAGCAGGCAGCAGCCCTCGGGACGGGCTCGGGTAGCGGTTTTTTCGGGGCTCATGGGGACATATTGACAGATATCGATATGATGTCTAGAATCCATCGAAATCAATCGATGAGTTTGAGACGCGCCGCGTCCTGTCAAATGAAAATGGGAATGGAAAAAGGAACGGAGGGAAGACAAGGCATGCGACTCCAACTCGCCCTCAACGTCGACGACCTGGAGCAGGCCATCGACTTCTACTCGAAGCTCTTCGATACCCCCGTCAACAAGCGCAAGCCCGGCTATGCCAATTTCGCGGTGGAGAGCCCGCCGCTCAAGCTGGTGCTCTTCGAGAACCCGGGCGCAAGCGAGCGGCTCAACCACCTGGGCGTCGAAGTCTTCGGGGCCGAAGACGTCTCACGCGCCACCGAACGCCTCGAGGCGGCAGGCATGGCCGAGCGGGTCGAAGACGCGAGCACCTGCTGCTATGCGACCCAGGACAAGGTCTGGTTGAGCGACCCCCAGGGTCTGCGCTGGGAGTGGTACCGCGTCCTCGAAGACTCGGAGAGCTTCGGGAAGCAGCCGGAAATTCCCGAGGCGAAGCAGCAGGCCTCCGCAGCGACGGACGGCTGCTGCGCTAGTGGAGGCTAGTGGGGACGTTGTCGGTGTTGGTCCAGGTTCGAGTGACAACGCCCGCCGCCAGCAACACCGAACTCCAAACAACGTCCCCTAGGGCTGCGACGCGAGGCTGGCCGTGTGCGCAAGCGAGGCTTCGAGCTCCGCTGGCTCGACGCCCGGAATCGGCGAGCGCGCAATCAAGTGGGTCATGCCGAAACGCTCGCGGTAGCGGGCGATGCCATCGGCGACCTGCTTGGGCTCGCCGACCAGGGCCCAATCTTCGAGGGCGACAGCGCCATCGCGGGGAATCGACCGACCCGAGCGAGCCATGGCCGCCGCCTGGGCTTCGAGCGCTTGGCGCGCACGGTCGAGGGTCGCCGGGTTCTCGTGCACGAAGATCGTCCGCATGATGGGAACCACGTCGGGCACGGGCTTGCCGGCGGCGTCGCAGGCCTCGCGGTGGCGGGCATGGTTCTCTTCCAACCGCGACCAGGACTCGATCGGCGAAGCCAGATAGGGAAGGCCCAGCCGACCCGCCTGGGCCATGGCCTTGGGCCCGAACGCTGCCACCCAGAGTGGCGGGTGCGGCTTCTGCACCGGGAGCGGTGCAAGCATCACGGGCTCTCCCGGCCCGTCGTCTCCATCTCCCTCCCACGCGACCGGCTCGCCCGCCCACGCCTTGAGCATCACCTCGAGCGCGGCTTCGAAGCGACTCCGCTTCTCCTTCACGGGCACGTCGAAGGCCGCAAACGTCCCCTTCCGGAAGCCGCGGCCGAGGCCCAGGATGACGCGCCCGTTCGAGAGCTGATCGAGCACGGCGACTTCTTCGGCGACGTGGATCGGATGGCGGAGGGGGAGCAGGAACGAAGTGGTGCCGAGCCGCAGCGTCTTCGTCCGCGCCGCCACGGCGGCCAACAGCAGCAGCGGCGACGGAATCGCACCGCGTCCACTGAAGTGGTGTTCGGGCAGCCACAGGGAATGGAAGCCCAACTTCTCGGCCTGCTCCGCCTGGCCCACGAGCCCCTGGGCGAGCCCGCCAGCACCGAAGTCCCAGGGCGTCAGACCGATCTCGAGCGGCGGGGAGCTCACGCTCGCGATGATACCCGCCCGCGGACACCGGCCCGTGGTGGACGAAGTCTCGAGAAAAGCCTCCGAAACCCGGACTCCGCGGGTCCCGACGGGGAATTCGCGTCCGGGGGTGGGTGCTATAACCTGTTCTACCTCTGGAGACCGGAGGCTCCGGCTCCAAGATCAAGAACCCGCCTACCCCCCAATCTGCCTGCCGCGCTCGATTCTGGCCGTGTGGGAAGGCCGGGGTGGACGAGGCCGCGGATGCAGATCGAATTCACCCCTGAGCAGCGCAAGCTCCGACAGGAGATCCGCGACTATTATCGGGAGCTCTTCACGCCCGAGCTGAAGGCCGCCTTCGACGCCGAAAGAGAAGAGATGGGAGGCCCGGTCTTCCGCCAGATCGTGGAAAGGATGGGGCACGACGGCTGGCTCGGGATTGGATGGCCCAAGGAATACGGCGGCCAGGGCCGCACGCCGCTCGAGCAGTTCATCTTCTGGGACGAGACCTATCGCGCCGGCGCCCCGCTTCACATCATTCCCGTCAACACGATCGGCCCGACGATCATGGCTCACGGGAGCGAGGAGCAGAAGAAGAAGTACCTGCCCGCGATCCTGGCCGGGAAGCTCATGTTCGGCGTCGGCTACACGGAGCCCGCCGCCGGCACAGACCTGGCCTCGCTTAAGACCCGGGCCGAGAAGGACGGCGACGAGTACGTCATCAACGGCCAGAAGATCTTCACGACCCACGCGCACGTGGCCGACTACATCTGGCTGGCCGCGCGCACCGATCCGAAAGCCAAGAAGCACGCCGGTATCTCGATGATCCTGGTGCCGACCGACACACCCGGCTACTCGTGCACGCCCATCTATACGCTCGGCAAGGAGCGCACCAACGCCACCTACTACCAGGACGTGCGCGTACCCATCAAGAACCTGGTCGGCCCCGAGAACGGTGGCTGGAGGCTCATTACGAGTCAGCTCAACCACGAGCGCATCACGCTCGCGACGCCCGGCCACTGCGAGAGCATGATGGACGAGGTTTGGGGCTGGGCAGCCAGGACCGAGTGCCCGACGGGGGGCAGCATGCTCGAGCAGCAGTGGGTGCAGATCCATTTGGCCCGCGTCTACGCCAAGCTTCAGGCCCTCCAGGTCCTGAACTGGCGCAGCGCCTGGCGTCTCACGGAAGGCCATCCGGACATGGCCGAGGCCTCGGCGCTCAAGGTGATGGGGACCGAGTTCTTCGTCGAGGCCTACAACCTGCTGCTCGAGATCGTGGGCGCAGCCGGCATCGTTCTGGAAGGCCAGCCGGGCACCCTGTTCGGCGGGCTGCTCGAAACCGCCTATCGCGGCGCCACCACGCTGACTTTCGGCGGTGGCGTCAACGAGGTGCAGCGAGACATCATCGCCATGGCCGGCCTGGGCTTGCCCCGGGCCCGCGCCAGGGCGTAGCAAAGGAAAACGGGGACGTTCTTGAATATTCAACTCGCTCGACGCGGCGAGTCAACGAGACCGATTCCGAGTTGAATATTCAAGAACGTCCCCGCGCTGGGGAAGCGAATGTCGCAGGCAGATCGGGAACGTGAAGGGTTCGAGGCCAAGATCCAGGAATTCGTGGGTCGCAATGACGGTGAGCCGTACGTCTGCCCCGACACCGTGAACGAGCCGATGATCCGACACTGGTGCGAGGCCATGGGCGATGAGAACCCGGCCTACACGGATCCGAACCTCGCCAAGGACACGGTCCACGGCGGAATCGTGGCGCCGCCCACCATGCTCCAGTCCTGGGACATGCGCGGTTTCAAGATGTACGACGCCGCAAGTCTGTTGCCGCCGACGACCCAGCGTCAGCTCCACAAGGTGTTCGACGAAGCGGGCTACACGGGCGTCGTCGCCACCGACACCGAGCAGGAGTACCTGCGCTATCTCCGGCCCGGCGACCAGATCACCTGCCAGACCACGATCGAGTCGATCTCCGAGCAGAAGGCAACGGCGCTCGGCACCGGCTACTTCGTCGTCACGCGCACGGAATTCAGCGACCAGAACGGTGACGAGGTGGGCTGGCTCACCTTCCGGGTGCTCAAGTTCAAGCCCGCCAACGCGGCCGCGGCGCCGACCGAGGAAACCAGTGGAGAGACCGCGCTTCCTACGCGAATTCGTAGCCCGCTCGGCCACGACAACAAGTGGTGGTGGGATGCGATCCAGCAGGAGAAGCTGCTGATCCAGAAGTGCAGCGACTGCGACGTGCTGCGACATCCGCCGCGCCCCATGTGTGGCCAATGCCAAAGCACGAACTGGCAGGGCATCGAGGCGTCCGGCAAGGGCATCGTATACAGCTACACGATCCTCCACCACCCGATCATCCCCGGCTACGACTTTCCGTGCCCCGTGGGTTTGATCGACCTGGAAGAGGGCACGCGCATCGTCGCCAACATCAGGGGCTGTGAGCTCGACGAGATCCACATCGGCATGAAAGTCGAGTGCATGTTCGAAGACGTAGACGACGATTTCAAGCTCCCCTTCTTTTACAAGCTGCCGTAAGGCGACTGGTTTCCTGGACGATCCCAATGGACTTCAACTTCACCGAAGAGCAGACCGCGATCCGCGAGCTGGCCCGCGAGATCCTCGAGAAGGAGGTCTCCCAGGAGCGGCTCAAGGAGATCGAGAAGCAGGGCGACTTCTTCGACCGCGCCAGCTGGGCGGCGTTGGCGGAATCGAACCTGCTGGGTCTGGCCATCGCGGAAGAACACGGCGGTATGGGGATGGGCTTCCTCGAGCTGTGCCTGCTGCTAGGCGAGCTCGGACGCGCGGTCGCTCCGACGCCGGCCTTCGCAACACTCGCGCTGTGCGCGCTTCCAATTGCACGCTTTGGCAGCGATGTGCAGCAGAAGGAATGGCTGGGCGCGGTGGTGCGCGGCGAAGCCATCTTGACGGGCGCGTTCGAAGCAGCCGACAGACTCGATGCCCGCCGAGTTGGCAACGAGTTCGTGCTCGACGGCGTGTGTCACAACGTTCCCGCTCTCGAGCTGGCCAAGCGCGTGCTCATTCCGGTCAGCGTCGACGGCACCGAGCTCGTGCTGCTGGTCGATCCCGAGTCGGACGGCGTGACGTTCGAAGCGCGCAAGACTTCGCGCCACGAGCCGATCTTCGAGCTCCGCTTCGCGGCGACCCAGGTTCCGGGCGACTCCGTTCTCGAAGGCGAGGGCATCCACGCCTGGATCCTCGAGCGGGCGCTGGTCGGACTGGCTGCCCTCCAGGTCGGCGTCTCCGAGAAAGCGCTCGAAATCACGACTGGGTATCTCAAGCAGCGCGAGCAGTTCGGCGCGCCCCTGGGCGCGCTCCCCGTGGTCCAGCACCGCTGCGCCGACGCTTACATCGCGCTCGATTCCATGCGCTGGGTCACGTGGCAGGCCGCCTGGAAGCTGGCCCACGAAAGACCCGCCAGTCGCGCTGCCTGGGTCGCCAAGTTCTGGGCCTGCGATGCCGGCAGCAAGATCGGCACCGCGACCCAGCACCTTCACGGCGGCATGGGCGTCGACTTGGACTATCCGATCCATCGTTATTTCTTGTGGGCCAAGAGCATCGAGCTCGCCCTCGGCGCCGCGACGCCGACGCTGCTGGCGCTCGGATCCGACATGGCCCGCACGGGGCCACAGGAGTTTGCATGAACACGAACGACGTAAAAATTGGTGACGTCAGTGTCGGGGACACGCTTCCCGAGCTGCCGATCCCGCTGACGGTGAGCCTGATCGTCTCGGGCGCGCTCGCCTCGCGCGACTACACGCCCGTCCATCACGACAAGGCCAAAGCCCAGCAGGCCGGCCTCGGCGACGTCTTCATGAACATCCTGACCACGAATGGCCTGGTGGGCCGCTTCATCACGGACTGGGCGGGTCCCAACGCCATGCTCCGCAACGTGAACATCAAGCTGGGCACGCCCAACCTGCCGGGCGACACCATGACGCTCACGGGAATCATCGTCTCGAAGCAAAGCGATGAGGTCACGGTCGACATCACGGGCAAGAACGCCTGGGGCAATCACGTCACCGGCACGGTGCGCGTGGCACTGGCAAGCTAGAGCGGAGGAAAGCATGGGCACGACGCTCCACAATGAGGCCGTCATCGTCGGCATCGGACAGACGGACTTCACCAAGAATTCCGGACGCTCGGAGGTGCAGCTCGCCGCCGAGTGCACGAAGGCGGCAATCGCCGACGCGGGGCTCGAGGCCAGCGACATCGACGGCATGACGAGCTTCACGCTCGACACGTCGGACGAGACCGAGGTGGCACGCAACGTCGGCTGCGGCGACCTCACCTTCTTCAGCCGCATCGGCTACGGCGGCGGTGCGGCGGTTGGCATCGTGCACCAGGCGGCCATGGCCGTCGCCACCGGCGCGGCCAAGTACGTGGTCGGCTTTCGCGCCCTCAACGGCCGCTCGGGCCAGCGCTATAGCCAAGGTGTCTCCGGCAACATCGTCACCAGCGACCTGGTGCACTGGGGCTACTACATGCCCTTCGGGCTGCTGACGCCGACCTCGTGGGTCGCCATGTTCACCCAGCGCTACATGCACCAGACCGGCTGCAAGTCGACCGACCTGGCCGAAGTCTGCATGGCCCAGCGCGCCCACGCCGTGAAGAATCCGAACGCCTTCTTCTACGAACGGCCCATGACACTCGATGACCACCAGACGTCGCGCATGATCTGCGACCCGCTGCGGCTCTACGACTGCTGTCAGGAGACCGATGGCGGCTGTGCCTTCGTGATCACGACGCCCGAGCGCGCCAAGGACCTCGCCCAGCCGGGCGCCGTGATCCGCGGCATCGCCCAGGGCTCGGGCGAAGATCAGGAGCAGATGACGAGCTTCTACCGGGGCGACATCGCGCGCATCTACGAGATGGAGGTGGTCGCCAAGCAGATGTGGGAGGTCGCCGGCATGAGCGCCCGGGACATCGACGCCGCCATCATCTACGACGCCTTCAGCTCGATCGTGCTCTTCCAGCTCGAGGCCTTCGGCTTCTGCGAGCCGGGCGAGGCGAAGGACTACGTCAAGGACAACGCACTCGGAGTGGGCGGTCGGCTGCCCACCAACACCCACGGCGGCCAGCTGTCCGAGTCCTACATCCACGGCATCAACGGCGTGAACGAAGGCGTGCGGTTGATTCGCGGCACGTCCGTGAACCAGCCCGAGAAAAACGACCACGTGCTCGTCACCGCCGGCGTCGGCGTGCCGACGAGCGCGATGGTGCTCGGGCAGATGAATTGATACGGCAACCAAATAGCTTACAGAACGGGGACGTTGTTGAATATTCAACTCGCTTGAGGCAGCGAGTCAGCGGAAGCGGGTCCGAGTTGAATATTCAACAACGTCCCCGACTTCGAGGAGGATTGAGAACATGCGTGAAGCAGTAATCGTCGAAGCCCTGCGGACCCCGATCGGGCGCGGCAAGATGGGCCGGGGCGGCCTCTCGGGAATCCATCCCGTCAAGCTGCTGGGCGAAATCCAGCAGGCCGTGATCGACAAGGCCGGCATCGACCCCAAGGAGGTGGAGCAGGTGATCGGCGGCTGCGTGACCCAGGCCGGCGAGCAGGCCTGCAACGTGACCCGAAACGCCTGGCTCGAGCGCGGCAATGGCTGGCACACCGGCGGCACCACCGTCGACACTCAGTGCGGGAGCGGCCAGCAGGCCAACCACCTGATCTCGGCCCTGGTGCGCGCCGGCAGCATCGACTGCGGCATTGCGTGCGGTGTCGAAGTCATGAGCCACGTGGGACTCGGCGCCAACGTCACGGGCGGCCCCGGCTTCTTCATCCCCGAGGACTATCCCTGGGACCAGGCCTCGACCCAGTTCGAGGCCGCCGAGCGCATCGCCAAGAAGGCCGGCATCACCCGCGAAGACGTCGACGCCCTGGCCCTCGCCAGCCAGCAGAAGGCTGCGGCCGCCCGCAGCGAAGGACGCTTCAAGCGCGAGATCTTCCCGATCGAGGCTCCGGTGCTGGGCGACGACATGAAGCCCACCGGCGAGACGCGCGTCATCGACGCCGACGAGGGCATCCGCGAGAGCACGCTCGAAGGCCTCGCCAAGCTCAAGCCCGTCGCACCCGGCGGCATCCACACCGCCGGCAACTCGTCCCAGATCTCGGACGGCGCCGCCGCCGTGCTCTGGATGACCCAGGAGAAGGCCGACGCACTCGGCCTCAAAGCCCGGGCCCGCATCGTGCAAGACGTGGTGGTCGGCACCGATCCGCATTTCCTGCTCGACGGCCCGATCGACGCCACCAAGGAGATCCAGCGCAAGACGGGACTCACGCCCGCCGACGTCGACATCATCGAGATCAACGAGGCCTTCGCCTCGGTCGTGCTCTCGTGGCAGCGCGAGTTCGACGTCGACATGAGCAAAGTGAACGTGAACGGCGGCGCCATCGCGCTCGGCCACCCGGTCGGCTGCACGGGCTCGCGCCTCATCATCACGGCGCTCCACGAGCTGGAACGGCGCGATGCCGAGAAGGCCCTGATCACCATGTGCTGCGGCGCGGCCGTCGGCACGGGCACCATCATCGAACGGCTGTAAGGGCTGTAGGAAAAGGAATTCCGATATGAGTCAGGATCTCGAAGGAAAGGTCGCCGTGATCACCGGCGCCGGCGACGGGCTCGGCAAGCTGCACGCCCTCAAGCTCGCCCAAATGGGCGCCAGCATCGTCGTGAACGACCTCGGCGCCTCGCTCCACGGTGAAGGCCAGGACAAGAGCAAGGCCGATGCCGTCGTGGCCGAAATCGAGGCGGCGGGCGGCAAGGCCGTCACCCACTTTGGCGACGTGGCCGACTGGGAGACCGGCAAGGCCTTGATCCAGACCGCCATCGACACATTCGGCGGACTCGACATCCTGATCAACAACGCCGGCATCCTGCGCGACGCCACCATCTTCAACATGAGTGAGTCCGACTTCGACTCGGTCGTGCGCGTGCACCTGAAGGGCCACTTCGTGCCCAGCAAGTTTGCCTGCATCCACTGGCGCGAGAAATCGAAAGCCGAAGGCAAGCCCGTCCATGGCCGCCTGGTCGCAACCTCGAGCGAAGCGGGCCTGATCGGCGCACCGGGCCAGCCCAACTATGCCGCCGCCAAGGCCGGCATCATCTCGCTCACGCTGGGCATCGCCCAGCTCATGCTGAAATACGGCGTCACGGCCAACGTGATCCTGCCGCGTGCCCGCACCCGCATGACGATGGACGGACCGACGGCCCAGTTCTTCCAGAAGCCTGAAGCAGGATTCGACACCTTCGGCCCCGAGAACGTGCTGCCGCTGTTCGCCTACCTCTGCTCCCCGCAGAGCGAGAGAATCAGCGGCTACGTCTTCATCGCCTACGGACAGGAAGTGCGCCTGGTCCGCCGGCCGACCGTGCAGGAGACCTTCACGACGGACGGCGTCTGGAGCGTCGAAGAGCTCCACGAGAAGATGGCGCCGACGTTCGAAAAGCTCGAGCCGGTGAAGGACGGCTTCAGCTTCCCGCCGGGGTAGCTTTCAACTTCGCTCGGCTTCGCCTCGCTGCGCGCGCTTCGCGCTTGCGGGAGCGGAGGCTGATCGAGGCCGCACGAATTTGAGCCCGGGTGTCTGCGAACATCCGGGCCGTTTCGTTCTGGGATCGGAACGGGTTAGAGATTCAGGAGCAGGTGGACGAGGGCGGCGGCGAGGCCGGCGCCGAGCGCAAGGGTGGGGACCAGCCAGGTCCAGGACGGCTCTTCCACCACCAGGTCCTGGTGGGCGCGTATCAAGCGCGCCGCGTCGATGGCGGCCGCGACGCCGTTGTCGGGCGGAACTCCGAAGCGGTCGAGGATCTTGAGCACGCCGCCGTAGGACACGCCCATTCCCATCAGCTCGAGCGCCGTCACCAGCGCGGCGCCGTCCATGGCGGCATCGCCCTCGAGACCGAGCTTCTCGAAGGCCTGGGCCAGCTTGTCGACCCCGACCCGCCGCGCCAGAGGCTGACCGACCACACAGCGATTGGAGATCCGGA
>SMWR01000017.1 GCA_004356735.1 Deltaproteobacteria bacterium
CCGCCTCAAGTACACGAAGCTCTGGCTGCTCGACCACAGCTCCGAGATCGCTCTCCCAGACTAAAACCTACCTCACAAACCTGAACCCAAGCTGCAGCCTGCGATTCCATTCGCCGCGCCTTTTCATGACGCTAATCGTGGGGCGTCAGCTCAGCTCCTTGCGGCACCGTCTCCGAGACCCGGTTCGGAAATTTTCGAATCATGAGCATATGGCTCTTCAGGATCATCTGGATCGGCGTCACGGCGAATAGCCCCGGGTAGAGCTGTCCAAACTTCTCCCCGGGATCGCGCATTACGTTGTAGAAATCCATGCCCGGCAGCCCGCCGTGCCCCGCTTTGAGGTGGACCTTGAAGTCCTCGTAGCGGATCGCGCCAAGAACCCCGCCGCTGTAATGGAACATCATGTTCCGCCGGCCGTGGTCTTCGCCAAGCAGCAGGAGCGCCGTCTGATCGATCCCATCCGTGACACGGTCGCTCGGGATCTGGTCGAGCGCCCCACCGAGACGGGCGGCCGTCGTGAACAGGTCGGTGAGGTGCAGGATGTCCACGGGGTCCTGATTGGGAGCGATCATGCCCGGCCACCAGGCCATCGCCGGCACCCTCACGCCGCCCTCCAGGACATCGCCCTTGCCGCCACGCAGCCAGGAATAGCCAGAGTTCGGGTAGAACACGTACATCGGACCGTTGTCGCTGATCCAGACGACAAGCGTGTTCTCGGCGATGCCTTCGGCCTTCAAGGTGTCGAGCAGTTGCCGCACGTGCGCGTTGTGGGCCGCCATTGCGGAAGCCTGAGCGTTGACCTTGTCGACGTGCTTGTCGTTATGGTGGGCCTTCGAACCTTGCAATTGCTGGGTGTAGGTCGCCCAATAGATGAAGAAGGGCTTGTCGTCCTTCGCCTTGTCCGTGACATACGCGGTGATCTGCTTGATCGACTCTGCCTCAAAGGCTTCCTGTCGGTCGGGACCCAGCGTGCCTGCAACACCCTCGACGGGCTTGCGCCCCTCGCCCTTGCGCCCGACGAACGCGGCCTCCGTTAGATCGATCCCCGTGCGTTTCTTGTATTCCTCCGCGCCGGGGAAGTCGTAGAACATCGCCTTCATGGAGTTCGGTGCATCGTTGTACATGTCGAAAGAGCCGGGCCAGTTGTCAGGCGCGCCGTTCCACATGCCATAGTACGCATAGTCATAGCCTTGGTTCTCCGGCGCGTGCTCGGGCAGATCTCCCAAATGCCACTTGCCCCACATGGCGGTGTTGTAACCGGCATCCGAGAGCACCTCGGCGACGGTCTTTTCTTCCGCAGATAGTCCTTCTGTTTGACCGGGCCAGAGTACGCTCAGCAGACCGGTGCGCACCGGATGGCGGCCGGTGTTGATGGCGATTCGGGACGGCGTGCAGGACGGCTCCGCGTAGGCGCTCCAGAACCGCATGCCCTCCTGTGCCATCCGGTCGAGTTCAGGAGTCGGTGTACCACGGTGTTTACCGCCACCTTGCCAACCCAGCTCGCCCCAACCTACATCGTCTGCCAGGATATAAATGATGTTGGGCCGCTTTCCGAAGCGATCGCGGAGCGCCGCGAGCTTTTGATCGATCTGCTGGTCCTCAACAGCCCACCGCTCCGCATTCTTCTTCTGGTGGTCGAGGAACGGCGCGTCGAACTGCGGCCCTTTGGCCTGCGCCAGCTCCGCAGTGCAGGTAATGCCCGAAACTGCGGTTGCCAGAAAAACGCAGAATACCTCGAAGGTGCCACGCCTGTGCCGTCGTGCGTAAGACGTTATCCGCATCAGATCCTCCTCAGACTGTGCGACCAGGCTTGACCGCGTGCGCAGCTCTTCCGCACACGCGATCAGTCCACTATTGTCGCTTCACGGGGAAAGCGACTCTACCACACGCCCCCTGCGTGGCCGGTTCGCATGGACCTTACCCAGGCCCAGTAGGCGCTGGTCGAGCCGCGGATCCCGAAACCACGGCGGCGCAATGGATGGAAGGGGACGACCATGGCGCGAGGTGTTCGCTGGAATCCTCTAGGTGTTGCGAACAGGAGCAGTTCTATTCTCCGCCGACCAGCGCTTCCAGGATACCACGCCAGGAAATGAGACGATGTCGCGTCGAATTCGCGGGCTCGAATCCCCAACCGGTGATGGCCTCTTCGATGTAGGGAAGATGGAGCGCACCCCAGGGAACGACAACCCGTTGGTAGTCTTCGAGCGCAAGCGTCATCTCGTCGAGAAGATGCTGGTTACGGAGGTGGATGATGTCGTGCTCGATGGTGCGAAGCACCTCTGGACGATCGGCGTAGTCGGCGATCATCTGTTGCATGGCCGGAACCATCCGGTCCGAATTCAACGCTCTCCCGATGCGCTCCAGGAATTCCTGCGTGTCGGGAGAAAGTTCGCCTAGGTCCAGGTCCGCGTGCTGGATCACGGGCCATCCGGAAGGGTCCTCGCCGTACGCTTCTCCGAGATAGTCGGCGAGGAATCGCTGCTGCTCGAGTCCCAGAATGGCAGCAAAGCGCTCGTAGGAAAGAGGTGTTTCGAGAACGACGCCCTCATCGGTCATCCCTTCCGCCAACACGATCGTCGATTCTTCGATGAAGCTCTGCACCACCCGGCGATAGTTGTCTTCCTCACCGATGTGCATCATTCCCACCAGTCGAATCTCGCGATCTTCTCTCTCGTAGCGCCGGTCCGCAAGGGACACTCCCAGCAGATCGAAACTCACGAATCCCTGGGTGCTGAGCTGGATCGCGGTCAAGGCGTACACGATCCCATAGAGAACACCGGCCGGCACGAGTACGACCACGCATCCGGCGATGACGGCCATCGAATGCTTCCACGACAAGGCAGGACCCTTCAGCGCGGAATCGGTCCAGAGCCAGCCGCGCCCGCCGTTGCAGCGCCGAATCCAGAGAAACGCGAGCACCGCGAACGAGAGCTGGAAGAACACGGAAGCGAAGCCCAGCGCCAGCAGAGAATCGATCAGGAGGGGAAGCGGCACCGCCGAGAAGTTCAACCACACGAGGCTCAGGACGAGCAACAGCAGCGTCACGGTCGGAAGTCGGGGCGCCAGGACGAGCAGCGGGACGTACGCGATTCCCGTACAGAGAACGAAGCTCGCGAAGGCGTTGCGCAGGCCCAGCAATGCCTGAGATCCGGTCCCTGCCCGCAGCACCGCCTCCAGCAGGGACAGACAGCCATCGAGCGCGTAGACCACGACCAGCAGATTCGCGAGCAGGGGCATCCATCGGAGCTTCATGCTCAACAGGATAGCCGCGACCGAAACCGAGACGGCGGGCCCGATGCCGGACCCGCCGTCCTCAATACGCGAACTGGAGTCTCGATGCGAACCGCCGCTAGCTGCGAACGGTCACCGCCGCGTTCGAGATGATGATGGCGTCGCGCTCCTTGGACTTCGCCTCGACGAGAATCTTGTCGCCTTCCTTCCAGTAGGAGATGACGTAGGTCTCGCCGGGGTAGCCCACGCCCGCAAAGCGAGCCTTCCAGCCCGCCACCTTGGTGGTGTCACCGTCGAGCACGTCGTCGACGATCGCCTTGCAGACGACACCGTATGAGCAGAGACCATGGATGATGGGCGGCTCGAAGCCAGCCATCTTGGCGAACTCGGGATCGGCATGGAGCGGGTTCTTGTCGCCCGACAGGCGGTAGATCAACGCCTGCTGAGGCATCAGGGTCTTCTCGACCACGCCATCGGGCTCGCGATCGGGCTTCTTGTTGCCGGCCTTCGGTCCGGGCTCGCCACCGAAGCCACCCTCACCGCGCAGGAAGAGCGAGAAGCGGTTGGTGAAGAGCGGTTGGCCCGACTCGTCGCTGCTGTCGACCTGGAGGACGACGAGCGCCGCCTTCCCCTTGTCCCAGATCTCGGCGACCTTGCCGCGATTGGTGATCGTGGCCTCCGGCGGGATCGGCTGGTGGACTTCGAGATCCTGCTCACCGTGAAGCAACATGGCGAAATTGAAGGACAGTCCCTCGACATTGCCCATGCCGCCCATGGCACCGAACGTGGGAATCACACCGAAACTCGGCAGCACCTTGAGGTTCTTCTCGTAGGTGTACTCGAGCTCCTTGGGATCGGTGGCGGGAACACCGGCGCCGAGGCCCAGGTGATAGAGGATCACGTCGTCCTTGGTGTACGTGTAGGTCCCTTCGCCCAGTTCGGCGCCCAGCGCCTTGCTCGGATCGATCGGCATTGCGTTATCCCCTTTCCTTCAGTGCGTTCATGACCGCTTCCATTTCACCAGCGATGCTTTCGGGAATGGTATATTCGGAGACGTCACGGATCGCTTCCATGTTCGCCGCGATGTCCTCGGGTGCCGGGATCGTGTCCTTCGCCGCGACCCAGCCCTTGCTCATGCCGGTAAAGATCCGGGCGTAGCGACCACCACCCACGTCGAAGGTCTCATGGGTGAGCTCACAGGCCTCGGACACCAGATAGATCACCAGCGGGGTCACGTAGTTCGGGTCGAGCGAATCGGCGAGTCCACCCAGCAATTGCTCGGTGAGCCGCGTCTTGGCGATTGGGGCGATCACGTTGCATTTGATGTTGTTGCGGGCGCCCTCGATGGCCAGCACGTTGGACAGCCCCACCAGACCGCATTTGGCCGCAGCGTAGTTGCTCTGGCCGAAGTTGCCGAAGATGCCCGCACCCGATGCCGTGAAGACGATCCGGCCGTAATTGCTTTCCTTCATGATCTTGAAGGCCGGCTGGGTCACGAAGAACGCACCCTTCAGATGGACGTCGAGCACGATCTCGAGATTCTCGGGCGCGAGCTTCACGAACGACTTGTCACGCAGGATACCGGCGTTGTTGATGACGATGTCGACCTTGCCGAAATTGTCGACGGCCGTCTTGATGATCGCCTCGCCACCCTCGGGCGTCGCCACCGAGTCGTAGTTGGCCACGGCCTTGCCGCCGGCTTCGTTGATCTCCTTGACCGTCTCGTCGGCCATACTGGAGCCAGCGCCGCTGCCGTCGGAACCACCGCCGAGGTCGTTCACGACCACCATGCCCCCGCGCGCTGCAATCATCTTCGCGTAGGTCTTGCCGAGGCCGCCGCCGGCGCCGGTGATGACGGCCACCCGGCCATCGAACTGAATGTCGCTCATCGCTCGTCTCTCCTCAGTTTCACGATCTCGGGATGCGCGCGGCGGGGCATGCCCACGACCCGGTCGAACGGGTAAATGTCGGGGTAGCCGCGTCCGGAACCGCCGAGGGGGGGTCGCGGTGCGGAGCGCCCGGCCAGACCCGCCGCGGAGGCGGCGAGCCGGCGGGATCTTAGCGGATCCCCGTTCGGATCTGGATTTCCTTTGGGATTCGCAAAGATAACGACCCCCCGGTTGAGCGGACGACCTCAGCTCCGAGCAGACGACCTCCGCCCGGTATGCTCCGGAGCCGTGACGCGAGCCAAAGCCGTCGCTACGACCGCACTCTGCCTGGCGCTTGCCGGGCTGGATCCGGCCGGCGCCGACGACCTCGGTCCGGGCCCCGTCGAGATTCGCTTGCCGGCTCCGGGCAGCGCCCCGTGGCGTCCCGTGGAGTTCCCGCGAATCGATCGCCATACGCAGTACGAGCTGGACGAAGCCTCGGGCAGCCTGCACGCCAGCAGTGACTGCGCGGC
>SMWR01000141.1 GCA_004356735.1 Deltaproteobacteria bacterium
ACGACGATGCGCGTCAGGCCGTCGGCCTCGGGCGACCCCGGCTCCGGCAGATGGACGGCGTCGATGCGTCGCGGCGTTGCGACCAGCAGCTTCGACGGGGCCGGCGTGTTGTCGACGATGGCACCGCCGCGGACGCGGCCGTATCCAATGCCCTGCTCTTGCAGGATCTGCTGGATATCGTCGAGCTCGCCGTCGTCGAGCAGCAGCACCTGGACCGACCGGGCCATGCTCCTCCTCCGTTTGTCGGCACACGTCTCCACGGACGCACTGCAGGCAGTGCCCCTACGGGTCGACCAAAACGGAGCTTTTCTGTAGCCCTAGATGGCGCCGATGCACGATCCAAAGCGAGAAGATGGCAGCCGCCAGAGCCAGCAGGACCGCCCAGAGGGGTGGCTGTCCCGTGGGGAAGCGGGTGGCCGAGACCACGCCCAGCAGGTTGTTCACGACGTGGCACAGGATGGCGGGGCGGATCGAGCCGGCCAGCACGGCGATGCTGCCGAGATAGAGCCCCAACAATGCGGCAAAGCCGGCGTGCACGCTCTCGCCGTGCAGGGCGCCGAAGCTCAGGGACGCCAGCAGGATCGCCCAGCCGGGTCCCCAGCGGCGCTCGATGCCGCGTTGCAAGAGGCCGCGGCACAGCAACTCTTCGCCGATTCCGGGAGCGATCCCGATTCCCAACAGCGCCCAGAAGATTCCGAGTTGGCTGGCGTCGGCCAGCAGCGTGTCGAACTTCGCCAGGTTGCTCTGCGGGCGCAGACCGCTGTGCCAGGCGAGGCCGTCCAGCGCGAAGCTCAGCGCCAGTCCCCCCGCCACCAGCCATACCGTGGACGAGAGCGTCAGTCGTCCCGGTCCGAGCCCCAGGCGCTGCTTCAGCGGTTCGTCCCAGAACGCGGCGCCGCTGAGCGCGAGAAACGCCAGGAACCACTCGAGCCCGAGGCTTTGGACGCTGGCGACGGCGACCGCATCCGGCGCCAGCCGCGCGGCGAGGCCGGGTGTGATCGCGGCCCCCAAGATCGCGACGGCGCCCAGCAGCAGGGCGAATCCAATGCGCTCCCGGCTCATCGTCTGGAGCCTACCGTCGTCGTCCGTCGACGGCAGCCTGCTAAGCTGCTCGTGTGGCTGCCTCGTCGATTGCTCCTACGTTCCTGGTCGCGATGCCGCAGCTTCGCGATCCCAACTTCCACCGAACCGTCGTGCTGCTGGTCCACCACGACGGGGAGGGAACCTTCGGGGTCGTGTTGAACCGGCCCACCGAGATCACGGCCATCGGCCTGTGTTCGACGCTGGACCTGAGCTGGGGCGGTGCTCCGGAAAAGGGGATCGATTGGGGCGGTCCGGTCCAACCCCAGACGGGCTGGCTCGTGATGGGCGAGTCATCGACGGCCAGCGTCCACGACGACGTGAAGCGGCTGGTCGACGGGGTCTATTTCGCCGGCTCGTTGGAGGCCCTGCGCAACGTCGCCGCCGAGCCGCCCGAGCAGCTCCACATGATGCTGGGCTACGCCGGCTGGGGGCCCGGTCAGCTCGAGGCCGAATTGGTCGAGGGCGCCTGGATCCTGGCTCCGGTGAGCTCCGAGGCGATCTTCGACGTCGATCCGTCGATGATGTGGGACCACGTCCTGCGAAGCTTGGGCATCGATCCGTCGACGCTGGTCCCGTCCCGCGGAATTCACTGAAAACCCCGCACTCAGACCTCGCCTGCGGGTTGCCGATGGGGTGGCATGGCGGAGGGCTTCCGGCACAGGTTTGTCGCGGAGACGGAGTCCCAGCGGGGCGGACTCCCGGGCTTGGGTGAGGTCCTGTCGCGGATCACGGCCCAGTTCACACTGGAAGGCGCGCTCGGCGTGATCGTGATCGGAGCGTCGCGGCTGTCGGTGATCGAGCGTCAGTACGGGGCCGAGGCCCATCGTCGGGCCATGGATGAACTGGGCAAGCTGGTGGTCGAGATCGTGGGCGATCGCATCGGCATCAACGACCTGGTCGTGAGCGGCGAGACCGGCCGCAACGAGATCGTCGTCCTCATCTTCCGGGAGACGGTCGAGGCCGACTTCTACCAGCGCGAGATTCCCGAGCTGCGCCGCGCGCTGCTCGAGGGGCTCGAGAAGCGCGGCAACCGGGTCGGCTATCCCCATCTCAAGCAGGCGCCCCCGCTCGAGATGGGGACGGGCGCTGCACTGCGCAATCCGTTCGTCGGGGCCGAGAGTCAGGTCAGCGCGGCCCTTCGCAAAGCCCGCGACGATTCAGATCTGAACGAGCGGCTCTTGGCGCGCCACCGACGCAAGCGCATCTTCGAGCTGGTGCTCGAGGGCAACATCTATTCGGTCTACGAGCCGATCGTCGAGGTCGAGACCCGGACGGTGTTCGGCTATGAGGCACTGGCACGAGGTCCAGAAGGCAGCGACCTCCACTCTCCGCTTGCCCTGTTTGCGGCGGCCGAAGAGCAGGATCTCACCTTCCAGCTCGACTGCTTGTGTCGCAAGAGTGGACTCGCGGGAGCGCAAGACCTGCCGGGCGGTGTGAAGCTCTTTCTCAACGTGCGACCCTCGACGATCCACGATCCGAACTTTCGGGCCGAGGCGTTGCGACGCACCCTCGACCAGTGCCAGCTCAGCCCGAGCGACGTGGTCTTCGAGATCTCCGAGCAGGAATCGATCGGGAATTTCGACATCTTCCGCGAGGTGCGCGACTACTACCGCGGTCTCGGCTTCCAGATTGCGCTCGACGACACCGGCGCGGGCTATGCGAGTCTCGAGTCCGTGGTGGAGCTGTCTCCCGAGTTCATCAAGGTCGACCGGGCCTTCGTGACCGGCATCGACGAGGACCCGGTCCGGCAGGAGCTGCTGCGCGCCCTGCAGTCGGTGGCGGACCAGATCGGTGCGCGCATCATCGGCGAGGGCCTCAGCACCTTGGAAGAGCTCGAAACCCTGGGGCGTCTTGGCATCGAGTTCGGCCAGGGCTGGCTCTTCGGAAAACCCACCCCGCTGCGCGCCGTCTAGCCCCACAGCCTTTGGCCGAGCCGATCCGAGCCGCAGAGGCCCGTAAAGCGGCGGATTTGCTTCGAACTTCTTTTTTCGAAGTCTTTACTTTGCAATTCGAAGTCGATTCTGTCAGACTGCTCGGATCGTGTCTGATTTCCGTTACGCCCAATTCTGTCCGCTGGCCCGTGCAGCCGAGATCGTGGGGGAGCGTTGGACCCTGCTGATCTTGCGTGAACTCCTGATCGGCCCGAAGCGATTCAGCGATTTCCAGGCCCCCTTGGCCGGGGTCAGCAGCAGTGTGCTGGCCGACCGGCTGGGCAAGCTGACTCAGCGTGGCGTGGTTCGGCGCCGTGAGCTGCCGCCGCCGGCCGCCGCCAGCGTCTACGAATTGACCGAGAGCGGTCAGGGCCTGCTGCCCGCCATCCTCGAGCTGGCGCGCTGGGGCGCGCGTCAGCTGGGCGTCCCCGAGCCCGGCGACCACATCGAGCCCGCTTGGCTGAAGCTCGGCATGCTGACGATTGCGCGGCACAGCCCCACGCCGGCGCGAACCTTCCGCCTGACCGCGGTGGTTGGGGATCGCGAAGCCAGCGTCCGGGTCAGGGGTGGACCTGCGGGAACCGTCGTGCTGGACGAGGACGGCGAGGCCGAGGCCACGCTGCGCGCGGACCTGTTCACGCTGCTGGCCGTGGCATCGGGATGGATGGCTGTCGAACAGGCGGTCGCCAGTGGAATGTTGAGCGTCGCCGGCGACCCCGATGCCATGATCGATTTTTCGGCGCTTTTCGAGATGGACCCCCCAACCCCGGAGAACCCAGCATCCCCGGAGAACCCACAAGGAGCCTGAACATGCCTGTTCTTCACGGTGTCAATGCCTCCCCCTTCGTGCGCAAAGTGCGCGTCGCACTGGCCGAGAAGGGGATCGACTACGAGCTCAACCCGGTCATGCCGATGGGCGTGAGCGACGAGTACAAGCAGAAGAGCCCACTCGGGAAGATTCCCTGCTGGGAGGACGGCGACTACCTGCTGCCGGATTCCTCCTGCATCATTGCCTATCTCGACAAGACCCATCCGAACCCGTCCCTGTATCCGTCGGACGCGGCGTCCTTCGGTCGGGCGGTCTGGTACGAGGAGTACGCGGACACCAAGCTGGTCGAGGTCTGCACGCCCGTCTTCTTCGAACGCGTGGTGAAGGCCAGGATCCTGAAGCAGCCAGTTGACGAGGAGCGGATCGCCTCGGTCCGCGAGAACGAGCAGCCTCCGGTGTTCGACTATGTCGAAGGCCAGCTTGCCGATCGCGAGTATCTGGCCGGCGGTCGCTTCTCGATCGCCGACATCGCCACGGCCTCGCCGTTCGTGAACCTGATGCACGGCGGCGCGACGTTGGATGCCTCCCGCTGGCCAAAGCTCGCGGCCTACGTGGAGCGCATCCACTCTCGACCGTCGTTCAAGGCCCTGATCGAAGAGGAGAAGGCCGCCTTCTCCGGCCAGTAGCCCCGGGCGAGGCCTGCCAAACCGACTGTACGCTGGCCGGCTGGCTCCCTTCCGGCCCCACGCGTGCCTATAATGCGCGCCGCGGGGGAACGGGAGGGAGCCGATGGCTCGAAGCCTTGGAATCATCGCCACGATTGCGGTCGTCGCGGCTGGAATCGGAGCGATTGCGGTTCACGACCAAGTGACCTCGCTCGAGGTCGAGGCCGTCAGCGGCGACGTCTACGTCATCTTCGGGCTCGGCGGCAACGTCGCGGTCCTGAAGACTGCCACGGGCGCCGTCGTCGTCGACACCATGAGCTTCAGGATACAGGGTGAGCGGATCCGGGAGCTTGCGGAGAAGATCGCGGGGGGACCCACCCAGGCCATCTTCAACAGTCACTACCACTTCGATCACAGCCACGGGAACCCGGGTTTTGCCGCCCACGCCCGGATCATCTCGACCGACCGGACGCTGGACTACATGCGAATCCTCGACGCCGACTACTGGTCGGGTTTTGAGGATTCGATGCCCAACGAGACCTTCTCCGACGAATACGAAGTCGTGATCGGCGCCAAGACGATCCGCGCGATTCATCCGGGTCGTGGCCACACCGGCGGTGACCTGGTGGTGCACTTCGTCGACGATCGGGTGATCCACACGGGCGATCTCTTCTTCAACCACCGCTATCCGAACATCGATCTCGTGGGCGGTGGCTCGGTGAAGGCCTGGATCGAGACCCTCGATCGGATTCTCGAACTCGACTTTGATCGCGTGATTCCGGGTCACGGTGCCGTGAGCGATCGCCAGGGCATCATCGGGTTCCAGGAGTTCCTGCGTGAACTCTGGCAAGTCGGCGAGAATGCGGCGCAGCAGGGTCTCTCTTTGGATCAGACCCTCGCCAGCGCCCAGCTCGGCAAGGACGAGGACTATGCCGAGATCAAGATTCCGTTCCTGTTGACGCTGGATCGCGACTTCGTGATCCAGCGCGCCTGGGAAGAGGCCACCGGTGCCGTGGTTCCCGTGGAGCTGCCCCAAGCCGCGGAATGACCGAGGCCGAGGAGAAATCGAAGTGAAAGATCTGTTTTCCGTCGAGGGCAAGGTCGCCCTGGTGAGCGGCGGCTCGCGCGGCATCGGACTCATGATCGCCCAGGGGCTGGTGCACAACGGCGCGCGGGTCTACGTGTCGAGTCGCAAGGCCTCTGTCTGCGAGAAGGTGGCCGCCGAGCTGTCGAAGCACGGGACCTGCATCGCCCTGCCTGCGGATCTCTCCACCGAGGCGGAGTGCAACCGGCTCGCGGCCGAGATCGCAGCCCGTGAGCCGGCGCTCCACATCCTGGTGAACAACGCCGGCACGAATTGGGGCGCGCCCCTGGCCGAGTATCCCGACGCCGCCTGGGACAAAGTGTTGGCCCTGAACCTGAAGAGTGTGTTCCACCTGACCCGCGCGCTGGTGCCCCAGCTCGAGGCCGCTGCCAGTCCGGAGGATCCCGCCCGCGTGATCAACATCGGATCGATCGATGGCCTCCAGGTGCCGGTGCTGGAGACCTACGCGTACTCGGCCAGCAAGGCGGCCGTCCACCACCTGACCCGGGTCATGGCCGGCCGGCTGGCGCCCCAGAAGATCACGGTCAACGCCGTTGCGCCGGGTCCTTTCGAGAGCAAGATGATGGCGGCGACGCTCGAGCAGTTTGGCGACATGATTGTCGAATCGAATCCGCTGAAGCGCATCGGCACGCCCGAGGACATGGTCGGCGTCGTGATCTACCTGGCCTCGCGTGCCGGCGCCTATCTCACCGGGGCCGTGATTCCGGTCGACGGCGGGATGTCGACCACGAAGTAGTGTCCCGCAGCCGGCAAGCAGGCTGGGAGTCGGGGGGTCGGGTTTCCGGAGGGCATCGATCCGTCGACGGCTGTCAACAGGCGCCCGTCACGAGCGCGCAGGTCATTGCCCCTCTTCGTCGACGACCGCTGTTGCTGCAGGCCTGGAGTCAAAGCGTTCATGGGAGAAAACGAAAACGGCCCCCCTTCCCTTGAGCCGGGAAGAGGGGCCGTTCGAGAACGGCACCGCAGCTCCGAGGAGCTGCGAGGCGTTACTTGTGCATTCGCGTGCGGCCGAGAACGACGAGGCCGATCACGCCCGAGCCCAGCAGCAGCAGCAGTCCGGGCTCCGGAATGAACTTGAGCAAGAAGATGTTTCCGGATGCTATCTTTGCGTTGCTGCCGTCGAGAAGGGTCGTAACCACCTGCGAGGGCGTCACGAGCTGGAGCACGCCGCTCACTGCGGCCGTATTCGACGTCGTCATCGAGTTCGGTCCGTGGGCGAAGCCCTTGAACGTAACCGGGATGAAAGTCTTGTTGGTGCCGACGGTCGAGGTGACCTCGTCGATGAGCGTCACCGTCTTCACGGTCCAAGGCGCGCCCTGGACCGAGACCCCGACAAGCAGGCTACCACCCCCGATTTGGCCACCGACGCCGACCGCAGCGATGCCATTTACCGTGGGCGTGCTCAGGATGAGGCTGAACGAAAAGTTGCAGCTGGTGTCGATTACGCAGAGCTTCACCACGCCACCGAGTGGCAGCGTGCCCAGGTTCTTGCCGGGCTGGGTGGCGGTCCCCACCGCGCCCGAGATGCCGGGACCGAAAGTTCCAGTGCCGGCTTGGACGTCGAAGAACTGGATCAGCTTGATGGTCGCGACCGGGTCGGTGACGATCAGCGTGAAGTCGGTCGCGACGTTACCGCGGCTGGCGGCGAGCCTCAGGGTGCTGAGGTGCGCCGGGATGACACCCGAGGAGCCATTGACGGTAGCGACGCCTCCACCCGGGATCGCGGTGGGCTCGAAATCGCCCAGCAGCAGCGTCGAGGTGCCTACCCAATTGAGCGGGGCGGCGCTGGCAGCGCCGGCCATGCCCAAGGCTAACAGGACGGAAATGGATAACAGGATTAGCTTTCTCAAAGGGATACTCCTTCAATTTTGGGTCTAGATGCAGTCAGACGACGAATTCTACCGCCTCGGGAAGCCCCCGTATAGGAAATTTGAGCTTCAAAATTCAGATACTTGGGGGATTCCAAAAAAAGGCCTCCTTTCCGAGGCAGCGCTGCCAGGATCCCGGCCTTCGAGAACCGATCCAAGCGGCGCCTCGGACCCTTACAGCAAGCCCCGTGCCGG
>SMWR01000142.1 GCA_004356735.1 Deltaproteobacteria bacterium
CAAAGGCGTCGAGCACACGACGGCTCTTCACCACACCCTGCTCCGCCAGCCGCTCCGCCATGCGGCGGCGCGGGCGAGCGTACCCGTCTCTTCGGGACAGCCGGAATCCGGCCATGTCCACCCCCCGGTCCGGAGCTTAGGCGCTCCCCCGGTGGGACCGCAAACGCCCGGTTCCATTGGGACGCAGCCGCCGCTGGGGGATTCACCCCGCGGCTGCGGCGACCTCTCGGCGCCGCTGCGGCGAGCGCGCCAGCGTGTGGATCGTGAGGGCCAGTGCCCGGGCCGCCTCCAGCAGCCCGGCTTCGCCCTGGGGGCCGGCCGCCGCTTCGGCGAAGGCCCGCGTGTGCAGCTGCAGGTCCTTGCCGATCGGAAAGTTCGGGTGGATCGTGGGGACCACCCGGGCCACGTGCGTGATGTCGCTGGAGCCGATGTGGGCAGCGGGCGGATGCGGAGTCTCGGCCAGTCCCAGGGCTTCGAGCTGTTCGCGGTAGACATTGGCCAGCGGCAGGTTCGGCTTCATGACCGGCGAAGAGTTCTCTTCTTCCCGGACTTCGAGCCGGGCCCCGCAGGTCTGGGCCGCAGCCTCGGCGCAGCGGACGACGCGGGTCACGGCGTCCTCCAGCTCGCCTTCGTCGAGCGCGCGCACCCAGAATCGGGCCGCGGCGCGCTCGGGAATCACGTTGGGGACGTCTCCGCCATCCGAGACGATGCCGTGGATTCGGATCTCCCGGGAGAGCTGCTGACGCAGCAGACCCACCGAGACGAACAGCGTGATCACGCCGTCGAGCGCATTCACTCCCCGCTCGGGATAGGCCGCGGCGTGGGAGGCCCGGCCATGAAAGACGAACTCGAACTTGCGAAGCCCCAGGAACAGCCGGTGGGCGCGTCGCATGTCCGAAGCGTGGGCCATCATGGCCACGTCAAGCTTCTCGAACACGCCGGCCGCCACCAGGCGGCGTTTGCCGATGCCGAGTTCTTCGGCCGGGCAACCCACCACGCGAATGCAGGCGACGTCGCTGGGCAGGACCTGGACCAGGGCCGAGGCGGCCAGCAAGCTCGCCGGGCCCGACAGGTTGTGGCCGCAGGCGTGACCGATTTCGGGAAGCGCGTCCATTTCGGCCAGCAGTCCGGCCCGAAGGGGAGCCTCTTCGTCTCCCCGGACGGCGACGAAAGCGGTGTCGAGTTCGGTCACCGGCTCGTGCACGGCGAAGCCCCGGGCGAGCAGGTAGTCGACGTAGCGCCGGCGGGTCTCCCGCTCTTCCAGCGAGAGCTCCGGATGGGCCGACATCCAGCGCGCCAGCTCCAGGATCTCGGCGGAGCCGGCAGCGACGGCCTCGAGCAGGGCCTCCCGCTCCTGCTCCTCGTGGCACGAGATCTCGCTCATGGGGGGTTCATCGACCGTCCCTTCCGCTCGCTGGAATCTCGCTCTACCGTTTGGGCAGCGGCGGCAGGCCCGGCTCCGGCGGCGACAGCTCGGCGCCGCAGTCGCGACAGAAACGCGCGCCCGCCTCGTGACCCTCGCTGAAGCAATCGTTGCAGACGCGCGTGTTGTGGGGTCTGCGGCTGGCGCGCACCAGCTCGGCCGACACGATGCCCGTCGGCACGGCGATGAGGCTGTAGCCCATCAACATGGCGATGGCGGCCACGACCTGGCCCGGCGGAGTCACGGGTGCGATGTCGCCGTAGCCCACGGTCGTCATGGTCACGATCGCCCAATACATCGAGACCGGGATGCTGGTGAAGCCGCCGGCTTCGCCCTCGATCAGGTACATGGCCGATCCCATGATGATGACGCCGATCATCAACGTCCCCAGGAAGATAACGACCTTGGGAAGGCTCGATCGAAGCGCCGTCACCAGTACGTTCGTCTCATCGAGGAAGCGGACCGCCTTGAAGACGCGGAAGATCCGGAGCAGTCGAAGCGCCCGGATCACCAGCAGGGACTGGCTCCCCGGCAACAGCAAGCTCAGGTAGGTCGGAAGCACCGACAGCAGGTCCACGACCCCAAAGAAGCTGCGTGCGTAGCGGATCGGCGACGGAACGCAGTACAGGCGCAGCCCGTACTCGATCGTGAAGAGGCCGGTAATGATCCACTCGCTGAAACGGAGCCAGTCGCCATGGTCCTGTTCGATCGTCGCGATGCTTTCCATCATCACGAGCATCACGCTGAGCACGATCACCACCAGCAGGATCACGTCGAAGACCTTGCCCGCGGGCGTGTCGGCCTCGAAGATCACGCGCCTGAGAACTTCGCGCCGACCGCTCACTGCTTGCCGGTGCTCCTCGGGCGGCTGCGTCGCGTGTCCGCTCACGGGAACATGTTACGTTCTGCCGCGCATGTTCGCTCTGGAGCTCAGCGGCGTCACCAAGCGCTACGGCCAGCGCACCGCACTCAACAACATCGATCTCCGGCTCGAAAGCGGTGCGTCGCTGGGCTTGCTGGGACCCAACGGTGCCGGCAAGACCACCTGTCTGCGGCTGCTGCTGGGGTTCGCCCAGCCCTGCCACGGAACCGTTCGCCTGCGCGGGCGCGATCCGATGGACCCGGCCTCGCGCGTCGGCGTGGCCTATCTCCCCGAGCGCCTTCGTCTGCCGGAACGGGCCACGGTCCGCGGATTCCTGCGCCTGCACGGAACGCTGGCGGGCCTCGCGGGCGCCGAGCTCGAGCGCGAGGTCGAGTCCGCCCTCGAGATGACGGGCCTTGCCGATCGCGGCGCGGATCGGATCGGCGGGCTTTCGAAGGGGCTCGCGCAGCGGGTTGGCTTCGCCCAGGCGTTCCTGGCCCAGCCCGATCTGCTGTTGCTCGACGAGCCGACCAGCGGACTCGATCCCATCGGGATTCGCGACGCCCGCGAATGGATCCGCATCGTTCGCGAGCGGGGCTGCACGGTGCTGGTGAGCTCCCACGTTCTGTCGGAAGTCGAACGGGTCTGTGACCACGCGGCGATCCTTCACGAAGGGCGGATCGCTGCGCAGGGCGCCATCGCGGACCTGGTCCGGCCGGGTGAAACACTGGAAGACGCCTTCTTGCGGGTGGTGCGCGGCTGATGGCTCAGGCAGCAGCGGGCGCGCTCCGGGTCTTTCGGATCCTGGCCGTCGAAGCGGTCGCCGACGCCGTGCGACGACGCATCGTGCCCGTCATCGCAGTGCTCGCGATCGTGTCACTCTTCTTCATCGACAGCTGCAGCGCGTGCAGCCCGGCGGTGACGCAGAACGGACAGCCGGTCGAGCTCAGCCAGCTCGTGGGCTTCGCGGGTCTCATCTCGGTCGTGAGCCTGGGCCTCTGGACCTTGGTGCTGGCAGGCGCACTCGCTTCGGATCATCTGGCAGAACCCCTGGCCGACGGCTCGGCAATCCTGCTGCTGTCGCGTCCGGTCTCCCGCACTGCCTTTGCGCTCAGCCGGCTCGCCGGAACGCTGGGTCTGGCATTGCTCACGGGCGCAGTCCTGTTGGGGACCAGCGGCTTCCTCTTCAGCCACCGACACGGGCTTGCCCTAGCACCCGTGGGCGGCGTCTTCCTGGCCTGCGCCCTCGGCGCCGTCACCGTCGCTGGGCTCGCCATGACGGCGTCGCTGTGGCTGCCGCGCACGCTGACGACGCTTCTCGTGTTCGGAACCGTGTGGGGCGTCGGAATTCTCGAGACCAGCGTGCGTCTCGGCGCCGAGATCGGTGGGCTGGCGGGAGCCGTGGCTCGCTACGGACCGCCGCTCGCGGGCAGCATGATCGCGGCCCTGTCCAGCTGGGTGGAGCAGCCGCTGGCCGAAGGCGAGGCGTTGAGGCTCGCGGTTCGCGCCCTCGCCTGGGCAACGCTGAGCGTCGCGGCCCTGGTGCTCGCCTTCCGCAAGCTCGAGATCCGCTAGCTCCCCCGCTTCCCAAGAGGGTTCAAGGGTCCGCTTCGAAGCCCTGGGTTTCACAAAAGAAAAGAGCGGCCCCGCTCAATCGAGCCGGACCGCTCTTCCTGGATCTTATGCTTCGAATCGGACGCTTCGAACCCGATTCTCTGAACCCGGTTCTTTGAACTCTAATGCTCGCCGAGCGGGTCCATGAACGTGTATCGGAACGGCTTCACGACCAGCAACTTGAACGGCTTGCCGAGATCCGTCGGCCGGGTGAGGCCAACGAAGGCCGCGGCCGGCACGAACGCCACGATTCCCAGGCCGGTGAGCAGCAGGCCCATGGGCCGAAGGAAGAATGCGTCGAGCAGTATGGGCGTATCGCGCTGCCTTTGGTCGATTCCAACATCTTCGTAGGCAAACGGCTCGTAGGCCACCGCAGGCGATGCGCCAGCCACCAGAACAGCGGTCGCCAGGAGCGCCGCCAGCATCACTCGAATCCGAGGGGACATGACCAACCCTCCCAAAAATAAACGGATTTCGTAGAGCGTTATCGGCAACCGGACGGCAAAGCTGAGGCGACACCGGTGCGCTGACGCTTCGGCGCGGCGCAACGGGCAGGCAGCTTTCGTGTCTAGGCGGGCGGCGCCGTTGGCGCTCATGGCCTCGAACTCGACCTTCCGCTTGCCGGGCTGGCCCAACCGGATCTTGCTAGCTGGCTCCGGGCGGAGGCGGGGGCGGGGCTCCGGCAGGGGGAGCCGGCAGCGGCGGGTGGGCGGCGAACGCTCCCTGCGGCAGCGGGATCTGGTTGCCGTTGGCGTACATGCACTGCAAGTAGGCGTTGTCGTAGCGTCGCTGAAGCGTTTCGCCCGCCCACTGGGCCTGCGAAGACGCGGCCGCCGAGCCCAGCAGCAGACCGCTTCCCGCGCCGATCGCGGCACCGACGCCGGCGTCGCCGGTCGCGGCACCGATGGCGGCCCCTGCGGCGGCGCCAACCGCGCTTCCGATCACCGCAGAGCTGACACCGTTTTCGACCGCCGCCTGGCGCGGAGTCGCTCCGGACTGCTGCAGCGCCCAGTCGCGACACAGCGCATCGTCCATTTGGAACTGCCCGAAGTTCTTGGCGCTGCCGGGGAGCACCATCACGCTCGGCCCGGTCGGAAATTGGGCGCACGCGCAGAGCAGCAGCCCGCTCGCAGCGAGAAGGACCCCACGAGTTGCAGGCATCAGTACGGGCTCCGTCTCGATTCAGGCCTCGGCGGCACCTTCAGCCAGTTCTCTGAGCAGCTATCGACCTCCGGGTAATAGGCAGCGGCGCTCTCGCAGTAGTACCACCAGTTCTCAGCGGGCGCGGCGCTCGGCGGCCGTTCCACGTAGACGACGCGCTCCTCCACGACCACAGTCGGTTGCTGGCGG